>JAUWTJ010000083.1 GCA_030614785.1 Alphaproteobacteria bacterium | reverse complement strand
TCACCAACGGTCGCCACTGTTCTTCCTTCTTCCAGGGAGACATCTCCCATAACTTCTATATCTGCAATGCTCTGCGGCATTAGCCAGGCGCCTTATTTAAATTTGGGCAAATCGTTGAATGTGTGGAATGGCGGCGGTGATGACAAAGTCCATTCCAGTGTCGTTGCGCCTTCGCCCCAGGGATTATTGCCGGCTGGCACCTTCTTCAGGAAGGCCAGGCCAATAGTGATCAGGAAGACCAGAACACCTGCGGCAGAAAGATAGGCTCCCAAAGAGGACACATAGTTCCAGAAGGCAAAAGCGTCCGGGTAGTCAACGTAACGGCGAGGCATTCCGGCACGGCCGAGGAAATGCTGCGGGAAAAACACCATATTGACGCCGATAAACGTCAGGAAGAAATGCGTGCGTGCGAGGATCGGGCTGTACATGTAGCCGGACATTTTCGGGAACCAGTAATAGAACCCCGCAAAGATTGCGAATGTCGCGCCCAGAGACATTGTGTAGTGGAAGTGGGCCACAACGAAATAGGTGTCATGATAGATTTGGTCGAGACCGGCGTTGGCCAGCATCACACCGGTTACACCGCCAGCAGTGAACAGGAAGATGAAGCCCATTGCCCAGAGCATCGGCGTTCGCAGTTCTATCGAACCGCCCCACATGGTGGCAATCCACGAGAAGATCTTGATGCCTGTCGGGACCGCGATGATCATGGTCGCTAGAAGGAAGTAGGCCTTCAGCTCAACAGTCATGCCCACCGTATACATGTGGTGCGCCCACACGATGAAGCCGACAAACCCGATGGCCACCATGGCATAGACCATGCCGAGATAGCCAAAGATTGGTTTCTTTGAGAAAGTCGACACGATGTGGCTGATGATACCGAAACCGGGAAGGATCAGAACGTAGACTTCCGGATGACCGAAGAACCAGAACAAGTGCTGATAGAGGACCGGGTCACCGCCGGCGGCAGGATCAAAGAAAGCCGTGCCAAAATTGCGATCCGTCAGCAACATGGTGATAGCGCCTGCCAGAACCGGCAACGACAGCAGCAGCAGGAAGGCCGTAATCAGAATTGACCATGCAAACAGCGGCATCTTGTGCATCGTCATGCCCGGAGCGCGCATATTGAAGATCGTGGTGATGAAGTTGATCGCCCCAAGAATGGACGAGGCACCGGCGAGGTGAAGCGCCAGAATCGCGAAGTCGACCGCTGGTCCAGGATGGCCCGTCGTGGAGAGTGGCGCATAGACCGTCCAGCCTGTACCGGCCCCCGGATATCCGGCGCCGTCGACGAACATGGAAATGACGCCAAGTGCCAGAGCGGCCGGGAGCAGCCAGAACGAGATGTTGTTCATGCGCGGAAACGCCATGTCCGGCGCGCCGATCATCAGCGGAACCATCCAGTTACCGAAACCGCCGATAAGCGCCGGCATCACCATAAAGAACACCATGATAAGCCCGTGCATGGTGACCAGCATATTGAACAGGTGATGGGCCTCTTGCCCCTCGCCCAGCACGTTTACGCCGGGCGTCATCAGTTCGGCGCGTATCATGACTGACATTGAAAAACCGACCAGACCCGCCACAATGGCGAAGATCAGATACATGGTCCCGATGTCCTTGTGATTGGTCGAATAGACCCAGCGCCGCCATCCCGTGGGGGTGTGAGCGTGGTCGTTATCGTGAGCTGCAGTCGCTGTATCTGGCGTCATTTTTTGTTTCCAACTTTTTTCTTCACAGGCCTGATGCTGAATTTCGTAAAATTCGCCAGGTTGATCTATTCCGCTTCAACTGCAGCCAGTTGTGTTTCATTTTCTGTTTCAAGCCCGGCCATTCGCAAAGTCCAGGCATTGAATTCAGCCTCGGACACGACCTTGACCTCGATTGGCATGAAGGCGTGATCGACACCGCAAAGCTCGGAACACTGGCCGTAATAGGTCCCTTCACGCTCCGCCCTGAACCAGGTTTCATTGATCCGGCCGGGCACGGCGTCCATCTTGATGCCGAACGCCGGGATGGCCCAGGAGTGAATAACATCTGCCGCTGTTACGATAACCCGCACGGTCTTGTTAACCGGCACTACTACCGGCTCATCGGTCGCCAGAAGGCGAGGCTGGCCGGGCTGCAAATCTTCTTCCGCGACCATGAAGGCGTCAAAAGAGAGATCGCCTTGATCAGGATATTCATAGGACCAGCTCCACTGATTGCCAGTCGCCTTGATGGTCAGATCGCCTTCCGGAATGGTGTCCTGATCAATGAGCAAGCGCACGGAGGGAAAGGCGATGACAACCAGGATAAGTGCCGGTGCCAGGGTCCAGATGATCTCAATCAGTGTATTGTGAGAGGTCTTCGACGGGACCGGGTTCCTCTTGGCGCTGAACCGCACGCAGGCATAGACCAGCAGGACCATGACAAATATGGAAACAACAAAAGACAGGATCATCAAAGCGTCGTCAAACGCCTTGATGCGCTGTGCGATCTCGGTGACGCCCTTTTGCAAAGCGATCTGCTTTTCGTACGGCTGACCGTACACTTCATCGCCTGCGGCCTGAGCCAGAGCAGCTCCGGACACCAGAAGTGATGTCATCAAACCAATTGTCCAGATCAGGGCCGCCTTGCCCCCAGATAAAACGCGCATCGTTTTTCCTTCTTCTTTTATTGTTATCAGCTGGCGTCCAGAAACCATGCTGTTGTCGGGAGGGGGACAGAATCAACGCAATCCACGGTCCTTCAGTTTCATTCTGAGCTGTGGCCCTTGTGGTCCTTGATATCTGATTGAAAAGAACAGCCGCCCCGGCAAAAGAATTTTCACAAAATCAACACTGAACGCCGAATTTCCGCCGATCAATGATCACAAAACTGTGAGCGGCGCAAGGTTTGTTTTACTTGCAATCAAGTCGCAATCCGGGCTGGTGCCCATTGAAAGGTTTTGTTAACTATTTCTGCAGGTAGAGGTAATTCTGGACATTGGCAGTTTGGATACGGTGACAGCGAGATCCGGGCCAAATCAACTTTGTCGAAATGGCCGCTCCAGGTCAGCAGCCAGCTGACGGCAATGGTGTGTTGTCTCCATGATCAGAATGTCTCTTCTGGGCGCCACAGACGGTTTTCGACTGCTGCGCCAGAATCAACTTACATGTTGCGAATCAGTGAAGGTCACCTTCAGAACCCTGCCTTATCGAGGAACCAACCCAATGTCTTCCCGTGATGACGACTTCTTTTTCAACCGCAATGACCTTGATCAGGGCCGTATTCAGAAAATTGTCAATGATACGCTACATGGCGGGGACGACGGAGAGCTGTACTTTGAATATTGCCAGTCCGAGGGCTTCATGTTCGACGATGGCAGGTTGAAAAACGCCAGCTTCGATACCTCTCAAGGTTTTGGCCTGCGCAGTGTTGCCGGAGAGACCACCGGCTTTGCCCATTCCTCCGAACTCTCGGAAGCCGCTATAAAGCGCGCCGCCGATGCCGTGGTTGCGGTCAAGTCAGGGCACGCCGGCGTCATGGCCGACGATCCGCGCGGCACCAACATCTCGCTTTACACCGATGACAACCCGGTCAACGGCGTGGATTTCGGGACCAAGGTCAAGCTGATGCAGGACATTGATGCCTATGCCAGAGCGAAGGATCCGAGAGTTAGACAAGTCTCATGCTCGCTCACCGGCGAATGGTCTGTGGTTGCGATCATGCGCGCCGATGGTCAGATGATGCGGGACGTTCGACCCCTTGTGCGGCTCAATGTATCGATTATGGCAGGTGTCGGCGATCGACAAGAGTCTGGCTCATCGGGCACAGGCGGGCGCACCGGGTATGATTTCTACCTGCAGCCTGACGTTTGGCAGGGCGAGGTTGACGAAGCACTCAGGCAGGCGCTGGCCAATCTGGAGGCCGTTGATGCTCCGGCGGGCGAGATGACTGTTGTGCTCGGGCCCGGATGGCCGGGCATTTTGCTGCATGAAGCGATCGGTCACGGCCTTGAGGGCGACGCAAATCGCAAAAAAACCTCCGCCTTTGCCGGGCTGCTCGGCGAGCGGATTGCCTCGCCAGGCGTAACGGTGATTGACGATGGCACCATTGCTGATCGGCGCGGCAGCCTCTCCATTGATGATGAAGGCACACCGTCGCAAAAAACCGTGCTGATCGAAGACGGGATTCTCAAAGGCTACATGCACGACCGAATGAATGCGCGGCTCATGGGTCATGCGCCGACGGGTAACGGCCGTCGGCAATCCTACGCCTGCCAGCCACTGCCGCGAATGACCAACACATTGATGCTGGGCGGCAAGGACGATCCGGGTGAAATTCTGGGCAGCGTCAACTCGGGCCTTTACTGTACGTCCTTCGGCGGCGGTCAGGTCGACACGACGAATGGCAAGTTCGTGTTCTCGTGCACCGAGGCCTACAAGATCGAAAACGGCAAGCTCGGCGCGCCGGTCAAGGGAGCCACATTGATTGGCAATGGGCCGGATTGCCTGACCCGGGTGTCCATGATCGGCAACGACATGGCGATGGACCGCGGCATCGGCACCTGCGGCAAGGGCGGACAAAGCGTGCCGGTTGGTGTCGGTCAGCCGACACTCCGGCTCGACGGCATTACCGTAGGCGGGACGTCAACCTGATCAGCTATAACAAGAACAATAATCGGAGGCGTCTGCGGTATGTCTGAAACAAGGATCTATTCGGCCAAAAACATCATCACCATGAACAATTATCGCGCTACCGCAAGCCATGTGGCGGTGCGGGACGGGCGCATATTGGGCGTCGGTGATTTGGGGGAGCTTGAGACCTGGGGCGACTACGTTCTCGATGATCGCTATAGCGACAAGGTTCTGTTGCCAGGCTTTGTCGAGGGACACGGCCACATGCTTGAAGCAACAATGTGGGCCAATCACTATGCCGGATTTTTTTCCCGTCTTGATCCTTTCGGTGTGAAACACGGGGGTCTCAAATCGATCGATGACGTCGTCGCCATGTTGAAGCGCAAGGATGCGGAGATAGATAATCCAGATGCACCCCTGGTCGCCTGGTGCTTTGATCCGATCTATTTTGGCGGACGCCGGATGACGCGCGAAGACCTTGACAGTGTCTCGACCACACGCCCGGTTCTGGTGCTCCACGCAAGCCTGCACATTACCAATGTCAATCAGGCCTTTGTTGATCAGGTGGGCTGGCAGGAGGCCGATGATGTTGTCGGCATCAAACGCCATGCAGACGGCACCGCCAGCGGCGAGATGCACGGCGCGGCCAATCACTACGCAATGGTCTGGGCCATGCGCCAGGGCCGCAGTGCCAATGCAGGAGCCAACGACAGCCACCGCGCTGAATGGGAGCAATATGGCAGGATCGCGACACGGGCCGGGGTCACCACACTGACTGATCTTGGCGCGACACTGGCAGAAAAAGGCACGAAAATCCTGAGCGAATGGTCAAAAGAACCAGGTGCGCCTTTCCGGCTGGTCCCTGCCCTCCTCGCCACAGCCATTCCGACGGCAGACGGACTTGCCAGCCTCAAGGCGGTTGAAGGCATGGGGACAGACAAACTGAAACTCGGGATTGTGAAACTCGTTGTTGACGGCTCCATTCAGGGTTTCACGGGGCGCCTGCGCTGGCCCGGCTATGCCAATGGCACTGAAAACGGCATCTGGAACGTCGAACCTTCGGATCTGCCCGGCCGCCTTGGCACCTATCATGATGCAGGCTATCAGGTTCACATTCACACCAACGGCGACGAGGCAACGGCGGTGGCGCTCGACGCTCTCGAAGAGGTTCTGTCACGCAACCCGCGCCCTGATCACCGCCATACGCTACAGCATTGTCAGATGGCAGACGAAGCACAGTTTCGCCGCATCAAAGCGCTTGGTGTTTGCGTCAATCTCTTCTCCAATCACCTTTATTATTGGGGTGACCAACACATGACCGAAACCATGGGGCCGGACCGGGCACGCCGGATGAATGCAATAGGCACCGCGGAACGGCTGGGCGTTCCCTTCACTATCCATTCGGACACGCCGATCACGCCGCTCGACCCGCTTTTTACGGCCTGGTGCGCGGTCAATCGGCTGACGGAATCCGGTCAAGTGCTGGGCCCGGACGAGTGTATCTCTGTCCGCTCTGCCCTGCGCGCCATCACCCTTGGCGCGGCCTACACTTTAAAGATGGACGGCGAGATCGGGTCCATTGAAGCGGGTAAATGGGCTGACTTTGCGATCCTTGATGCAGACCCGCTCGAAGTAGATCCGCGTGCCCTCAAGGATGTTCCTGTTCACGGTACAATGATTGGCGGACGTGCGGTCGAAAGCTGATGTCAGATCCAGCTCCCCTCACAGTTATTGGCGGTTTCCTTGGCGCGGGAAAAACCACGCTGGTCAATCATATCCTGAACGATGCCGCAAAGACCGGTGGCGGGGTGCGGTACGCCGTCCTGGTCAACGACTTTGGTGACCTTGCCATTGATGAAAGCCTTATCGAAAAACATGATGGCACCACCATTGCGCTTGCCAATGGCTGTATCTGCTGCACCATCGGCAATGATCTCTTTGAAACCGTGATGGACCTGATGGAAAGCGACAATCCGCCGGAGCATCTGATCATTGAGGCGAGCGGCGTTGCAGATCCTCGGCCCATCGCAGAACTTGGCAGTCTCAACCCGCACCTGTCACGGGACCTGACAGTCGTTGTCATTGATGCAGCACAGATCCAGGCACAATGGCAAGACGAGCGCCTGCGCGATACAGTGGAACGCCAGATCCAGGCGGCGAACCTCCTTGTTCTGAATAAAATCGAAACTCTGGATGCGGGCGACCTGTCCGAACTGGAGCTATGGCTTGAAGCCCATGCAGCAGGCGTGCCCCGCTTGAAAGCCGACAAAGGCCGCATTCCGCTTTCAATTCTCGATGATCGATCCTTCGCAGCGGCCAAACAAGGCGTCTCTGATTTTCATGATCAGGATCACAGCACACTCTTCCAAACTCGCACCCTCGAGGTCGACACCGCGATCAGCCACGATATTTTCCGGCAAAAGGCAGAAGACCTTCCACCTTCGGTATTGCGTGCCAAGGGTTACGTCACCCTGAACGGCAAGACCCACCTCTTTCAAAAGGTGGGTCCGCGTTTTTCTCTGACACCGTCATCACATGAGGTTCCGGATGACAAGACTAACAAGATCGTTGTAATCGGGATCGGCGGCCTGCCATCTCTCTCCTGGTTTGCATGATCCGGGTCAATTTTCGGAATTGTATTTTTCGTTAAACTTTCTTTCAAGTTCCAGGGCATTTGCCGGTAACTGATGCGCGATGCCCTTGTGGCAATCGATGCAGGTTTTGCCTTCATCTTCGGCCTGCGTCATCCGGAATGCACGCGTATGTTACGCCTAATACGCGCAATCTGAAAACAGGCGCCTGATGTCACCCTTCCAATCGCCGTGAAACGCTTCGAGTAAATCTTCAGCAGGGGTCTTCCTACGTTCCAGGCTGTCCTGAAGTGTCGCGAGAAAGTGAACTTCATCCACGCCGGCACTATCGAGATTGTTGCGCGCACCAAGGCCCTGCTTTGCCAGATCCACGACTTCTCTTGCAATGTCGAGCACGCTGCGCCCGCCAATCTCCGCCCTGAACCCGAAACGTGCAACATCTCGACGCAAAGCCTCCATGTCTTGCGGGCTCCAGTCTTTCGCAATGTCCCAAGCGGCATCAAGAGATGACTGGTTGTAAAAGAGACCGACCCAAAGTGCCGGCAGGGCGCAGATCCGATCCCACGGACCGCCATCAGCGCCGCGCACTTCCATATATTGCTTGATACGCGCTTCGGGGAAGATCGTGGTAAGGTGATCGGCCCAATCGGACAAGGTCGGCTTTTGCCCCTCAAAGCCTTCAAGTTTTCCAGCAAGGAAATCGCGGAATGATTTACCGCTCACATCATGGTAGATGCCGTCGCGATAGACGAAATACATCGGCACATCGAGGGCATAATCCGTATAGGCCTCAAAACCGAAACCATCCTCGAAAACAAATGGTAAAACGCCGGTGCGATCCGGATCTGTGTCGGTCCAGATGTGGGCGCGGTATGACAGATAACCGTTGGGCTTACCGTCAAGGAATGGGGAATTGGCGAACAGCGCCGTGGCAATCGGCTGGAGGGCGAGGGCGACACGCAGCTTTTGCACCATGTCGGGCTCCGAGCCGAAATCAAGATTGGTCTGGATGGTGCAGGAGCGGAACATCATATCGAGACCCATACTGCCCTTTTTAGGCATGTAGCTCGACATGATGCCATAGCGGCCCTTGGGCATCACCGGCACCTGATCGCGAGTCCAGGTCGGCGTCACGCCGAGACCGAAAAACCCGGCGCCGATTTCGTCGGCAACTTCGCGGACCTGATCGAGGTGGGTATGAACTTCATTGCAGGTCTGGTGCAGGGTCTTCAGATTAGCACCCGAAAGCTCCAACTGTCCGCCAGGCTCGAGACTGACGGAAGCACCGCCCTGTGAAAGTCCAATGATCTTGCCGCTCTCGCGCACGGGCTCCCAGCCAAACCTCGTAAGGCCGGTGAGCATGGCTTCAATCCCGGCGGGCCCTTCATAAGGGAGAGGTGCAAGGGTGGCGGTGTTGAAACCAAATTTCTCGTGCTCGGTACCAATGCCCCACTGATCTTCGGGCTTTGATCCGTCAGCCAGGAATTTGACCAGATCGTCCCTCGATTCAACGGGTCCACCACCTTGCTGCGGTATCGACATGCCGTCCCTTTCAACACTCGTGTTCTTTATAAGTCGTCAGAATCTGACATGTTGGACAGGAACCTATGGGCTTGGCCAATCCCATACAAGCCTCAAGGTATTGCGCACCGTCACAAAGATGTGCGCACCATGTTATTTCATTAGGGGTCAGACACCATTATTGCAAAACACAAGGCGAATTTGCAATAATGGTGTCTGACCCCTAACATGTGCCCCTAACATGTTACCAATCGCCTTTGACGGCCTGGAAAACTGCGAGCGCGGCGAGGGCGGCGGTGTCGGAGCGCATGATCCGGGGGCCAAGCGATACTGCGATGGCAGGGGCAAAGCCGCGCAGGGTCTCGCGCTCCTCGTCAGTAAAGCCGCCTTCGGGACCGATGAGGATCGACCAGGGGCCATCCGAATCAGACTTTTCGAGCGCCTCGGCAAGTGGTGCCGCGTCCCTTGCCTCATCGCAAAAAATGAGTCGACGCCCCTCGGGCCACTCCGCCAGCAGCGCATCCAGTCTCACTTCAGGCTTTACCTCCGGCACATCGAGCCGGCCGCTCTGCTCTGCGGCCTCAATGACGTTCGCGACCATGCGGTCCTGTTTCACCCTTGCATTGGTGCGCCGGGTTATGACGGGACGAATGGCTGAGACACCAAGCTCCGTAGCCTTCTGCACGAGAAAATCCAGCCGCAGTTTCTTGACCGGAGCAAACAGAAGCTCAAGATCGGGGGTGATGGTCTGGGCGCGCGACAGTTTGAGAACCCTCAGGTTCAGCGCCTTTTTGCCGATTTTGGCGATCTCGGCCAGCCATTCGCCGTCGCGGCCATTGAACAGCAGCACGGTCTCGCCCGCGCTCTTGCGCATCACATTGGCAAGATAATGAGTTTGCCCCTGATCGAGAACGACCTCAGCCCCCTCGGCCAGATCATCGCCGACATAAAGTCTGGTTTTTGCAAAATCAAAGGGCTCCAAAGCCGTCGACATTCCCGCTACTTTCAGATTTAAAGAGACCCAATTGCCACCTTCACTCTTTCAACTGCTCAGGTCTTCATGTCAACGTTCCAGCCCCAGAACAAAGTTTCTGACGCCCCCGGAGCCAACTGGGTCGATCGTTACGCACCCGAAAAAACCAAGCCCTACCTTCGTCTCGCGCGGGCGGACCGACCCATCGGGACCTGGCTTCTGCTGCTGCCGTGCTGGTGGGGGATGGCACTGCCTTATGGTTACGAGAACTGTAGTATCGCAACCGAAACGTGTGGTTCCGCTGCCGAAATTCACGATACCGCTGCCGGAATGATTTTGTTTTACGCGATCCTTTTCGCAATTGGTGCCTTTGTCATGCGCGGTGCCGGGTGCACCTATAACGATATTGTTGACCGCGATTTTGATGCACAGGTTGAGCGCACGCGGTCGCGTCCGATCCCAAGCGGCCAGGTCTCGCACAAAATGGCACTGCTGTTTTTGACCTTCCTCAGCCTTGTCGGGCTCGCCGTGCTGGTCTCGTTCAACCCTTTCACTGTGCTTTTGGGGCTCTCATCACTCGGGCTTGTTGCCATCTATCCGTTCATGAAGCGAGTAACGCACTGGCCGCAAATCTGGCTCGGTCTGACCTTCAACTGGGGTATCCTGATGGGCTGGAGTGCGCTGGCCGGAAGCCTTACCCTCGCCCCGCTGCTGCTCTATGCCGGAGCGATATTCTGGACCATCGGCTATGACACGATCTACGCTCATCAGGACAAGGAGGATGACCTCATGGTCGGGGTCAAATCCTCTGCCATTCGCCTCGGGCAAAATTCGAAGTTCTGGATTGGCGTGTTTTACGGCGCAACCATTGGCCTGATTGCAGCTGCGGGTTTTGCATCAGGGCTCGGCCCCCTGTTCTTTGTCGCGCTCATTGCCGCTGCTCTTCACCTCCTCAGACAAATCAGAAAGGTTGATATCGACGACCCGGATATTTGTCTGAAGGTTTTCAAATCAAACCGCGATTTCGGTTTTGTCATTCTTGCGGCAATTATACTGGGGCATGTCGTATAAGGCAAAGTCCCGAACACCATGTTCCCTGCCAATAAGAACTCTTGGCAGGAAGGGTTCGACCCCCTATGATTCCGCCCCATGTCAAAAGCCGCCCGATATCTGCCTCCCGAGGACATCAAACAAGTCTCTGAACGCTCCGATTTCAAGGGCGCGTGGCTGGTGTTTCATGCCTGGGCGACGATTTTCGGATCGATGGCTCTGTACGCGATATTCCCCGATACATTGACTTTCATCCTTGCGGTCCTGCTGATCGGCGGGAGGCAACTGGGCCTTGCGATCCTCATGCATGACGGCTCACACGGCGTGCTGTTCAAGACGCCAAAGTACAACGCTGTCGCTGTTCAGTGGCTCTGTGCCTACCCGATATTTTCGGAGATGTGGGCTTATCGGAAATATCATCTGGTGCACCATAAATACACCCAGCAGGAAAACGACCCTGATCTGCCGCTGTCGGCTCCCTTCCCGATCTCGCGCGCGAGTTTTCGGCGCAAGGCGGTGCGCGATCTGACCGGGCAAACCTGTTTCAAACAAAGGCGCGCGCAATTTCTTGCCGGAATGGGAGATCCATCCCTGCCGCTCGGGACACGACTGCAGAATTTCTACAACCGCTTCCGTGGACCGCTGCTGATGAACTTCGGGCTGTTCGCCCTCTTGTCCCTGGTCGGCAAATGGCATTATTATTTTCTGTTCTGGATCCGGCCCTTCATGACATGGCAACAGCTTATCCTTCGTGTGCGGAATATAGCCGAGCACGCCGTGGTTCCGGCGCAGGATGATGTTTTTCTGAATGCTCGTACGACAAAGGCGAACTGGATTATCCGGGCGATCCTCGCGCCCTACTACGTCAATTATCATGTTGAGCATCACATGATGATCTATGTGCCGTGCTATAATCTGCCGCTGGCACACGAGCTTCTGCGCCGCCGGGGCTGGCACGACAGCATGGAGATCCAGCCGAACTATTGGGACGTTCTCAAGATGGCGACGTCAAAGCCAGATGATGGCTCACGGTCCGGCGATGGCCGCGACGCGACGCTTTTTGCAGGGATCAACGGACCGATAGGCGAGACCAAGTGATTACACCGGGGCGTGCGCTCGACCATCCTGAAGCCTTCATTCTTGAAAACACGCGGCTTCAAAGCTCTCCTCTGGTCCCTGAAATTCAGCTTCATCTGGCCGATGAAATGTTGCCGCTGTGGAAGCTGACCGAGGCCGAACTTGACGCGTCCGGGCTGCCGCCGCCGTGGTGGGCCTTTGCGTGGGCCGGCGGACAGGCCCTGGCGCGGCACATTCTTGACCATCCCGAGCTGGTGCGCGGTGCCCGTGTTCTCGACTTTGCCACAGGGTCCGGCATCGTTGCCATTGCAGCCATGAAGGCAGGCGCCATGAGCGCACGCGCCAATGACATCGACCCCATGGCCATCGCCGCCACCCGGCTCAACGCCGAGGCGAACGGGGTTCATGTTCGGGTGAGCGCCGACAATCTGGTCGGTCAGCCGAGCCACGGCTGGACTGCCGTGCTGGCCGGCGACATCTGTTATGAACAACCGCTTGCCGGCGAGGTGGAAACCTGGCTCAAGTCACTGGCGGGCGACGCCCTCGTCCTGATGGGCGACCCGGGGCGCACGTATTTGCCAAAGACGGGCATGACCCGGATCGCGGAATACCGCGTTGAGACGACCCGGGAGCTGGAAGACAACGATGTGCGTCATACAACGGTGTGGAGGTTTGAGCCCTGAGGGTTTGATTGCGCCGTCAATTTGAACTTGTTAGGTTCATTTCGATTCCTCCGGAAAGCTGCTGGTCAATTCCTCCGGAAAGCCGCTGGTCCCCCTGAAAGCCCCTGGTCCTCATGTCCTATAAGTCCCTGCGAGATTTTATCGATCACCTTGAACGCGCAGGCGAGCTGGTCCGTGTTTCAGAACCGGTCTCGACCTTTCTTGAGATGACCGAAATCCAGACGCGGCTGTTGGCAAAAGGTGGTCCGGCGGTGCTGTTTGAAAAACCGGTCAATGAACGCGGCGAACCCTCCGACATTCCGGTTCTTGTCAATCTCTTCGGGACCGTCAAGCGTGTCGCCATGGCGGTCACCCTTGAAGGAAAGGACCGCACGGAAGCAAGGGATCTGCGCGAGGTTGGCGAGGCGCTTGCGTTCCTGCGCCAGCCCGAACCGCCCGGCGGCATCAAGGAAGCGGTGGCCATGCTGCCGCTGGTCAAGACCGTTTTGCAGATGAAGCCAAAGACCGTGGCGAGCGCGCCGGTGCATGAGGTTGTCCTGACCGGTGACGATATTGACCTGACAAAGCTGCCGATACAGACGTGCTGGCCGGGTGAGCCCGCGCCGCTGATTACCTGGCCGCTGGTTGTAACCGAAGGACCGACGGGCAAGGGCGAGGATAGTTTCAATCTGGGCATCTACCGGATGCAATTGCGCGACAGCAAATCGACACTGATGCGTTGGCTGAAACATCGCGGCGGCGCCCAGCATCACCGGCGTTGGGCGGAGATTTCACAAGAGCCGCTACCGGTGGCTGTCGTGATCGGCGCGGACCCCGGGACCATACTCGCGGCAGTGACCCCGGTGCCAGACACGATATCGGAATATCAATTCGCAGGGCTGTTTCGGGGCAAGCGCGTCGAGCTTGTCAACTGCAAGACCATCCCTCTGAAAGTCCCCGCCGAAGCCGAGATCGTTCTGGAAGGCCATGTCTCGCTGACGCACTACGAAGACGAAGGTCCGTATGGGGATCACACGGGTTATTATAATTCTGTTGAACAATTCCCGGTCTTTACGGTGAGCGCCATCACACATCGCCGGGACCCGATTTATCTGTCGACCTTTACCGGCCGGCCGCCGGACGAGCCGTCCGTGCTTGGCGAAGCGCTCAACGAGGTTTTTGTGCCGCTGATCAGGCAGCAATTTCCCGAGATCACAGATTTTTACCTGCCGCCGGAAGGGTGCTCCTACCGCATCGCCGTCGTCTCCATGAAGAAAGCCTTCCCGGGGCATGGCAAGCGCGTGATGATGGGGGTGTGGTCCTACCTGCGCCAGTTCATGTACACCAAGTGGATCATCGTGGTGGATGACGACATCGACATTCGCGACTGGAAGGATGTCATGTGGGCTGTTTCAACCCGGATGGATCCGGTGCGCGATATCACCATGGTCGAGAACACACCCATCGATTATCTCGACTTCGCCTCGCCGGAAAGCGGCCTTGGCGGCAAGGTCGGGCTCGATGCAACCAACAAACTGCCGCCCGAAACCCACCGCGAATGGGGCCACAAGATAGCCATGGATCCGGCGGTTGTGGAGCTGGTGACGAAGAAGTGGCCGAAGCTCGGATTGTGAGCCGATCGCATATGTCTGGACAGCCCAAGCTGCGGCCAATCCAGAAAGTGTCAAGATTCTTTACAACTCGAGAATACCCAAACAAGAAGGGGCCCGTAACTTGTTGAAATTAACGATATTTTTATTTTGGCATGAAGGTTGCTTATATGCGCGTGACTAAATGGTTTGAATAACGGGTTCTGATTTTAGAGGAGTGAAGAAGATGGGAATTTTGAATAAAATTACCGCTGGTCTATCAGTCGCAGTCTTGAGCCTCGGCGTATCAGGCGGCGCCTTTGCCGGTGTTGCCTTTGGCGATGGCGGTGCTGCACTGCAAGCCGTGCTTAATGGCATCGCTGTTGACGGCACAAACGATGTCACTGCCGCAACTGATGAAATTGCACCGGACGAATACTGGTCAATCG
>JAUWTJ010000003.1 GCA_030614785.1 Alphaproteobacteria bacterium | reverse complement strand
CGTTTGCACCTCTTCAACAAAAGTCGTTTCACCGAGGTCAAACTGAACGCGCATGGAGAACTGGTCTGTCTGACTATCGCCAAACTGGGCGCTATCGAGAGAAACGCCGCGAACCACGAGCTGCCCTACTCTGCCTTCGAATAGGCAGCAGTAAAGCCTTCCAGCGGCATGACCGCTTCAATCGCATCGAGTGACAGGTTCTTGAACGACAATTTGAGGGCTTTGCCACCCTTCATCGACACAACAGTGCGCGTCGCATCTTTCAGGATAACATAACAGCCTTTGCCGTCGCAGGTATGAACCTGTTGGGTTTCCGCAGTACCATCATCAAATTGAAGCTTGATGCCGCTTGGCAGATGAATCCCGTGCGGCAACTGAATAACCATTTCCGGCTTATGCGTATCACCGGCCACGCGAACTGAAACCTTGGCAAATTGCTGCCCACCCTCGGCCAGATACAGTCCTTGCTCTACACTGCAGTTCAGGACAGCTGACCGGCTCTGGCTGGCACATTGCGCAACCCAGCCAGAAACCTGTGTCGCCGCAGAACTTTTCGTCGACGCCGCGTCCTTGTCCTGTGCCGCAGCACCGGTGAACCCCATGACGACAAGGCCGAGCGCCACGATCATGCTCTTGGTCGGTCGATAAAATTTCGTTGTTCTCACTGGTCTTGTCCCCTTTGGTGAAAGGTTCGGGCACCTCGCCCGCAACCCTGAAATTGATTTTCAGCAGACAGTTTCACAAATCCGCCAACACTTTGCAACGGTTGAAGAAATTCATCGTTAAGGCAAGTGCCCCTTCAGGGGCCCAGTGCCGGGTCAGGCATCACAGAACCACATGAACCCTCGAACCATATTAAAAAGAAAGTGGCATTCAGCCAGAAAACCTGCAAGCCTTTTGGTTCAACCTTGCGGAACACGAACCCCCGGATCACATGACCCAGCAAAAGTTCTCACTTTCAGCCCTCATCCTGTCCGAGGGACAAGGCATGGAGGCGGGCAAGCCGGTCCCATGGGGCATTCGCTTCTTCTTCGGTCTCGGCCAGGCCGCCGAATCCATCAAAAACTGGGGTTTTTCGACTCTGCTATTGATCTACTATGTCAACGCTCTGGGCCTGTCCGGCAGCCTCGCCGGCACGGCTCTTGCCATCGCGCTGGTCTTTGACGCATTTTCCGACCCGGCGGTCGGTTCCTGGTCCGACAATTTCCGATCAAAATATGGTCGCAGACACCCTTTCATGTTGGCCGCCATTATTCCTCTTCCGGTGTTCTTCTTTCTCCTGTTTTGGCCACCTGCGTCCCTGTCCGGGGTTTTCCTGTTTCTCTGGCTTACGGTTTTCACAATTCTGACGCGCACCGCACTTACCTTTTTCCATGTCCCCTATCTGGCACTCGGAGCCGAGCTGACCAGCAATTATCATGAACGCACAACAATCGTCATGATACGGACCGGGATGGGATATCTGTCATCCCTCGCAGTCGTCGTCATTGCCTTCAGTTTCTTTTTCGTTTCGAGCGAATCTGTTCCGGTTCCACAAGTGACCCGGCCACCTTACTTCAATTTCGCCTTGATCAGTTCCATTGCGATGGCGCTCATGATGCTGACATCAATTTGGGGAACACGCGGAACCATTCGCCATCTATCCGGCACCGGGGAGGAACAAAAGCCATTCCACTACTCTCAGATCTGGATCGATCTGGTCGAAGCTCTGAGAAATAATTCGTTTCGCGCCCTCATCACCGGCGTATTTTTGCTTTATGTCTATCTGGGAATTCACGGAGCTCTGGCGACCCACCTCAAAACATTCTTTTGGATGTTGGATACGAACGGCATCAAGATCTGGCAAATCTCTTCCATCGTCGGTGGCATTATCGGTGTCCCGTTCGTCCCGTTGCTCAACCGCCATCTTGATAAGAAAGTAACCGTAATCTGGGGTGTCAGCCTGGCCGCTGCGTTCGGAACAGGCCCGGTTCTCCTCCAGCTCGTCCATCTGATGCCCACCGACCCCACAGACCTCCTTGTCCTGCTGAGCGCTCTTGCCGCCCTCGGGTCCTTCGCCGGCGTTCAGGCGCTTATTTCCGCCGGTTCCATGCTTGGTGATATCGCGGACGAACATGAACTGCGGCATGGCAAGAGGCAGGAGGGAATTTATTTTAGTACGTTCAGCCTCGCCGCCAAATGCACAAGTGGACTGGGCACACTGCTGGCAGGGGTAGTACTCGATTTGATTTCACTGTCACAATACAATGAGCCCGGCGAAGTGCCGCAATCTGTTCTGACAAACTTCGGTCTCGTCTACGCTTTCGTTGCTCTCATCGCCATTGTGGCACTGTGGGTTTTCCGCCCCTATCACCTCGACAAGAAGCGCCACGACGAGATCATGATCGAGCTAAAAAAAACCGTGTGGCTTTCAGAGGATTGAAATCGTTTAATCATCCTCGCTGCGAGGATCGACATCAAAGATTTCCTGTGTCGTGCGCGGTACGGGGACGAATTTCTCCTTCACCCGCACATCAAGGCGGTTGATCCCGATCCTGATCAGGTTGTGACTCGCCGAAATCAAATGGATACCGCCGATAAAGATAAACATTGCGGCTGCCCCGTAGGTTTTCATAAACAAGGACGCCAGCGGCGGCCCCATGATCGACCCGATAGCGAACACAAACAGCAGCGTACTGGAAACTTCAATGAACTCACCCTCATCTGCCGCATCGTTGGCGTGCGCAATGGCGAGGCCATATTGCGGCATCGCGCCAACACCGTAGAAAAACCCGGTCAGGACAAGGAGTATTTTGGGATCAAGCGGAGCGGCAAGCGCAAACGTCGAAACACCAATCACAGTAATCGTGCAAACGAATATCGGCACGCGCCGGTCAACCCTGTCTGACCACGCGCCCATGGGCCAGACCGCCAGACCGCCCCCCAGAACCATCAGGGCCATGAAGATCGAAACCCAGATCTGGGCACCACCAACTTCAAGGGCGTAAAGCGGCGCCAGGGTCCAGAACGAGGAGTTGGCAAGACCAATCACGAGGCACGTGGTCACAGCCGTTTGCGCCTTACCCCAGACCTTGGGCAGATTGATCGTCATGCGCCCCGCTTCGCGCGGCAGCTTCGACGTTGTGGCACTAACGGGAATAAGCGACAGCGTTACCAGGGACGTGACCACGGCAAAAAGCACAAAGCCGCTCGGAACCGACAGGGCAAAGATCACCTGACCACAAAAAATACCGGACAGCTCAACGATCCGATAGATCGAGATGACCTTGCCGCGATTGTCATTACTGGCATTTTCGTTGAGCCAGCTCTCGATGATCATGGCAAGACCGGCAAAGCAGAACCCGGAAATCACGCGGAATAAAAACCACGGGATCGGTGTAATGAAAAACGATTGAATGAGCGCAACCTGAGCCGCGATCGCTGCCAGAATGGCAAAGGTTCGGATATGTCCGACGCGGCGAATAAGCTTTCCAGCCCATAGGCACCCCAAAAGAAATCCGACAAAATAGGCAGCCCCGATGAGGCCAACATCCAACAGGGAAAACCCTTCGATCCGCGCCCGCACGGAGATCAGCGTGCCGTGCAGCCCGTTTCCTGCCACAAGCAGAAAAACCGACAACAACAGAGCAAAGAGAGTGGCGATGACGCTGCGCATTTTTGAAGGGTCCCGGTGGGAGTGCCAGATTTCGGGCCGGTATCTATCATTCGAAAGATCCGTTCCCAAGACAATAATTTCAACCGTTTGAAATAGGGGGTGATCTGCCGAAAACTACCCATGACTATAGTGGAAGGACCCTCAAATCGACCAGAAATGCCCTCGGACAAGACAGACCCGAAATCAGCGCCTATAATAAATCTGGAAACAACAGGCCAAGAGGGAGAACACCATGGGCTATGAACCCAATGCAAAAACCGCAGAAATGGCGGTACAGCTCAACGCTTTCATGCAAGAGCACATTTACCCGAGGGAAATGGAATACAATCACTATATGGACGACGACGCCAACGCCTTCACCTACCCGTCCTGGTTTGAAGACCTGAAGCAAAAGGCCAGGGACGCCGGGATCTGGAACTGGTTCCTGCCGGCTGAATACACACCCTGGAGCCCGGGCCTCACTAATCTTGAATTTGCCCCGCTCATGGAGATCATGTGCAAGGTGCCCTGGTCACAGCAGGTCTTTAACTGCTCCGCGCCCGACCGCGGCAACATGGACGTGCTGGCAAAATACGGCACGCCGGAACAACAGGAACAATGGTTGCTACCACTGCTTGATGGCAAAATCCGCTCCACCTATGGCATGACAGAACCGCTGGTCGCCTCGTCCGATGCCACCAATCTGGAAGTCTCCATCGTGCGCGACGGCGACGAGTATGTCATCAATGGCCGCAAGTGGTTCTCCTCCAACATTGCCAATCCGCTCAACAAATTCATGTTTGTCATGGGCAAGACAGATCCGACCGCTTCGCGTCACGCCCAGCATTCGACAATCATCGTCCCCAAAGGCACCCCCGGCTGCCGCATCGTGCGCACCTACCGCGTGCTCGGTTCGCTGCATTCGCCAGGCGGCGAAGGCGAAGTCGAGTTCAAGGACTGCCGCGTTCCCGCCACCAATCTCATTCTTGGCGAAGGCCGTGGATTTGAAATTGCCCAGGGTCGCCTCGGCCCTGGACGGTTCCAGTATGCCATGATGTTTGTCGGCATGGCCCAGCGCTGTCTTGACCTGATGTGCGCCCGGGTTCAGCAACGCGAAGCCTTTGGTGAGAAACTGATGAAGAAGACTTCCATCCAGCATGATGTTGCCCGCTCGCGCTGTGAAATTGAGCAATGCCGCCTGCTGGTGCTCGCCGCCGCTGACAAGATGGACAGGGAAGGTGCCAAGGGGGCCCGCGACCTGATTTCCATGGTCAAGATTGTCGCCCCGCAAATGTGTGAAACGGTTGCAAGCCGCGCCATGCAGGCCTTTGGCGGCAAGGGCGTCAGCGAGGATCTGCCGATTGGCGAAATCTTTCTTCATGCGCGCTTCTGCCGGATTGCCGATGGTCCCGATGAAGTGCACATGTCCCAGCTTGGCAAATGGACCATCCGCGACGCACCGGAAACCGATCTGATCGTGCACAATGTTGATAACTGATCTGGGTCAGGACGTATCAGGGACAATCGACTTTAAGAAAGCGGGTCCAAAAGAACCGTCATCCTCGGGCGACTGAAAGTCGAGCCGGGGATCTTCTGACAGCTTGCGAGGAGCCGAGAGAAGATCCCCGGTCAGTGCTTTCGCACTGCCGAGGATGACAAGTTCTTTGTGGTTCTACTCCCCCGTCAGCATCCGGTGCAGCTTGTTCATGCCGCCAATCCAGCGGTCATAGTTGTTGGTCTTGTTTTGCATATAGCCGAGCACTTCCTCATGCGGAAGAATGCAGAACTTGTTCTCCGCCAGATCCCTGACCACCACATCGGCGAGCTCTTCGGGTTCCATCATGCCGTCACCGGCTGCCGCTTGCGTGCTGGCGCTATCATTACTGGTCATGGCGGTGCGCACCGCCTGCGGGCACAGGACCGAGACGCCGATCCCCTTGTGCTTGTAGGAAAGCGCCAGCCATTCGGCAAAACCGACCGCCGCATGTTTGGTGACGCCATAGCCGGCACTGCCAACCTGATTGAGCAGACCGGCGGCCGAGGCCGTATTGAGGAAATAGCCGCCGCCGCGCTCCACCATCCGGGGCACCAGATGGCGCGCCGCATAGACATGGGCCATGACATTGATATCCCAGATGAAAGTCCATTCATCATTGGGGGCATCCAGCGTCGAGGCGGCGCCGACACCGGCGTTGGAACAGAAGAGATCAATAGGCCCGATCTGGCTTTCGGTCGCATCAATGACCGCCTTGATGTCGTCTTCCTTCGCCACATCGCAGGCCATGGCCGTGCCGCCAAAGAGGGAGACGGTCTCCTCGGCCCCGGCGAGGTTAAGGTCAGCCGAAACGATGTGTTTGGCGCCCGCTTCATAGAACCGTTTGACCAGTGCTCGTCCGATACCACTTGCCGCACCGGTCACAACAACAACTTTATCTTTCACATCCATGGGCCTGCCACTCCTTCAATTGACACATCTCATGCCATAATACAGTATACCGCCGCCCCGACAATAAGACGAACCAGGACAAAGTGACAGACACAAAAACACAGACCAGCCCAGCCAGTGATTCTGGCAGCATTTCTGACGGACGGCGCAAGAGATCCGAGCGCAGCAAGCACAAGATCGCTGAGGCGATGATCGGGCTGATCATGGAAGGCGACATCACGCCCTCCGCCGAAGCCGTGGCCGAGCGGGCCCAGGTTGGCCTGCGCAGTGTGTTTCGCCATTTCAAGGACATGGACAGCCTGTTTCATGAAGTATCAAAGATCATGCGCGCCGAATACGAGCCCCAGGCGCTGAAGATCACACCCGGCAAGGACTGGTCTGAGCAGTTGCAGGAACTGATCCAGCTGCGCACCAAAGTGCTCGACAAGCTCATGCCCATGCAACAATCGACTTTTGTGCAAAGGCATCGCTCGCGCTTCATTCAGGACGAAATCGCCCGCACCAACAAATTGCTGCGCACCACCATGCTGGAGATCCTGCCGCAGGACCTCGCCGAAAACACCGAGCTTGTCGAGGCCCTCGACGCCGCCCTCAGCCCCGCCGCCTGGATGCGCCTGCGCCTCGATCAGGGATTGTCGCAGGCCAAAGCCCGCAAGACCGTTGAGTATATGGTCGCGGCACTGGTCAAACCGCAAACTTGATCGTAAGCCTTAATCGTCTTTTACGCCTCCCCTGCGGCATCACGTCGTCTCTTTTTGTTGGCCCCGATTGGCTAGAATGAGACGCAATAGAACCTTGGGAATTGAATGCACATGAACGCTCCTGCCGACATTAATACGCTTTTGAAGCGATTTGATCAGCCCGTCCCGCGCTATACGTCCTACCCGACCGCGCCGCACTTTCATGACGGGATTGACGCCGCGACCTATCAGGCCTGGCTCGAAGCCTTGCCGCAGGACAAGCCGCTGTCGCTCTATGCCCACGTGCCGTTCTGCGACACGCTGTGCTGGTTCTGCGGTTGTCACACCAAGATCACGCGCAAGTATGAGCCCGTCGCCGCCTATCTCGAAGTTTTGCTCAAAGAGGTCGACCTGGTCGCCGGGGTTCTCGGCAAGGGACGCAGCGTCAGCCACATTCACTGGGGCGGCGGCTCGCCGACCATCCTGTCGCCTCGCGACGTCAAGCGTCTCGGCAAGGCCTTCACCTCGAACTTCACCCTGACACCGGACGCCGAATTTGCCATCGAGATTGACCCGCGCGAGGTCGAAGAAGACCTCGTCGCCGCTGTCGCCGAGGCCGGGTTCAACCGTGTCAGCCTCGGTATGCAGGATGTCAATCCCAAGGTCCAGGAAGCCATCAACCGGGTTCAGACCATGGAGGTCAACCACCACATGGTCGATATGCTGCATGCCCACGGCATCACGGCGCTCAACCTCGACCTGATGTACGGCCTGCCCTATCAGACCGAAGACCACATCCGCACGTCCGTTGCGCAGGCTATGACCCTGAAGCCGTCGCGCATCGCGCTGTTTGGCTATGCCCATGTGCCGTGGATGAAAACCCACATGAAGATGATCAAGGAAGACACCCTGCCCGGGCCCGAAGCACGATTCGCCCAGGCTGAAATCGCCGCCGAGGAACTCATCAAGGCGGGCTTCCTGCGCATCGGCCTCGATCATTTCGCCCACCCCGACGACTCAATGGCCAAAGCCTTCAAGGCCGACAACCTGCACCGCAATTTCCAGGGTTACACCGTGGATGACGCCGCCGCCCTCATCGGCTTTGGCGCCTCGGCCATCGGCTCCCTGCCCGCAGGCTATGTGCAAAACCATGCCGCCACCCATCAATATACCGAAGCCGTCGAGGCCGGCATCCTGCCCGTCGGCAAGGGCATCGCCCTTGATGATGATGACCGGGTGAGGCGCGAAGTCATCAGCCAGCTGATGTGTCACCTCAAGGTCGATCTGGATGACGTGACCGCGCGCTACAAAATCGCCCCGAACTACTTTGCCGCCGAGCTGGACAAGATGGCCGAATTCGAAGACGCCGGCCTCCTCACCCGCAAGGGCAACGCCATCGCCCTCACCGAAACCGGCCGCATCTTCATGCGCCCCGTCGCGGCGACGTTTGATAGCTGGCTCGGCAAAGGCCAAGGCAAGCACTCGGCGGCGGTTTAGGGTAAGGGAGCAAGTCCGACTGCGACTGCGCTTAGTGGACAGGTGGCATACCGACTTGAAGTTACGCATGAACGATCAGGTAAGTGCCCAAGTTCACGACCCGACAAAGCTAGAAGTCGCTTTATCCATTTGCGGGGTCTCCACAGTTTGGCGAATGATCCGCCTGACCAATCTCAAAAACGCAAGATTATCACTGTAGAAATTAACCTGCGATCTATTAGCAGTTTGATGAATGTCAGTACCATCGGAGGCGATCAAGTGGACTGGCTGGCCCAATGCTTCAGCGATCCCAAGTTCGTAGTAGCAACTGGGCCTCTCCAAGGAAAGATCAGCTATTACAAACTCCGAACCGCCGATTTCGTTCAGCATTTTTTGAAAATCGAATTGCGGATCCGCTATTGTGTAGGTCGGAAAGCGTGGCTCTATGCCAAAGTCTTCGGCAACACTTAGAATTGCACTTTGTCTTACGGCAAACGATGGATTTGATCCCACGGGCATGATGACTTGAAAATACATATGTGACAGCCTTAGGGGTAGGATTTAACAGTGGAACCCTGTTCGGACGAAGTCAGGTTTCCCGTGTCAAGATTTTCTCTATGCTTCTGCCAGGCTCCCAAAGGAGCGGCCAACATGATCGCCACAAACAAAATTCGAAATGCTCTGGGAATCAGATACTCGATGTTTGATGACTTCAATGCTACAATTTTCATGCGATGTATTTCCGCCGTAGCTTGAGCCTTTTGCAGGGCATCCCATTCCCGCTCAAATGGCAGAAAAGAAACCAAACGATCACTTGTTCCGTCACCAAAACGGACATGATCCGCCATATCATTTAGAACTTCGAATTTGGCATTATTCAACGCTTTCAAGTCGCGAATTTGACCAATCCATAGCGCGCAATACAATGCGGCCATACCTGACAACAATACAATGATAAAAACGCCAACAATCAAGAATGTCGGCTTCTCTATGCTCCAACTGATGACTGTTGCGTTAGCTCCAAGTATTGCGATGCAGATCGAGTAGTTCCATCTATTGGCAGCCAATCGACGGTCTGTAACCTTTTCAGCCGATTCATAGAAGAGTTTAAACTCCTCAAAGGAAGCTTTATTGGTCGAATGAGGATCGTCCATTTCATTCTCCATACCTTGCATCATTCAATTGAAGTTCATGGATACGGGAAAACTCCAACTTTCCTAGAATATTAGGTGATTTGGTAAGATACTCAAACACAGATTTCAGAGTATTGAGAGCATCTAGGCGCAGCACCTAGCGCCTTCAGCATAGCATCATGAAAGTCGAAGGAAACTGGTACCCACTTTTGGAGAAAAACGACGCACCGGGGAAGATGAAAGTGAGAACTGGGTTTTGGTGGTGAACTAGCCCCGGCCTGTTCAGAGGAAATGAGGCAGATCCTCAACAAAACCCACTTCTTCCCATCCCAATCTAAAGTGATTGAGTTGATTGACCTGGCCGCCAATGATAACACCAAACCGGTGCAACTTAGTTGCGATAGGCAAGAGTTTCTGAACCAGGATTTCAATCTAATGACCTCTGCTCAATCTGAAACATTCGCCGTTCGAATTGCCAGCCAATTCGCCAATTTCCTCCTGCCATCCCAGAAGGTTGATTACCAAGCCGCGCTGAAGAAGCCTCTGCATTTCCTAATTATCTGTCTAATTGCAATACTGGCTTTGTTGGCCTTACCACCTATGGCTGACTGGCTGATTGGCGCAGCTCCGGACTTCGGTTTATTCTCCAGTTTTACGGGCCAATGGTCACTATGGGACCGGTGGCTTTCATTCTTGATCTTCTTTTTTGAGCTGCTGTTTGCTCTATTTATCGGCGGGTCAATTTTTGGCCAATGGGTAGCATCAGCATCAAGAGAAGCTTTGGAAACAGCTCAGAGAAAATTCGAAATGGCGACCGCCCGTAATGTGGAGCAAGCGGAATCAGCTTGGTAGAAAAGGTCGAGTCCATTGATGAAATTGTTCGTGCTGCCAAGCTTCGAACTCTCCACAAAGACGTCTTTCGCATCTATTTCGAAAGCAAACAGATAGTCGATCTTCTTTACAGGGGTTTGCCAAGAGTAGTTATTCGTTTTTTGGCGGCCAAAGCCATGATTGCTTTTCCGGGTGGTCTTTATGGATTTTTGGCTTTTTTTGCATTCTTGATGTTGGCAATTCTGAAGCTTCTAACAATCTACCACAAAGTATTGACGCCAATTGCATGAAGTGTGCGTCAGGAGTGGCAGGCTTTGAAATTGCGTTCGTCTGCGGGTCAGATCGTCGCCGCTATCCGAGAGTTCATATCCAGTGTTGATGTGTCGGAAAACCAAATCAGGATCACAGGCCCAAAGGCTGCCCTTCTGGCTCATTCTGCACAGTATCATGAAAGTCGAGAAAAACTGGTGCCCACTTTTGGGCAGGACTGGCGCACCGGGGGAAATTCGAACTCCCTACCCCTTGATTTGTAACCAAGCAGTCTATTCAGCTAAGCTACCGGTGCGCTTGGCCTGAAAGCAGTGGAGTTTTAACTCCGCGCAGGCTTCAGCAGATGATCAAGTGACAAGACCCCCGGACCTCGCGCGATAATATAGACCAGCGCCGTTGCCCACAGGAGGTGGACGCTCCAGGCTTCGGGATAGACCAGGGTCTGGATGACCAGCGTCATGACAAGGAGGGCGAGAGCGCTGAGGCGGGACGCAAGGCCGATGATCAGGAGCATCGGGAAGAGGTGCTCGGCTCCCGCCGCCATGTGAGCCGCCCATTCCGGCGGGATCAGCGGCAGGTCGTATTCATACTCAAAGAGCTGGACTGCCGAACTCGTCACGTGCCAGCCGTCAACTTTCGTCTGTCCGGATTTCCAGAACACGGTCGCCACGCTGGCCCGCGCCATCAGAGCGATGAGGCTCGCGGGAATGCGGTCGCCCAGCGCCACAAGCCGTTCGAACAGCGTCGTCAGCGCGCCGGCATACCAGGTGTTCATGATCATCTTCATTCTCCGATTCCTTTTTCCATGGCGTCTGTAACGACATCTGTAATGAGTTCGCTCGACACCAGGAGAGCCAGTGCCCCCACAAGAGAAAACGCCCCTCCGCCCAGGTCCGGGTCGCCGCAGACCTCCATCGCCTGCTGCGAGGCGCAGGTCAGCACCTCGCCCGCTTGAAGCGCCGTCAGAAACCGTGCCAGAGACGGTTCGATTTTCCGGGTGTAGACGCTTCCAGCTTGCCGGTAGGTCATGCCCCGTTCGCCGACATCAAGATTGATTGCAGAAAAATCCGGGCTGTCTTCCTGATGCTCCATCCATATTGAGACAACAGGATAATCCGAACTCATAACCGAAAGCGTTGTTTTCAGTTTGAACCGCGCGTCTGAAAAGCGCTCGGGGGGAATGGCTTGCAAGTGCTCCGGCGTCAACGCGTCCTCGGCGGGTCCGTGATAACTTTGCCAGCGCGCAAATTCCAGCCGCGCAACATCGCCGAGCCAGGGCAGAGACTTGACTTCAGAATAGTGATCGAGGAAATCAGCAAACCCGTGGCCGTATTCCCAAACCATAGCCGAGACGGGCATGGCCTGCTTCTGGAATTCATGCGCCGCCTGGCGGAAAAAATCTGATCCGACGAGCGTATCAACAGTTGGAAAACTGTCGCGCAGAACTTCGGCAAGAGAGTGGGCCACATTGTTGCGGTAGACACGCCAACCCGCCGCGACCCTTTCCGGAGTGCCGCCAAAAAGCCTTGAGGGCGCATCCCGGCTCCCACCGACCAGCGCGTCTGCAAAATCCTGATGCCAGCTTTGCATCTCAGACATGAGCCGATCCCAACATCCGGTTAAAGCCCAGAACTCGTTCGGCCAGGCCCGCTTCGCTCTCAAGAACGCCGAACTCCGGCACATCCGTGTCCCACTCGATGAGCGTCGGCAGCGCGCCCACCCGCTCGATCAGCCGATTGTAAAGCTGCCACACATCATCGTGGACGAGGGCGCCATGGGTATCAATCAGGATCTCTATAGTATCTGTAACATCGCGCGTGAACCCGGCCAGATGGACCTCGCCGATCAGCGCGCCAGGCACGGCGTCAATATAGGCCGCAGCGTCTGTCCCGGAATTTTTCGCGCTGACATAGACATTATTCACATCAAACAGAAGCCCGCAGCCGGTTCGCCTGGTCAACTCCGACAAAAAATCCAGCTCTGACATCTCGGTATCTTTCGGGCTGAGATAGGCGGAAGGGTTTTCTATCAAAATTTGCCGCCCCAGGACTTCTTGTGTCTGGTCAACATGGTCGCAAAAGTTTTCCAGGCTGGCGGCAGTATAGGGAATGGGAAGCAGGTCATTGAAGAATTTTCCCTGCCACCGCGACCATGCCAGATGTTCTGAAACAAGCGCCGGCTGATAGATATCAACCAGGCGCTTCAGGCCATCAAGGTGATCCGGATCAAGCGGTTCGGGCGACCCGAGTGACAGGCCGACCCCGTGGATCGACAGGGGATATTGTTCTCTCAGTCTTTCAAGCCAGCTGTGGTGCGGCCCGCCAGGCTTCACATCCCGGCTCATGTAGTTTTCAGCATGAACCTCGATCCATTTGACAGGACCACTAGCGCACGCCAGCGCCTCAAAGTGTTGAGACTTGGCGCCGATGCCGGCAGAAGCCGGCATCGGGCCACGATAATGACAAGGGAGGGGACCTGTCACATCAATCTCTTTCAGATCAGGAGCCGTCAGATTCAAGGCTTCCACCGGTCAGCTTGTCGCAAGTGCCATTGGGCACAAGAAGCCAGGCATTGCCCTGGCTATCAACAGTGGACGTCCCGGCACATGTCGTACCAGCGCCGGCTTTACAATCGTTTTGTCCAGCTGCGGCCACGCCGTAACATTTCTCCATCCCTGCCTTGGCAGCATGGGCCGTTGGGGCGGTCAAGGCGATGGCAGCAGCCATGGCGCCGGCAACACTCAATGCGGTGACTGATTTAACAGCCAGTTTTTGCGTATTCATTTAATATCTCCTGGTTCCAAAAATTAGGGTCGTCTCGCCGGCCCGTCGAAAGGTCGCGGTCAATAGCTATATGAAGCCAGGCTACTCGAGACTCAAGTAACGTTGCTTCACTTTCACATCACCAGGAGTTGATGAAGGCCCAAAACACGAGTCATCACGAAATCGTGAAGTCTCCGGACAGCGGGACTAGCCCGGGAACGCTTTCTCAATCGCCTTGCCAACCGCTTTTCGTGCGCCGGTTTTCAACAGCGTACCGTGCGCGCTGAGCAAACTGTCAAAATCAAGTTCAAGCAGACGGTCGAATTCGCTGCGCAACGAAGCGCCTTCAGGGGTCGCGAATTTCAACCAGATCGGGCCGATCAGTGTGGTCTTCGAAAACCCGATGAATGGCATAACGATCCGCGCCAACAGATTGTTGTTGCTGAAATTTTCGTAATTCTGGATGGCATCACAGGTCAAAAGAATACCTTTGCCACTCTCAAGCACCAACGCGCTCTCGGGCACTTTCGTATTGCCAAAACAAAACAGTTTTGCACCGGCAAAAGGCAGCACGCCGCCCTCGGTCAACACATGATCGATCGGCGGCTCCACGTAAGCCTCGCCGCCCTCCTGGCTCCAGAATGCGGGCTTGTATCGATCCATATAAAACGGGTCATCAAGGCCATGAAACGCACCGAGGCGCATAATATGCTTCACCTCGCCCAGCCCATCCAACTGACGCAAACCCGCCTTGTTCAGGCGGATCGGATTGACAAGGTTCAGACCGGGCAAATGTGACCGAACTCACCAATATGCGCGAAGCATAGTGTGTTTAGGCATCAAGTCGATTTTGTAAGGAGGAACATCTTGAAGGTTCAGAGGTTATCTAATTGTGATCTCTGACCCAGCCTGTAATCGCCAGGCGGGGATAGCCGGCAAATGGCGTGACATAGGACACCGAATGCGCCTGACCGACGTAGAGAAGATTAAGCGCGTTGAACGTCGGCGCAAAGGCTTCGGCAATGTGCCCGTCATCATCGTGGAACTGCAGCAGGCCGCCCCAGTCGGTATTCCAGCTGGGCGTCAGGTTGAGGACCATGGCCAGCCGCCGACCCTTTTCCTGATTGAGATCGTCGTGCCGGGTCAGGAAATGCCCATGAACATATTTCGTCGCCTGGGCATCAATGAAATCGATTTCATCGACATCGGAAATATACCGGATAAAGGTCTTGAACTCCTCGCCATTCAAAAACTCATGGTATCGATGGATATAGCTTTTGCTATTCTCGCCCCGCTTGATGGCATCATCGACGCGGTAATTCTGGAAGATAAACTGAAACCGAGATCTCGCCTGGGCAGCAATCCCGCCGGATAGCTTCAGACGGTCAACCTCGGTAATGGCCTTCAGCTTGGCCTCGTCCATGTCGTAGGTCGTGTCACCATTGTTGAAAGCCACGGACCAGGGCACGTCGCGGCGCAAACAATCGTATAGCGCAACAGCAACATCATCCGGGAAAATACACGGAATATGGGCTCGTCTGTTTTTGGTCAGGACATCGCGGATCAGGTCGAGATCAAGATCCGGATTAAGGTGGATCTCTAGCTGACGGCCCTTCTTGCTATTTTTCGACACACCTCAAACTCCCCGCACCTGGACCACACACCGACCCTGCTCGAAAGAGGGGGTTGCGCGACGAGCATAGACAGGGCTCCGATTTTCGCGTGCAATCAAGTTTGCACAACAGTACAATTTTCCAGATCGAATCGACTGTTTTAGAAATTATTCTGTGTCAACACTATTTGCTCTGAATGCAAACAACCCGCCATAAAGGTATGTGAAAAGCTGTTTGCACACCACATCCACCTAATAAACACCTTATACGAATCATTTACCACATCAGTAAACATTCTTGCATACATGCCGCCGGATTTAACTATAGATGGTGCGATGCTCACTGCCAGTCTTGGGGGTTCAGACGGGCGTTTGAAATTGGCCTGTGAGTCCTGTTGTAAAGTGTTGAAGGACTCAAAGATGAAACCTGTTGACCCGATTTTCATCGGCGCCTGGAGCGGACGACTCAACCCTGTCACAGGTCGACCAGCCAAAAAGTGACGGGTTACGCGGCAACTGTGAAGTAGAAAAGGCCAAACCAGTTGTTGTCGTCTGTCCAAAGCTTTTCAAGATTGAGCCCGGCACCACCGGCCAGGGTTTCAAATTCAGACGCCGTATACTTATAGGAATTTTCAGTATGGATGGTCTCGCCTTCAGAAAATTCCAGCGCGCACTCTCCGACCTGAACGCTCTGCTCTTTCTTGCTGCAAAGATGCATTTCGATTCGGCCCGATTTTTCATTGTAGAAGGCAACGTGATCAAAGGCATCCAGATCAAAATCTGCACCGAGCTCCCGGTTCATTCGGGTCAGCAGGTTCAGGTTAAAGGCAGCGGTCAGGCCCTGTCGATCATTATAGGCTGCATTTAGAATTTTCGCCTCCTTCTTCAGATCAACACCGATCAACAGACCTCCATCAGATCCCAAAACATCCTTGATACGCGCCAGAAAATCAGCGGCAAACTCCGGATCGAAATTTCCAATGCTGGAACCCGGGAAGAACACAACCTTACGGGCGTCGCGGCTATAGTCCGGCAGTTCCATGGAGACCGTGAAGTCAGAGCATACGCATGAACCTCAAGCCATGGATATTCCCTGGACAGTTTTTGCGCTTCGTCTCGCAGGAAAGACTTTGAGATACCCATCGGCAGATAGGAACGCGGCCTGACAACATCCAGCAGCTCGCGAACCTTCGCGCTATTGCCACTCCCCGGTTCGACGATCAGACAATCTTTCCTGGCGCAGTGTGCGATTTCCTGGAGGTTATCACGAATGATCCCCGCTTCTGTCCGGGTCGGGTAATATTCCGGTGTCTGGCAAATCTGATCAAACAGACGTGAGCCAGCCTCATCATAGAAAAATTTCGGCGAAATTGTCTTTGGTGATGATTTCAGTCCCGACAACGCTTCTTGCAAGAAGTCACTCGCCGGAGGGTGATTGTCCTTAAATCTAAAGGTCGAATAGGCCTGGTTCATTATCTGTCCTCAGCAAGTCGGATACCGCTGTATTGCCAGCGGATATGGGGGGGAAAGAAATTGCGGTAACTGGGGCGAATGTGATCGCGAGGGGTCAGGCAAGATCCGCCGCGAAGGACCATCTGCCCGCTCATGAATTTGCCATTGTATTCGCCAAAAGGTCCTTCAAGGCGGCGATATCCGGGGTATTCAGTATAGGCACTGCTTGTCCACTCCCAGACGTCGCCGTAGAACTGAGATCCCGAGGCACCTGCACCGGGCTCGATGTGCCCCGCACTGGACGGATCGCCATCGACTGCCCTGGCGGCATTTTCCCATTCAGCTTCCGTAGGCAACCGCTTGCCAGCCGAGCGCGCGAAGGCTGCCGCTTCATAGAAGCTGACGTGGCAGACCGGCGCACCCGGCTTGACCGGCTGCATGCCATGAAGCGTCATTGACCACCAATGACCCTCTCTTTTTTCCCAATAAAGCGGGGCCTGCCACTTTTCTGTTTTGAGAAGCGCCCAGGCATCGGAGAGCCACAGGTCGGCATCGCCGTATCCGCCCGCATCGATGAAGCCGATAAATTCGCCATTGGTCACTGGCTGAGGGGCCAGCGCATAGCTGTCCAGAAAAACCTTGTGGCGCGGGCCCTCGTTGTCATAGGCAAAACCCTCGCCGCTATGCCCGATCTCTTTAACGCCTGAACCAAACTCCAGCCACAGCGGCGTTTCAACTGTCAGGGGCGAATTCTTTTCATCGGGAGCCGGCAAATAGGTCGGGCGCAGCGGGTTCATGGCGAACGCATGTTTGATATCTGTCAGCAACAATTCCTGGTGCTGTTGTTCGTGGTTCAGGCCAAGAATGGTTCTGCGTTCTATCTCGGCCCGGTCCGGATGATCCGCCGCGCCCAGCAACGCCGTCATCGCCTGATTGACATACGCGCGGTAGGTATAGATCTCCTCCACCGTCGGGCGGGACATTGACCCGCCGGTTTGTTTGCTTGGCGGAACTATGGCACCTTCGGATTTGAACATATCCGGATTCGAAAAAGTAGCGAACCAGAGGCAACAAAACGATGTTCAGCGAAATAACCAGGCGAGCAAGTTTCCCCAAAGCGGCCGTTTCGCTGCTCTCCAATATCAGACCGGTAGTTTTCGGGGTCCCGGTGAGCATCTTGATTGCCACCGTGGTCATGAGCCTGGTCGCTATGGACGGGCTGCTGAGAGTTTCATCGGCAATCAACAGCTGGATCCTCGAACATTTTTCGACCTTTTTCAGCTGGGGCACGTTCAGCCTTGTGCTGACAAGCATCTGGGCGTTCTTCTCGCCGCTCGGCAAGGTCACAATAGGCGGCAAGGGCGCCGTGCCGATTTTGTCAAAATGGAACTGGTTCTCCGTCACGCTGTGCACAACAATCGCCATCGGAATTTTGTTCTGGGGAACCGCCGAACCCATTTTCCATCTTCATGAGCCGCCCGGCACGCGCGGCCTGACACCGCGATCACACGAAGCCGCAGAGTTTGCGATGACCTCGCTCTTCATGCATTGGTCGTTCACGCCCTATGCAATCTACACCGTGCCCGGGCTCGCGTTTGCTCTGGCCTACCACAATCTGGGAAAGTCCTTTTCCCTGTCCGGACCGCTTTCTCTGGTGCTCGGCAAATGGGTCCGGGGTATTGGCAGCGACATTGTCGACGCCGTCGACAGCAACACCGAGGCCATCGCCACCGTTTGCCAGAAATCATCCGCGGACCTCGACACCGAGACCATGTCGGCGGAGCGCAGACAGACAAGCCTGTGGCTGAAAGTCATTCTGGCCTCATTGATCGGCGCATCGGCCTGGGCCATGACCGCCTTTACCGGCATTGACGGTGTGCGCATGATGTCAAATCTCGGTGGCTTTCCGGCGCTGCTCATCATCATGGTCATGAACGTGGCCTTGATCCTGCTCGGCACCCGGTATCGCGCGCAGCTGACGAAATAAATTTCAGTTGGCAGGAGCGAGCGCGCCGGATATCGTCGCCACCGGCTTAACTCAAAATCAAAGGAAGAACATGTTCTCTCATATTATGATCGGCGCCAATGACGTCGCGGCCTCGAAGACCTTCTACGACGCAGCGCTCGGCGCGCTCGGCCACAAACCCGGCATCATGGACGACAAGGGGCGCTGTATGTACCTCACCAGTACCGGCGTCTTTATGCTCACCCCGCCCATCGACGGCAAACCGGCAACCCACGGCAACGGCGGCACCATCGGCTTTGCCGCCGCCGACGAGGCCGCAGCCAACGCCTGGCACGCCGCCGGCCTCGCCAATGGCGGCGCGACGTGCGAAGACCCTCCTGGCGAGCGCGCCGGCAGCGGCATGTATCTCGCCTATCTGCGCGACCCCTCCGGCATCAAAATCTGCGCCCTGCACCGCATGGGCTGAGTGAGCAGCGGTAATCCGCTTGCGGAATAAGCGGTGAAAACCAAACGGCCACTCCCCGCCATTCGAAAGGCGGGGAGTGGCGCGACCGCGGGTATGTTAAACGAGTTTTGCCGCCGAATGGGTAATCACTATGAATGAATCCGCTATGCACACCACAAATCCCAATCCCGCCCTGATCGGCCTGGTTTTTCTTGCTGCGTTATTCGCCCAGGGCTGCGCCGTTGTCGCCGAAAAAACGCCCGACCCTCTGGTTGGGAAGATTTTGGATATGGGCTCCGGCAAGCAAATGGCCTGGGACGAATTGGTTGCCCGGGCCAAACGGGCCAAGGTGATCTACCTGGGGGAGAAGCACGACAATCCAGAACACCATAAAAATCAGCTGCGTCTGTTGGCGGCCCTGGTTGAGGCCGGCAAGCAACCGACATTGGGATTTGAGGTGTTTGATCTGGGGCAGACCAGCTATCTAATGCGTTACAGTCAGCCAAAAGAGAAGAAAACTTCCCATGCTGCCGGGAGCGCATTCAACGCCGAGAACTGGCTGTTGAAACAGATTGATTGGCAAGAGGAAGGTGACAACTGGCAATTCTATGGGCCGCTACTGAAGTCCGCGCGCATGCATCGCTTGCCGACCTTTGGCGCCGATCTATCCAGAGCGCTGCGTGCCCGGATTACGGCAGTGGGATATGAGGGTCTGACCAACGTCGAAAAGCGTCTGAGCTATCCCTCGGGTTTTGATGACGCTGCCTATGCCCAAATGATGAAGCAGACCTTTAAGGCGTCGCACTGTGGTTGGGGCAGTGATGCCTATCTCGGTCGCCTGTACGATAACTGGGTAGCGCGCAACGACGCCATGGCCATGGCGATTGATGAAATGCTCGGGCAATACCCGGATCAGCCGGTGGTGATGATCTTGGGGGCTGGGCATACCCGACATGACCGTGGCGTGGTGGAACAGGTTGCCAGGAAGAGGCCACAGCTGGAGCAACTCAATATTGGGCTACGCGAGGTAATGCCCGAAGCGGTAGACGTCAGCGCCTATTTGGAACCCGGCAGCTACGCGGGGAAGCCTGTGCCCAAGGCCTTTGATGTGCTGTGGCTGACCCAGCGAGCCAACGACAAACAAGACCCTTGCGAGAAATTTCTACGCCATAAGAAAAAGGCCAGGTAATCGCACAGATCCGGTGATGCGCGCGTCAGGATTGCGACCAGGCTGAGCTCTTCGAGCGATTTGCTTACAATTGAACCTACACCCAATAGCGGGCATTGGAAGAGGATGGACTAAGAGTCTGCTTTTAACCCGAAGCGGTCAATAAGGAAAAAATTTCTGTCCGCACCGCCGATGGAAATGGTCCTCGGGACTCGTCATTATCCAATGCAATCTCAGAATGCCGGAGATTGTTCCACTGGAGTGCTTTTTGCGGAAAGCTTGACTCTTTGAAAATAGACTCTAAGGGTCCCAATATGCTTTGCATTTGTTTGTGATAACTGAAAATCCGGTCCGCCGATTTACCTCGTTTTACCCTTACATTGTGAATGCAATAAAATGCGCCACACACACCGTGTGGGGTGAAAAACGTCTCCCTGTAAAAGGATAATCTCATGACCACAGGTACAGTAAAATTCTTCAATTCCGCAAAAGGCTTCGGCTTCATTGAGCCTGAAGATGGCTCAAAGGACGCTTTTGTGCATATTTCTGCAGTCGAGCAAGCTGGCTTGAGCACCCTCAATGAGGGGCAAAAGGTTTCATACGAACTCGAAGCTGGAAGAGATGGAAAGCAATCTGCTACAAATCTCTCCACCATCGACTAATCTTGCTAAAACCGCTTCCGACCTCGGTCGGGAGCGGACCCTTATCAACGAGTCTGCTTCCCCCTGAATTCTGGACACCCGGCGAAAGAAGGCGAAGGCTGCATACGCCTCGTTCTCATCCCCGACGGTGGTGCGGGTCTCACTGAGATTTCAAAGGCCTGGATAATGGCGCACCGGGGAAGATGAAAGTGAGAACTGGGTTATATTGGTTCAACATCCGAAGCGCGCGTAGTGGTTAGACACTTGTGATCTCAGTGAGAACAACTCGCAAGTTTCAATAGAAATTCTTCCGCTTCCTTGTCTCTGGGGAATATGGTCTCAATTCGTATCTCTTCCAGCGTCGACTCTCGAACCGACATAAAAGTAGCGGCCATGGAAATGGTGTGAATAATTGAATTCTCAACCCGGTAATTTGGACAGATTATGAGTTTCGGTGCCCCCTCAAGTATCTGCGGCTCGGCCTCCTCCAATTGCTGTTCGGCGTACAACAGCAGGTCATTCAGGCGATCATCCCCGGGCAATTCAATCACATCACGGCGCAATCGTCGCAAGAGTTCAGAAGCAACATCGTACCAATTGTCGATGAAATTTCGATAATACCCAGGCTGAAAGAGCTGCTCGATAATATTGCCAGGCTTTCTGTCTGAGTCACCAAAGAAAAGGGCCTCTGCCGCAGGGTTTATTTCCACAAGATCATAAGTGCGATTGATCGCAAAAGCGGGAAAAGGGTGGTGAGAATCCAGTGTATAGCGCACAGCCTGACGGAAAGGGGCCATAACTTTATCAGACAGGTGATAGCGAGGATAGAGACCAGGAAACCCTGCAGAGGCAAGGAGGTCATTTCGATCTCGAATTGGTACTTCAAGTGCTTCAGCAAGCCGTACTATCATCTGCTCACCAGGATTGGACCGCCCGGTTTCTATGAAGGAGATATAACGAGAAGTAGTCCCGGCCATCGCAGCAAGTTCGATCTGAGTCAGATTGCGAATTTTGCGCCAGTGTCGCAGATTCCGACCAAAACCTGACAGACTATCCCTATTACTATTTGTTGCCATCATTTACTCCAGCACGCCTCTACCGTTCGGACTGTTTTCTGAGATCTGGGTGACCAGACAAGAGAGCTCGTGCATTCAGTACGAGCCCTTTTGCCAGATTCGAAATATCCTCAGGTACCATCGTTGCCGCTGGCACAACGAACAGTGTCAACAATGTCGATGACGTAAGCCCGCCGATGATGAGATACCCCAGAGCATTTCTCCATTCCGCACCGTCTGAGTTTGAAAGGGCAATCGGGATCATTCCAAAGATCGCCGCAAGTGCTGTCATCAAAACCGGTCGCAAGCGTTCCGGGCCTGATTGCAATACTGCTTCCTGTAATTCCACGCCTTCTTCACGAATCTGGTTCGTTCGATCAAGGAGCAGGATGCCATTCTTCATGACGATACCCATCAGCCCGACTAGCCCGATCTGTGCGAAGAGCGACATCTCCTGGCCACCAAAATAGAGCATGGCGAATGCTCCCGAAAAGGACAATGGAGCCGTAATCATGGTAATCAGGGGCTGCACGAAACTGTTGAATTGGCTGGCCAGAACCATATAGAGGGCCAGAAAAGCCAACATAAGGGCAAAGATAATTGCTGCAGCCGACTCCTTCATACGTCGCGCCATCCCCTCAAACGACGACGAAAATTCCTCCGGAACTGGATAGGCGAGGATGATGTCTTCCAGCGCTTCGGTTGATTCACCCAATGCTACTGACGCTGCCGAGTTGGCCAATATGGAAACTTTCCGAGTGCGGTTCTGCCGATCAATTTGTGACAAACTCGTAGTCAACCTTGTGTCTGCAATCGAACTCAGGTCGATGAGCGTCCCGCTGTTGGAGCGAATTTGGATAAGATCGAGTTGATCTATGCTCTGACGTTGATGTTCTTCCAAACGCACTCTTACATCATATCGCTTGCCATGATCTTCGAAGGTCCCCACATCCATACCACCAATAACAATTCGCGCAGTGTTTGCCAGTGACCTCGCAGATACACCCATATCCCCCGCACGAACGCGATTGAATTCAATTCTGTATTCTGGTTTTCCAGTTTCAAAACTTGTCCGCACATCGGCAAATCGATCGCTCTTCTTCATCTCCGAGGCAATTATATCGGTATAGATTTGAAGTGCTTCCAAATCACTGCCCCGAACGGCAAGTTCAACATCAGCTGACGAAATGCCGCCGCCTGATACCCACGGAACTTCCACGATTGTCATTTTGTTAATGGCGGGTAATTTATCGGCAATGGCGCGCCGTGCGACATCCATTATTGCAAACTGATCTTCTTGTCGGTCCTGCTTTGCAGAGAGACGGGCGTATAGACCAAGTTGACTTACCTTGGCCTGTGAACCCGCACCTGCAGTGACAAACACTTCGGTGATGTCCGGGATGTCCTTCAGCGCCTTGTAGACCTCATTGGATGCCTTCTTGGCTTCCTCGATCCCATAACCGAGAGGCAGCTCAATTGTTCCCAGGAATTCGCTCCTGTCCGCTTTGGAAGTAAACCCGGAAGGGATTTGTCCTGCGAACCACCCGCCCAAAGTGACGCTCGCCAATGCAAAAGCCAGAACCAGATAACGCCACCGGACACACACGGCCAGGCCTTTCGCGTACCAGACTGAAAGCCCCTCATGGAATTTCTCAATTGGTCTGAAGATACGAAACTGTTGTCCCTCTTTGTGAAGAAACTTCGAGCTCAGCATGGGCGTGAGGGTGAGCGCCACGAGCAGCGAAACAGAAACGGAAAAAACGATTGCAAGCCCGTACTGGAAGAAGAAGCGCCCCACCACGCCTTGCATGAATGCAATTGGAACGAACACAGCCAGAGTTGCAAACGTTCCGGCAAGAACCGCCAGACCGACTTTTTTGGTTCCTTCCTGTGCCGCTCGCAAGGGAGGGGAACCAGCCTCAATATCCTTTTGGATGCTCTCGACGACGACAATGGCGTCATCGACCAACAAACCGATGGAGACAGTCAAAGCAAGAAGGGTCAGCATATTGATCGTAAAATCAAAAAGGTAGAACCCGAAAAAGGTAGAAATCAGGGATGTCGGTATGGCTATTGCAACGATCAGGGTGGCGCGCCAGTTCAAAAGGAAGAAGAAAGTTACAAGGACCACGAGACCGATCGCAATCTGTAATTCATGACTGACATCTTCAATGGAGGATTCAATAAATCGCGACACATCCCGCGCGATTACCATTTCAATCCCTGAAGGGGCATCTGCCCGCAGTGCTTTCAGTTCGTCCTTCACTGCATGGGCAACCTCAACGGTATTTTTCCCTGACTGCCGCCTTATCTCCAGGCTGACGCCCCGTTGACCATTCAAAATGGCGAAGGAGCGCTCGTCCTCAAGCCCGTCCTCGACCCTTGCGACATCGCCAACCCTTGTGGCCAGCCCACCGGTTCTGAAAGCAACCACAAGGTCTGCAAATTCCTCAGGTGTCTTCGCCTCTGACACAGTCTTGACACTATACTCGCGGCTACCCAGTCCGGTCTCAAGCTTCCCACTTGGTATTTCAGCGTGTTCTGCGCGTATGGCATTTACGACGTCTTCGGCCGTTATCCCGTAGCTCCGCAATTTTATTGCATCCAGCCAAATCCTGATTTCACGCTTCCTGCCTCCGACCAGAGTTACCGAACCGACACCGGGCAACCTTTGAAGGGACTCCTTTACCACCTCGTCGGCATATGTCGTCAGTTCGCCAATGGGTACATCACCGGCAACCATTACCGACATGATAGGTGCAGCATCCGGATCGACCTTTTCAACAATCGGCGGGTTCACGTCCGCAGGAAGGTCCCTTTGTGCCAGGCTCACCTTGTCCCGTACATCCTGAGCCTTCACATTGACATCTTCTTCAAGTGCGAATTCGATGAACACCTGTGACAGGCCTTCGGAACTTGTCGAAAGGAGCTGATTGATCCCCGAGATCGTATTGACATTTTCCTCAATGATATCGGTGACTTCTGTTTCAATTGCCTCTGGGCCAGCGCCTTCAAGCGTCGTGGTTATAGAAACATATGGAAATGCAACATTGGGAAACAGGTCAACGCCAAGCCGTCCGAGAGAAATAAATCCCAACGTCATCAAACCGCCAATGACCATGATCGCAAAGACCGGTCGGCGAATGGAAATGTCAACCAACCACATTAATTTGCTCCCGATGCAAGTCGTCGCCTCAATCTTTCGCCATTCTTGAGGGTGTCAGGGGGACTGAGGACTATGGAATCTCCTTCTTGAAGGCCGTTAACGATTTCCATGTGTTCAGTATCGAATTCACGCGCTTCGACGGCGATCCGGTTCACTACGTTATTCTGGATAACAAAAACGAAAATAGTATTGCCGACACTTACTATTGCGCTACGTGGGATCACAAGAAGCTCTTGTGGCGGCAATATAATTCTAGCCTCGGCAAATTGTCCCGGTTTGATCGCGTAGTCCTCGTTCCTGATGGGTAGCCTGAGTTCAACCGTGCGCGTCTGTGGATCAACAAGATCGTTCAGTATATAGACGAAACTGTCATAGCCCTCTTCGTGACCCTGAATTTGTACCTTGGCAGGTTGGTTCAATGCCAGAAGGCCAAGGTTCTCTTCAGGAGTCTGGACAATAGCCGCAACAATCGAAATCTCCTGTATTCGCACAACAGCTGAACTCCCACCCATGGAAAATCGGTTTGACAAATAGACGCCTTCATCAACGTTCCTTGCTGTTATCACACCATCAAATGGCGCATGAACGACGGTATCCGCCAACTGTTGTTCTGCGGTTTCCAGAGCAGCCTTGGCCTGGAGTTTTTCTGCTCCTGCAATCTGGAAAGAAGTTTCCACATCATCCAGCCTGGCCTGAGAAATATTCTCCTGACTGGCCAGTTCCTTTGCGCGGTCGTAATTTCTCTTTGCTTGAACGCCTCGTATATTGGCCAGATTCATCGCCGCTTTGGCTTCGTCTACCCGCCGCTCGAAATCAACCTTTCGGGTTTGAAACAGTGGATCACCGAGTTTGACCCTGTCGCCCACCTTGACGAAAATCTTTTCGATAACGCCCTCGACCAGCGGCCCGATGTTACTTGTTTGTTTTGCCGTGATTGTCCCGCTCGCGAAAACTGTCTTTTCAATCTGAACACGGCGGACGACTGCTAGCTCGACAGGGACACTTTCTTCTTCAGCGATATTCGTATTGATCGACCCCGTATCCTGTACTATTATTTTGTCACGACCTCCATCGCCACACCCCAATAGCGCCAAAGTCATGAGACCCAAGGCTGAAATGATTACCTTGTGTTGGGAGTTGTTCATTCTCAAACTTCTTTCGTTTTACGCAAGAATGTCATCGTGGCAATTGCGACCGGTTTATCGTCATCGTCCTGCCACGCCTTTGCCGTCAAAAACAACAGACGGCGGCCTGTCTTGATCGGCAAAACCTGGATGTTGAGATCACGATCTGCAGTTGAGCGCAGATATGAAATGGAAATCGATGCTGGCCTTTGTATGCGATCCAGTCCATGCAGGCGGGCGGCCAACAAACCGCCGCCGCATTCAAGCGCTGCCGAGACAATGCCGCCGTGAAGCGAGCGTATGAACGGGTTTCCGACGTTCTTCTCTTCGAATGGAAGAATAGCCTCCAGTCCCGTTGGTGCTGCATGCACTTGTAACCCCAGCCAACTTGTGAACGGGCTGGCTTCAATCCATTGGCGGTACAATTTGTGGCCTTCTTCACTCATGGTGCAGCCTCCGGGTTTGTCGTGCCAAACGACGGGCCTTTGGTTCCAACCATAAAACTCCCGTTTCCCCTTGCGATCAGGAGACCGGTTTTCTGCACACGCACTTCGCCTTCCGTATGTGCAAAAATATCCGGGGCATCGACGACACGGGCTTCAACAAGCAGCTTCTCAGCGACGTGCACATCCCGAAGAAAGTCGATCTTCAGATCAATTGTGGCAATTGCCATCGGCGTCTCAAGTGACGAGATCACAGCGAAGCCAAAGATCGAATCCAGCAGCAAGGTAAGCAGGCCGCTGTGCACTGTTGGCTCGTCATCGTGCAGAGCTGCCCAGCCATCTGGCTGAATAGCTAAGGACACCTGGCCACAGGAAGCACTGTTGATCTCAATATCGAGCGTTCCGAAGACCCCGTGGCTGCCCTGTGCAAAGCGTTCCTGAAGATGATTGATAAAGTCCGACATAAGTCTCCGGGCGATTACAATATTTAGTATTCTTTCATATAGTATATTATCTTACTATATGCTAGACACAAATATGGACAAAGCAAGAAAGACATCAACAACGTTCGATTTGGACCGGAATATCGGGCTCATATTGAGCGATCTTGCGCGTCTCATGAGGGTAGCGTTTGATCGCCGAATCAAGGGTCTGGACCTCACGCGCACACAATGGTTTCTCCTGGCTCATCTCTACAGGGTTGACGGTCTTACGCAGACGGAGCTTGCCGACATTCTCGAACTGGAGAAAGCAACCGTGGGCAAAACCATCGATCGACTGGAAGAGAGCGGCTGGGTTTTTCGCAAAAGCGATCCCGCAGACCGCCGGGTAAATCGAATCTGCCTGACCGACAAGTTTATGCCCTATATCGATGAGCTTCAGGAGAACTCAAACGACCTGATCAGTGAAGCTTTTTGTCATCTCAGTGAAAGGGAATTTGACCAGCTTGTGGACAACCTAAGCCTGGCTCGCGCAAATCTTCTTGAACAGTCCCGATAGTTTGAAGGGTTAGTCGAGTTGCATCTGCGTCCTTAACGCCGCACTTCCCTGCCTGGTGTACCGTCTCCAGATCGTGTGGCGCGTTCCCGGAAGACTCAACTTCCCTCCTAGGCGGATCTTCCGGGAGCTTCTTAAAGCCGCTACATTGAAAGTAAGGAAGCCAACGGATCTAAAGGTAGTCTGTTGTCGATTTTTCGCGTGACAATGATCCGACCAAGCTAATGTTCGTAGTTTGTGGCTCACGATACCCCCCGTTGATCAGTAACACGGGGGGTTTAAAATACATGAGACCGGATTGATCGCACCAACTTCGGTGTTTGAGGAGGATTTCGGGCTTTCTGCTTTCTCGGTCTGAAAAGGCAGCCCCGCCTGGCCTTTGCACCGCAAAGGGTTTCCCAAGCAAAAAGCGGAGCGCCTTGAGGCTGTCAAGGCTGCCCGCAGGGCACCGCAGGCTTGGCCTTTACTGGCTCAAGGCGCTCTGCTCTCTTCGTAAAGAACCATAGTTGGGCTGGGCTGTATCATGGCCATCCCCGCTTGATGCAGCACTACGCGGTTCAAGGCTGCCTACATTGAGTGGTTTGGCAGCCGACTTCGAGACGCTGTGATTCGTTTCCTGCATCAGATCACTGCAATTCGCGCCGTATTTTCCCTCCAACAGGCAGCAACAGGCAGCCTGTTGCTGGATTTCTTGCGTTTGAAAAACTGTGTCTATTAGTAGGTGGCTCCAGATCCTGCAATAACTCGAAGCCAATGCATGAGTAGTGATCAGCCCAGCCGACGAATCAGTAGCATCTCCGTACGTACGGAAATGTCATTTTCGAGTTTCGTATATACGGGAAAAAAGCCGCGATTTCGTGATTCCCGTACGGGAAATTCCCGTATGGGATCGCTTTTTCTTGCCACCAAAGAAACATGGTTATCTGTACATGGATCACAGGCCCAAAGGCTGCCCTTCTGGCTCATTCTGCACAGCATCATCAAAGTCGAGGAAAACTGGTGCCCACTTTTGGACAGGACTGGCGCACCGGGGGAGATGAAAGTGAGAACTGGGTTATACTGATACAATTGCCACTTCCTACCTCAAAGAGACAATGGACAAACTGAAAAGGCATCGCAACGGAGCCCTACGTCCTGCACCGCCGCGCAAGATAAATCCCGATAAATCCAAGCCCCACCAGTCCCAATATACCGGGCTCCGGCACAGACTCTGACAGGGATGAAAGCTCCCGATAGCAAGGCGTTTCTTCGTATAGCGAACTGCATCGCCCCAGGTCCTGCGGAACCTGTTGATCCGCCCAGGCGGAAATCGAGAAAATGAAAACAAGGGCTGCGGCAGCCAGCCACCTTCGGAGTGAAATAATACGCATTTCCGTACCTCGTCTAACCCCCGACGCACGACACTTAACATGCAATTTTCGGGCCTGAAAAAATGTGTAACTTCTTCAAAGGGTTAGAAAATTCGCTTTCTGAAGCTGTAAAGAATCCTGACGGTTTTGGTGCCGATGCGCGTCGAAGAACTTGAGCCTGCCATCGAAAAAGTCGTTGCAGCCGGTGGCACTCTGGTCGCCAAACGCGAGCCCGAGCTCCATATTCCGGTCCGTCTTGCCGAACTGAAGGACACCGAAGGCAATCTCTTCGAGTTTCTCGGATCAAGATTGGTGGTTGCTATTTGGTAGCTACACCAAATTTCGCCAAATCCAGGCACATAATAAATCATTGAAAATAATGGCGCACCGGGGAGGATGAAAGTGGGCACTGGGTAATTATAGTTCGATGGCCAAGTTGTGCCAGGAGGAAATGAGGCGTGGCCTTTTTAAATTCCCGTTCTCGCTGGTATCGCTAACCAGATAGGTTCAAAATTCGAAAAGCACTAGAACGGAGCATCCTTCTCCAATGAACTATGCACACTTTCAACCATTCGTTCTATCGCCTCGCCAACCTCTTCAACGTAGACCTTTGTGAAAAAATCCAACTTTTTCCCATCTTTATCGTAACCGTTCCGGTGAACACAGTCGTGACGGTAATCTACAGCCTTGAGCAATGCATTCTCGTCATCCTCATTCAAAAATATGTCGAGATTCAAAGCCGCGCTGTAAAGGAACCTGACTTTTGCGAGATTGTGATAGAGGATATCAAGCAAGTACTTTTTCAACGTCTCTTCGACCAATTTCGGGTTTTCTGCAAAGGCTCTAATGCTAAACTTCTGCTGATTGGCATGTTTGTCTTTGGAAAGTAGGGCCTTCGTAGCCTCGTCGCTTCCAATTACATTGGTAATGAGTGTGTCGGAAAGAAAAGCTTCCATTGCTGAGATCAATTGTGAAAACAGCATCCTTGTAAAAATCTGCTCATCATCATCCACTTCAACATGCTGTTTAAGCAGTGCAAGGACCTGGGAATAGGTCACCCGAAATATCTCGTATGATCCCTCCGGCGGAATATAACCATGCCAGTAGTCATCTTCCTCCGACGACGAGTACATGGGACCATCACCACTAAAACTTTGCTGCTCATAGTCATGAAGTTTGATTTCGGATCCATGATAGTAGCAAGTAGCATCTGCGTCGAAACAGCACTCGCAATTGGGGCAGGTGATTTCCACCCAACCTTCGGAGTAATGTTCGGAAAATCTATCCGAAGAGATATTCAGCTCCGGCACCTCTACATCAACTTTAGAAGCGTCCTCGCACTCAGGACATAGGAACATAATCGTTGTTTCAAATCTTTGCACCGATTGGCCTCGTTGCGAAATATTGTTAAAGCGGAGAACCGGACTACCCGAAAACTCATCCGTCGGAGCAAGTCGAATAGGACTAGCGTGCTCCTTTCGGAGTTACAGTGTTATCTCAATTTACTCTCGACCAATTTCACAATCTTTCTCAATACAGGCTACTGAAAGCCATCTCACCACTAAGATTGCATCGTGAATGTTTTCCGCTTCGTCAGAATACGGCTCAAAAGTAGCTGTATCTTGTCCGGATCTGGTTTTCTTTGAGTGCACAATGGCACATCTAATTGAATACAGCCATTTTGCCAAACCTGTAACCAAGTTGGCGCTGTTACCTACATCAAATCCTTCAATGTCTATTGTTGAGGAGGTTTCAATGTTTTTTCTTGTCTGAGAAACAAAATCCGCTCCATTTTTCTGAAAAAAGTCAGAAATATCGTTGTCATTCACTAACCACTCAATGACACACTTCAATTGTTTTTTTTCATTGCTGGCTGCAACGTTCAGGATTATTGGAGCTTCCTCGAAATAGTATTCCAACACATTGTAGAAGCCGACAAAACTAATAAGTGAATTAACAGCCTTTAGTCCAGAAAAGTAGTAGGACAGTAAGATCGGATTAAACACTTTATCCAAGTGAACGGTCTCGACAGGAATATCAACGTCGGCAATATTCTCGGAATACGCTTTTAGAACAATACTATTTTGGCCAGGCTGCACATCTCTCGGACTAAAACTGTGATCAAGAGATTGGGCCTGATAGTAGCTTAGTAGACCTGCATCACACTCTAGTATTCTTTTCTTACCAACGTACCCGTCTCTTTCTAGAGTAGGCATCACCTCAATATGCATTTTTTTATGTACCAACTCGCTCATTGATGAGACGTATTGGCTGATGATTATGTCACTGTAATTTCTAACAAGACACCAGTCGGACAAATCTGTGTCATCACTTTCATCTAGAGGCCTAATTGCCAATACTGATTCATCGTTACCTTTGTCCAATACCAGTGCATTGGTATTTCGGTGGTCATATTCAGCATACATATCACTGTAGTCATCTCTCCAATACTTTGGGTCAGTAACTTTGCTAGTCATGAAGGAATCAGCATGCAACTTACTGTATTTGAAAAGATAGTTGTCAATCAAATACTCAACCTCACTATCCCTCAGTGCTTCTTTATCCGTTTCAAATCTAATCTCAGCAATAGAGTCAAGTTGATCCAAGTAGTAAAATGCCTGCGATGTTAAAATCGGTTGGCCGTGAATGGTCGGGTGCACAACAACATTGAACTTCAAGCCGTGAAAAACTATAGCTTTTCCTAGGCCTCTGCCATTTGACAATTGGAACTGAATATTTAGGGCCATGCTTCCTCCTAGTCGGGCTATGATAGGTTATCCAGCTTCCGCGTCTCGTAGCTGATCATCGGTCGCGCTATACGGTTTGAGCTTGTCCAGAATCTTAGATCCTTCAGTTTGTCGAGAGGTCCAGGACAAAGACGTCAATGAGCCCCCTGATTTCCTCGGGTACTGACTCAATTATTTTCTGATGTAGCTGTTTTGCCGACGTAACTGATACGTCTTTTCTTCCCGCAATCGTTTCGCCGTTTCCGAACCAATAGACCAGGTAAATGCCCTGGTGTTCCGCATCAGGATGAATGGAGTATCGCTCGTGTAGCTGTGCTTCAGCGGCTGTAAAAAGATCACTGTGCCATTGACCTTTAGCTTCAATGACTAATAACTTACGGCTCTCCCCAAGCACTTTCGATGCTGTAATGTCGCATCTCTTTAAGGATTTGAGTTGGTGTTCAATCGTGATAGCCATGTTGAGCGCGTTGAGGCGCAACTGCAGTCGCTCGGCAACCCGTTTTGATGCAGTATTTTCACCTACGTGTAGCCCACCATCATAGAACATCTCAACAGTGTCGAATTCACCTCCATCGATGGCGCCTTGAAGCAGTCGAAGCTCTTCGAGCAGCAAAGCACGAAGCCCTTCCACTGTGACAATCTCGCCTTGGTCCAAGAGGCCCGCAATCTCTTTGGGAGTTGGAGCTTCGAAGTCCCGAAGTGCCATCTTGCGAATCTGGGCGGCTCGCATATTTCGTGACTCCGTATGGAAGTTTTCAAATCGCTTATCCGCAAGTATGCGATCAAGAACTGTGATACTGGTGTCGGGGTCATCCTCGCTGATATCCCAAACAATATCTTTTAGGAACCGATAGGCTTTTTCCTCTTTCGGGCTACTGGACCCAAAACTACTGCGAAGAGGTACTCTCGGCCACTCATCAATGAAGGCGTCGAGCACGGCATAAACTTTCTCCGCGGACAGTCGTGGCCACCCCGGGTTGCCTCCCCTTTTCCACGGTCCAGAACGCCTGCTTAGCCCGAATATGACGTTCTTGTCCCCTCGTAACCACTCCCAAGTGATGTTTGTGCTCTCTTCTACAAAATAGAAATAGCGCAAGAACCAGAACTTGCGCCGGCTTTCGAGCTCTTCATCTTCAGCTTCTTCGGGCCAGAAAAAAAAGAACTCTGCACATCGAGTACTAATCAGATCTTCCAGTTTACTACGATCTGCATGCTCCGCAGCGATATCAAATAAGCTGTCCAACGTGTGAGACGAAAGGGCACGAAAGCGGTTCAACCACTCAATAGACAACTCTCCTTGCAAAGGTTTGAATTCCTCTTTGTGGCGCAACCAGTGTGAGTCCGTTCGTCCCTTGCTTCCCTGCTCAAGTTGCGCCTCGACATAGTCTCTCAGGAACGTCTCAGCTGCGCCTAGGTCTGAAAAAATTCTTCGATCAAATTCGGCCTCGAGAGACTTGGCCTCGTCATCACTTAAACTGGGGTACCCATCGACTTCTGTCTTGACCGCCCTTAGAACGTGCAAGCCGATGTCATCCAATGAGCCTGTCTTGCGATATTTCACTACGCAGCCCGCAAGCAAAACACGGACAACACTTTGCCACCCCCCTAATGCGAGCTGAGAAAGACCAGGGACATGTGGATCTAAATAGTCAAAACAATTCTCGAGTGACTTTTCGACGTCCACTCGCCCTTGAATTTCTTTGTCAATCTTGTCTGGTTCAATCAGGTACAGATCTGCAAAGCGCTTCAGCCATCCCCAATGCTGACCATTCTCAATTTGCTGTTTATCATCTACGAGAGACCGGATACTAATCTCATCGAGTCGTTTTTCTCGCCTGTTTCGGCGCCTCATAAACCAATACTTGCGGTCTCGATGTTTACGATAAGATTCCGTGAATGCACGATTTTGCATTGCCCAAACCTTCATAAAGTCGGGCTTCATTTGTGCGTGTCGCCGCATGTGGTGCCGTAGTTCATCGGCACCTCTTGCATTTGTGTCGCGATACAAGTCGTGAGGCGAGATAAAACACGACCAGAGCCCTGCATTGTCATTTTGAAATGCAAATTCAACCATGGCGCTTCGATCAGCAGGCCGAAAGCTTAGTCCTGAATGGGATTGCCAATTAAACGAATTGTGACGAAGGTCCCAGATTTCATCAGGATCCGTCAGGTCGCCAAGCACTAGGCGGTGTATTGCCTGTCGTAGTGAGTGGTCAGACTGAAGACGCCTTACGGAACCACTGTCCTTTGCCGACTTGTTTTCATGAAAATTGAGATTACCCGCCCACCGCCAAATGCGGGCTGGCTCTTGAGGCCCCTCAGAAAACTCGAAGTATTGATCAAGAAGCAAGCCGACGACCTTGCTAATACCATTTCGACAACCACAATTATGTGCCTTCGCTTCACCACATGTGCAATGGAGCCCGTCCGTGAGTTCGTCCAGCAACCACTCAACAACGGAAGGTTCCAGCTTCTGAATAAGTTTCTTCACGAAGTATCTGGAACCAAGAATAGTTTCACGAAGCTCATTTCGTGCCGGGTAAAGCCTCGCGCACTCTTGAAGTAGGCCCAAAAGTTTTTCACGTCCAAGTGCTGCCTCTTCTGATTCCAGAAAGATGAGCACGGCAAGGCTTAGACAATTTTCGCTTCCTTGCGAAACAAGGATATCAAAGTCAGCCGAGAGGTCGAGCTCGCCGATTGAGACCAGGCATCGTTGCGCCAAGAGCCGCGTGTTATTACTACAGTCCGGGCTGAGCATTAGCGCCCGAAGCTCAGGTGCAAGAAGAGTGACCGCTGGTGAACCTTCGAGAAGTTCGAGCAGAAGACCCCTGAGCTGATTTTTCTCCTCTGTGCTAGTCAAAATGGTTCGTACTTTGTCTACAACTTCTGGTGTGAAGAAGCCTGCCGCACTGAAAGTCCGCCGAAAGTCCCCTCGGCGGAAATAGGGGTCATCCGTTGCGGCCTCTTGAAGTCCATCCAATAGCCGTATCATTGAGGACTCAAAGAGTTGAGATGGATCGCCGTTTGCCAGAACCGCATAAGGATCGAGATCAATCGCGGCCTCTTGCATGGCCTTTCCGCCGACGGCAGCCATCCAGCCAAGCAGACCGCGAAGTTCATCACGAACTACTGAGTTTGGCGCAACTAACGCCTGGAACTGCGAAAGCGTAAAGGGTGCAGTACTATCTTCAAATCGACCAACTAAATATTTGGCAGCGCAATATTCTGCAACAATTCTGTGTACTGGCTCATGCCGATCTGGTTCGCTGACCGGTTTGAGAAGCCGGGTGTCAAGAATGCTACCAACTTTGTTGTTGTCAGCAACCAAATCAAATAGACGAGGAAACTGACGATCATCATCCACATCAAATACGTTCACTCCATCGGCGCCGGACAACAATAACTTGGCAAAGACTTCGCTTGCTAAGAAAAGGCGTTCCTCAACTGATGGAAAGCCCTTTATTACAGTGTTGGAATCAACACTCGCCAATCGTCTGATAGCAGCTTCAAAAATTCCCTGCTTGCTTGAAAACCTTCTTCCACTCTCGACAAATGCTTCAGCGAAGAGTTGAAGAAATTGAGGATTGCCCAAAAGTGGTTCCAGTTCAAACCTGGAAACTTCAGCCCGAAACTCATCAAAACTCTCAGCTGGAAAATGATGTGAGAATAGTTGTTTTTGCTCAACCTCGTTAAACGCCTCTAATCTGACAACTAGTGGCTCAACGCCAAAACACGCTTTGATTTGATTGTTCCGTGCGTCCTCCCACTCGCTTGACCGGCTGGCAAAAACTACCTTGGCTGCATTGGTCTCATGGGCTTTCACAAGTAGCGCATCGATGCCGGATGGATCCAGCTTGGCTACTTCGTCCAAAGCGTCAAGAACAAGAGAGTTTCTACCGGAATCAGCTTTCCTATGCCGAAACAAACTTGCCTTCTCTGGTGAAACACCCAGGCGGCGTGCCAAGCTGTTTAACAGTTCTGTCTTACCCGCACCCGGTTCAGCAAGCACCACTACTATGTTCGATTCGTTGAGCAGATCCCCTTCCGAGAACACTCGGTCCTCGTGAAGCAAAATTCTTGGAAGATAAAACGGCGGGGTCATATGCCAAGATTGTTGTGTATGGGGTCTGACCGCCATACTACTGGTTGCCACCATTCTGTACAACTAGTTAGTGAATGTCGGGCGGTGTACTATAGGGCATGGAGTGTTCGAGCGTCAGTCAATAGCTCGCGATTGCACAATAGTGCGACCCTAGAACAACTCAGGTTTTCGCGCCAGGCCCCCCGTTTTTCAGTAACACGGGGGTTTTAAAATACATGGGCTCGGATTGAACGAGCCGATTTCCGTATTTATTGAGAATTCCGGGCCTTCTGCTTACCCGGTCTGAATAGGCAGCCCTGCCTGCCCTTTGCCCCGCAAAGGGCTTCCCAGGCAAAAAGCGGAGCGCCTTGAAACTGTCAGGAATGTAGCGAGAGAAAAATGGCGCACCGGGGAAGATTCGAACTCCCGACCCCTTGATTCGTAGTCAAGTACTCTATCCAACTGAGCTACCGGTGCGCGGTGCCTGATAGCGGCGAGTGCCGCCCGGCGATGGAGCGCCTTTTTACGGGGGCCTTCGGGCAATTGCAAGGCTTCTTTCGGCCTGTTTCCGAGGTTCTCCCGCCCCCGCCTGCAGCCACAGCCATAGCCCCGCCTGCAGCCACGCCGACAGCCCCAAAACCTCATCCAGCCTCAAAACTCGCCAAACGCCCTGGCCCCGCCCAGCGAGGCGGCCTCATGGATGGCGCGGCCCACGGCGCGGGTCAGGCAATCGGCGGCCAGCGTGCCCAGCCGTGCCAGATCCAGAGCCCTTGCCGCGCCGAGCTCTTTGGTGCCGGTTGCCAGCGCAAAGATCGTGTCGCCGTCCATCGGCGTGTGGATCGGGCGGATCGACCGGGCCAGCCCGTCCTCCGCCATGGTCGCCAGCCGCCCCGCCTCGGCCGAGGTCAGCACGGCGTTGACCGCGACAATGCCGATGGAGGTGTTCATGCCGGGCAGGCTGCCCGCCTTGGTGTCTGTCGGGAAGCCGAGCACCGGCGCGGCATCGCCAATGCCCGCCATCGGCGCCGTGCCCATTTCATCGCCGAGCGCCGCCGTCGCCGCCCACAATGTTGTGCCGCCGGGCATCACCGGCGAGCCAAACGAATTGACCGCAACGAGCGCGCCCACCTCAAAGCCGTCGTCGGTGATCAGCGATGCACTACCGAGCCCGCCTTTATAGGCCCCGGCCAGCGCGCCATAGCCCGCGCCGATGTTGCCCAGCGCGAAGCTATCGCCCGCCGGGCTCATGGCCTGGTCGAGGGCTTCGCCGCCGAGCCGGCGATAGGGCGGCTCTTGCCCCCACGCCTTGTCGCCGCCATTCCTCAGATCAAAGAGGATCGCCGCCGGAACGATGGGCGCAACCAGCGGCGAGTCGCCCAGCACAAACCCCTGACCTCTCGCGCCGAGCAAATTGGTCACTGCGGAGGCCGCATCAAGCCCGTAGACCGACCCGCCCGCCAGCACGATCGCATCGACCGCATCGACGAGACACGACGGGTCCATCAAGTCAGTCTCCCGGGTGCCCGGCGCGCCGCCGCGCTGCTCAACCCCGGCCACCGCCCGGCCCGGCGTGATGAGAACCGTGACGCCGCTGCGTGCCGTAACATCGGCGGCGTGGCCGACCTTGACCCCGGTCACATCTGTGATCAGGTTCCTTTTTCCCGGATTTGTCATGAAAAACCAATAAATTCACGTGAAATTCAAGGGTTTACGCTAAACACTGGATTCCCGTCCGTCAATTTCCACGCTATATTTCGGATCACTTTTCTGCCCGGCGGATCAAAGGCTGTCCGGCAACCAGGGCTGGCAAACAAGGCGCAACACTATGAAACTCAGAACTCTGGCCCTTCTGTGCGCCCTCGCCCTGCCGCTCGCCGCCTGTGACAGTGCCCGTGATTTTATCGGCGCTCTGTCTTTTGCAAAAAGCGACCCGGCGCTGGATAAACTGCCACAAGACTTTATGGTCGCCGCAGCCCACCCGCATGCGACGGCTGCCGGCCTCGAGATCCTGCGGGGCGGCGGCAGCGCCGTTGACGCCGCCATCGCCGTGCAGCTGGTTCTCACCCTCGTCGAGCCGGAAAGCTCGGGCATCGGCGGCGGCGCCTTCATGCTGACCTTTGATCCTGCGACCGGCGCGATAGAGGCGCTCGATGGCCGCGAGACCGCTCCTGCTTCCGCGACGCCCGCGCTGCATCTTGATGACGCCGGCAAGCCGCTCAAGTTTTTCGACAAGGTGCTCGGCGGCAAGTCCGTCGGCATCCCCGGTGTTGTCGCCATGCTCGAAATGGCCCACGACGAACACGGTAAACTTCCGTGGGCAGAGTTGTTTCCCTATGCCATAGAGCTCGCTGAAAACGGCTTTGAGATGTCGCCCAAACTTCATGAATGGTTGATCCGTCTGCCCAGCATAAACGAGATGCCGGACATGCGCGCCTATTTCACCCATCACGGCGTGCCTTACACGGTCGGCACCACGATCAAGAACCCGGACTATGCCGCCACCCTGCGCAAGATCGCGGCGGGCAAATCGGACGCCTTTTATCGCGGCGACATCGCAGGCGCGATCATCAAGGCCGTGGCCGAGGCGCCAAGACGCCCCGCCACCATCACCCAGGCCGACTTTGACGCCTATCAGCCCAAGAAAAGAGCCATCGTCTGCGCGCCCTACCGGGTCTATAAAATCTGCTCCATGCCGCCGCCGTCCTCAGGCGGGATCACTGTTTTGCAGATCATGCAGATGCTCGAAGCCTTTGACATGGCCGCCCTTGAGCCCGGTTCCCTCGAGGCCGTCCACCTCATCGCCGAGGCCAGCCGGCTGGCGTTTGCCGACCGCGACCGCTATATCGCCGACAGCGATTTTGTCTCCGTTCCCATCGTCGGTCTTATCGACCCCGCCTATCTCAGAGGGCGCGGCACGGCGATCCGGCGCGATCGCTCCATGGGCAAGGCCAGGGCCGGGACCCCGCCCGATGGCTCACAGGCATTTCTGCAGGGCGACGACGCCGCGCTCGAGCTGCCCTCGACCTCGCATTTTTCGATCATTGATTCGGGCGGCTTTGCGGTCTCCATGACCTCCTCGGTCGAATTCGCCTTCGGCAGTCACCTCATGGCCGGCGGCTTTATCCTCAATAATCAGCTGACGGACTTCTCCGCTCTGCCCGAAATCGGCGGCAGGCCCGTCGCCAACCGCGCGCAGCCCGGCAAGCGTCCGCGCAGCTCCATGAGCCCGACCCTTGTCTTTGATGAAGACGGTAAGCTCTACGTCATCCTGGGCTCGCCCGGCGGCAGCCGCATCATCGGCTATGTCGCCAAGACCTTGATCGGCGTGCTCGACTGGAACCTGACCATGCAGCAAGCCATCGACCTGCCCAACATCATCAACCGCAATGGCTCAACCGACCTTGAGGCAGGTCTTGCACACTTGCAGCCAGGTCTCGAAGCCCTCGGCCATGAGGTCAAGATCTCCCAGCGCATGATGTCCGGTGTCAACGCCATCCGCATCACAAGTGACGGCCTCGACGGCGGCTCCGACAAAAGACGGATCGGCACGGCGGAAGGCGAGTAGGCTCCGGATTGCCATCCATCAATGACGGTGCTGCCCATGATTATCCTCTTCGGCACCATGATACCGCCATGATCGCACTGCAGATAACCGAAAGGTTATAACAAGTGGTCGGAAAACGGAGGCAGCCAGGTGTTCGGCATTACTAAAAAACAATCATGGCTCATTGGCGCGTTCCTGGCACTGGCCCTCGCCGCACTGCTTGTTCGAACCACGCCCCTGGGTGCGGCACTGACAGAGCGCTATCCGGCGACCGAATGGCCCGCCCGAGGGGCCTTCGCCGTGGTTCACGGTGCCAACAAAACAACCCCCGCACCAACCAACACCGCAGTCAATAATCTCATGCATCCCCGGCTGGCTACACTCTTTTCCGAGAGTGGCGGCAAGGCGCTGCTGGTTTCTCAGGCTGGCCAGCTGAAACTGGAGAACTATGCCCAGGGCATGGACCAGCAGACGCAGTTCAACTCCTTTTCCATGGTCAAAAGCCTCATCGGACTGCTTGTTCTCAAGTCAATTGCAGAAGGCAGGATTGACGGCACCCATGTGCCCCTCGGCACTCTCTTGCCGGAGATATCCAATCAAAGCCTCGGGAGTCTGCCTCTTCAGTCTCTGTTAGATATGAAGAGCGGTGTGGTTTTCGAAACCGGGACCATGAAAACTCTTTCCGGTTCAGATGAAAAGGATCTGGAACAGACCCTGCTCAACCCTTTTGGCCCCATGGCGCGGCTGCACTTCTCGGGCCCTGGTTCCGTGCTGGAAAAATTGACAAGCGACCCGAAGCTCAAGGGGACATTCAGTTACCAGAATATCAACACAGTCTTGTTGGGACTTGCCCTTGAGCAGGTTTATGACCAACCTCTCGAGACCCTACTCGGTGAAAAAATCTGGCAACCCTCCGGTGCTTCGGATGCGATGTGGCGCCGATACCCCCACACGAACCAAGTCTCCGCCTATTGCTGCCTCTATGCTACAGCACACGACTGGATTTCGGTGGCCCGGTTTCTTATGACCAATGGCACGACAGGGTCGCCATTTCTACCTGAAGACCTGTGGAGACAATTCATGGGGAAAGATCTGGGTGTAGACGCGCTGCACTCCGGAGACTACAGCCATCATGTTCGCCACGATATTCTCGACCGGGACGGTGAACCCTTGCAGGGCCATTTCACCTATTTTATCGGTCAGGGCGGCCAAACACTTTATATGATGCCCGAGCATGATCTGGTCGTCGTGCGCTTTGGTGAGCGACACCAGAAGCTTCACTCAACACTCTACACGGTGTGGCTTTCGCTTCACAGCTGACGAGCCAGCCCGAGCAGCCCTGGATTATCTCGCGTCACCAGCCATGTCGGGATCGCCCTGACGTAGAACTCAAACCGCCCCTTGGCTTCAAACCGGGTCCGGAACGATGCCGCATCGAACAAATTTCCGAGCGCCGGGATGACGCCGCCGGAAATATAGACCCCGCCAGTCGCCCCCAGCGTGAGGGCAACATCGCCGGCCACAGCGCCGAGCCAGGCGCTCAGAAGATGAATGGCATGGCGGGCTGTTTCGTCTCCGGAACGAGCAATTTCCGTAATATCGGAGGCGGAACGGTTTTCAAACGTCTCGCCGCGCAGCGCCATCAGCACCTGGTAAAGCGCCTCCAGCCCGGGCCCGGAAATCACCCGCTCCGGCGAGACGTGGCCGTAGCGCTCCTGCAGGATTTTGAACATCACCACCTCCTCGTCGCTCGACGGCGCAAGGTCGACATGGCCGCCCTCCCCGACAATCGGGATCCATCGCCTGTGACCACCCCTCACGAGGCCCGCAACGCCGAGCCCGGTGCCAGGCCCCAGTACCGCCCTGGCGCCGTCCTCGACGCTTGTGCCGTTGTCACCGAGCCGTTTCAGGTCGCGCGCGCCCAGATGCGGCAGCGACAGCGCCTGAGCGGCAAAATCATTCATGATATCGATCCCATCGCAGTCGAAGGCTTCGCGCAGATCGACCTCCGCGATGTCCCACGCAAGCGGCCAGACCACCTCGCGCGCGCCCTTCGCACCGATGACAGGACCGGCGGCGGCAATCGACAGCCTTGCAAGAGGAACAGATATTTTCGCGTCCGCCAGATAGCCCGTAATTGTCTCCTCAAGGGACGTTATGTCAGCCGTCGGATAAACGCGGATATCCTGTGGTTCGCCATCTCTTGCCAGAGCCAGGCGCGCATGGGTGCCGCCAATGTCTCCGATCAGATGAACTCCGCTCATAGTCCGATCACCATGAAAAGGCGTTTAAAGGCAAACAGCGTCTTGCCATCAGCGCGTTCGGGATAGGCACCGCGCAAGGCCGCCTTGTACTCACCTGAAAAGGCAAGACCTTCAGCCTCATCAAGCGCCGCCATCAGCGGGCGCAGCGCCGTGCCGCTGACCCAGTTATAAACCGGGTCATCGCCGTCCAGCACCTGCGCGTAGTCGGTCTCCCAGATATCGACCGAGGCGGCAAGCGGCGCAAAAAGATCGTAGTAAAACTCGGGCGTGCCAACCGGATCGTGGCGCAGCAGGGGCTTCAATTTCCCGGCCCAGGGTCCTTGCGAGGCGATTGCACGCATCAGGACATGGCTTGGAGCGGCAAAGTTCTGCGGCATCTGAAGCGCAAGCCGACCGCCGGGTTTGAGCGATTTCAGCAGGCGCGGCAGCAGCCGCTCATGATCATCAAGCCACTGGAAAGCGGCGTTGGAGAAGATCAGATCGGCGGGCTCCTCTGCCGCCCAGGTCTCAAGATCTCCCTGCGCCCATCTGGCCCTGGCCGGGCCTTCGTCAGCAGCGCGCGCCAGCATTTCCGTGGAACTGTCGACACCGATGAGACGCGCCCCGGGATTGAGTGAGGCAAGCACCTGGGTTGAATTGCCGGGCCCGCAGCCAAGATCATGGATCAACCCTTCGGGCACAGGGCCCGCGCGCGTCGCCAGCTCAAGCGCCGGGCGGGTGCGCAGATCAGAAAACTTCATATAGACGTCAGGGTTCCACATGCGCCCTCTTTACCGCGCGCGCCGTCGGCAGGCAAATACGAAAACACGATCCCTCGCCCCCTGAAGACACAAGCTCGAGCGTGCCGCCGTGCGCCTCGGTCAATTCGCGCGCAATCGCCAGGCCAAGCCCCGTGCCGCCCGGCGTCGCCGATGTCGAAAACGGCTTGAACAGATCGCCTCTGATCGTTTCAGGAACCCCCGGGCCATTGTCACAAATATCGATAGCGCTCATGGCTCCTGTTTCGCTCGCGATGACACGGATCTCACTGCGGCGCCCCTCAACTGCTGCAATGGTGAGCGCCTGAACCGCATTGCGCACGAGGTTCATCAGGATCCGGTAGAGCTGATCCTGATCGGCATCAACACTCGTTGTCTCATCCACCGCGTTCACAAAGGTGATATCCTTGTGATCCTCAAGCCCCAGCAGAGTCTGAACATCGTCCACCAGCACATGAAGCGCGACTTTCGAGATATGTGGCGACGCCTCCGCGGCGCGGCCATACTTCAAAGTATCAGTGCAAAGATCGACCGCCCGATCTATCGCCGAGAACAACTTTGGTCCAAGCCGGCGCACTTTTGGATCATCAATACGCGCCAGCTGATCCGATACCAGCTGCGCACTGGTCAAAATATTCCTGAGGTCATGGTTGATCTTGCTCACCGCCGTGCCAAGCTCGGCAAGCCGCGCCCTTTGATGCAGCGCCGCCTGAAGATCGCACTGCATTTCGTAGAGCCCCCGTTCGGTTCGGCCCACTTCGTCGGAGCGATCAGACGCTTCAATGATATAGCGACTGTCATCCGGATGCTGACGAAACCGCTCCATTGAGCGGGTAATCCGCTCAATCGGGCGAATGGTCAGACGCATCAAAGAAAAATAAACAAACAGCGCGGTCGCAAGACCGATGACCAGCGAGAGCCGAAGGATATTCCATGAATAATCAATCATTGCGGCGCACAGCGGCGTTTCGTCGATCACAATTTCGACGGTACTGCCAGGGCGGAACTTCGCAGCGCCCCGCACCCCCATATTGCGCCCCTTGCCGCGGAACAAGGTTTCAAAAGCGTTGACAATCGAGCCGGGAACAGAAAGGGACCGCAAGTCTTCCCACACCACCGGCTCGGGCGGCATGTCCTTGCTAAGATAGAGATCGTCGCCAAATGTGGCGGATCTCAGCGCCACTGAAAAGACGTTGGCATTGCGGAGCAGTTCGTCGGTCAGGTCCTCGCTCACCATGCCTTCGGGAGCCTCTTCAAGCGCCAGCACCGCAATCTGGGCAGAAGCAAGCCGCTGCTCCAGCCACATCAGGCGATAGTTCGCAATAGACGGCACATAGATAAAGACCTCGGCCAGCAGCACGACCAGCAGCGTGAGGCTCATGACCCGTCCGGAAAGACTGTGGCGAGCCGCCACCAGGCGCTCAAGCAGGCTCTTGTGCTGCGGGCTCTCCTGGCCCGAAATTTCTATCGGCGCAGAACTTGTCACGTCATCATCCTTTTCAGATTTAACTGCAACCAATGTCAACCAGGATCACTTCTACCCGAAAATTGACAAGAACCGAACCAGCAATCGTGTTCGTTTACTAAACAGTGTCGGCGTATAATATTCGCCAGCCGCCCGCTTTGATATTTCACCGCGCGTCGGATAAGGCGCGATCATCGAGGTAAAGGCGCCGATCTTCATACCTTGTGACAGGGCAAGAACCCACGGCTGAAGCAGATCGCCCGCTCCCGCGCCGACAATCGAGGCACCAAGGATCCTGCCCTTGCGCCCGACCACGACCTTGATGAAACCACGCGTGTCGCGCTCCGCCCGGGCCCGGTCGTTTTCCGCAAGCGGCCACGTCAGAACCTTCACACGCGCGCCAAAGCGCTCCCGCGCCGCCGCCTCGCTCAATCCAACATGGGCCAATTCCGGATCGGTATAGGTAACCCACGGCACCGCGCTCAAATCAACTTTCGCCGGAATGCGAAACAGCACATTGCGAATAACAATACCGGCGTGATAGCCCGCCACATGAGTGAACTGCAGCCCGCCTGCGACATCACCAATGGCAAATATCTTCCTGTTCGAGGTCCGCAGCCGTTCATCTACCTTGATGCCTGTGCGCGCAAAGCCAACTCCCGCGACCTCCAGACCAAGATCCTCGACGTTGGGCGAGCGGCCTGCAGCAACCAGAAGATGGGAGCCCTCGACCGTATCGTCGCCAAGCATGACGCGAATTCCATTTTCACTTTGCTCAACAGATGTGATCGAAACACCTTCGCGAATATCAACCCCATCGGCTTTCACCTGATCAATCACAACAGAGGTGAGCTCCGGATCATCTTTGGCAAGCACCTTGAAACCCTCAAGCAAGGTAACCTGTGAACCAAGACGCCGGAAAGCCTGCGCCATTTCCATACCAATGGGGCCCCCGCCAATAATAATCAAATGGTCAGGCAGATCCGTCAGATTAAAGATGGTTTCATTGGTAAGATGCGGCGTTTCCGCAAGACCAGGAATTGGCGGCACACCAGCGCGTGATCCTGTCGCGACAACAAAGCGCCGCGCCTCGATGCGCTTACCGCCGGCTTCAACAGCCCCGGAACTGACGAATTTCGCCTCGGCCTTTATGACGGTGACGCCAAGACCTTCAAATCGCTCGACCGAATCCAGCGGCGCAATGCCGGCAATAACCCCGTGCACATGATCGTGCACCTTACTAAAATCAACCGCAGTCTCCCGGGCGCTTAAACCAAACTTGCCGCCGTCACTCATCGCCTTGAAGTGTTTGGCGGCGCTCAGCAGAGCCTTTGACGGCACACAGCCGGTATTCAGGCAATCGCCGCCCATCGCGCCGCGCTCGATGAGGACGGTTTTAGCGCCCAGTTGAGCCGCCCCTGCGGCAACAGACAGACCGCCCGATCCGGCACCAATGATGCAGATATCTGCCTTTATTAAGTCCATGAGATTCTACTCACTGCTCTCACGCGCACGCTTTCGGCGCACAATGATCGGAACAAGAGCCAAAACCGCGAGGCCGACAAGCGGAACAAGAATGGCTGGCGAGGTGATGATGGAAAGGTCAGGCATTTCACCTGCATCGAATATCGCTCCAAGGCCGTTTCCGATCGACGCAAAAACAAAGGTTCCGGGAATGATCCCGATCAGTGTGGTAATGAAATAAGTGCGAAACTTGATACCCATAAAGGCGGGCGCAAGATTGACGATGAAAAACGGAAAGGCCGGCACCAGACGCAGGAACATCATGTAAGAAAAGGCGTCCTCATTAAAGCCATTCATAATTTTTTCAAAGCTGGGTCCGAGCCGCTTTTTCAAACTGTCACCAAGTGCGGTTTTAGCGGCGAGAAAAAGTAGCGATGCGCCCAGGGTTGCCCCGACAACAACATAGGATGTGGCCGCAAGCGTGCCGAACAGGAACCCGCCCGCTATGGTCATAAGACCGCCAGCAGGCAGTGAGAAAGCAACGACGACGGCATAGAGCACCATAAAGACGAGACCCGCGATCCAACCACTTTCGGCAACCCAGTCGGCCAGGGTCTGACGATTGTCGCGCAGCAGTTCAAAATTCACCTGTTCATGTAGCCCCAGCGCAAAGAACAACGCCAACCCCCCGACCAGAACCCCGATGGGCAACAGGCGAAGGGCAAGCGGCTTGCCGTCCTGTCTCTGTTCAAGCTGCTCCGACAAATCACTCTCCACCATATGAAACTGTCTTTCCTGACTTACAGGCGACTTAACCTAACCGACCCGATCCTGCCCTGATACATAAAGTGCAAATCTTCAAAAGGTAAGATCTCCTCACCGTTTCGTGACAAGAAGTGAAGCTCTGCCCTTATCCAAACCACACAGCCCGGGCGCTTTCCCCTTGCCTCTTTGGCCCGGACGGCCAAAACTGATCAAAAGAGCAATCCTGAAAAAACTTCATCGTCGAGGAGATCCCCCGTGAGCGCGACCAATCTGATTATCGAGAACAAGGGCGGCGTCAGCACGATCACGCTCAATCGCCCCAAGGCATTGAACGCCTTTAATATGGAGCTTCTTGGCGCCCTCGATCAGGCCATGACCGCCGCTGCCGAGGACGAAGCCGTCAGGGTTGTTGTCCTCACCGGTGAAGGACGCGCCTTTTCGGCAGGGGTCGATCTCAAAATGCTGGCCGCTGGCGGCACCTCGGGCGGATCGATAGATGGCAACCTGAACGACCTGGCCCGCAACATAATTCAGACCATTGAGAGCATGGCGAAGCCGGTCATTGCGAAGGTGAACGGTTTTTGCTTCACCGGCGCACTTGAGATTGCGCTGGCCTGCGACCTGATTGTTGCCTCAGATGAGGCAGTTTTCGGCGATACCCACGCAAAGGTAGGTATCCGACCTACCTGGGGCATGACCCAGCGCCTCCCCAGAGCCGTCGGCATCCGCATGGCGCGGGAAATGGCCTATACAGCGCGCACTGTCTCAGGCACCGAAGCAGCCGCTATCGGCCTCGCCAATCACTCGGTTCCGCATGAGGCCCTCGACGCAAAAGTTGCTGAACTCACCAATGCCATGGTGGCCAACAGCGCCGGCTCCATAGCAGCCTATAAGGACCTTTTTATTGCCTCTCAGGAACGCGGGTTGAGCGGCGGGCTTGCCTATGAGGAAGAGGCCGTTTACCGGATCGAGGACAGCAAGGACCGCATTGGCTCAATCCTCAGGAAATAGTCGGCCAAAGGGTCGTTATGGCTCCGATTCAGGCGTTGACTTTGATCCTCTGACGACCTATACACCCGCATTCATTTTCAACCCTGACCGCATTGGGCCGTGATGGCACTATTCGGCAGGCGGCAGCCCCGGGAACAGCATCCCGAAGGCCCAGGAGACGCAACGTGAAACGCACATTTCAGCCCAGCCAGCTCGTCCGCAAGCGGCGCCATGGTTTCCGCTCCCGCAAGGCAACTGTCGGGGGTCGTAATATCCTTTCCCGACGCCGGGCAAAGGGCCGCAAGCTGCTGAGCGCCTAGGGATTTTTCCCGCCGAGAGGCACTATCTCCTGTGTGAGGTCCCGAAATACAGCTCGCTCCCGGACATTCAGGGAGGCTGAAAGGGGCTTTAAATGCCGACCAGCCCAAATATTTCCCGCATGAAAACACGGCCTGAATACCTCAGGACTGCGCGCGGTCGGCGCTACGCTGTGCCTGGTCTTGTGCTTCAGGCAAAAAAGCGACCCTCTGAACCAGATGAAACCTCAGAGGTGCGGGTGGGATTTACCGCAACCAAAAAGACCGGCAATGCGGTCGTAAGGAACCGGATCAAGCGACGTCTCCGGGCGGCAACCGAGCAGGTTTTGCCAGCCGCTGCCAGGCCCGGATTTGACTATGTTCTGATTGGTCGAGCCGCCACTTTTGATCGCCCCTGGCAATCTCTACTTGACGATCTTGGTCTCGCCCTCCAAATGGTGCATCAGCCACGGGAAAAAAGACCGGACGCCCGCCAGGCAAGAGTCAGCAGCCCAAAAAGCGGGAATAGCCAGAAAGCATGAGAGCTCTGAACACCATAGTGACAGAGGTCAGGAAACTGACACGCAGGCTTTTGCTCGGTTTTGCCAAAGGTCTCATTCAGGTTTACCGGCTTTGCCTGTCGCCTCTGGTGCCACCCTCATGTCGCTATCAACCGACGTGTTCTGCCTATGCACTTGAAGCGCTGGAGCTCCACGGGCCGTTCAGGGGCACCTGGCTTGCACTCAAGCGCATTGCGCGCTGCCACCCGGTCAAATGGCTCGGCGGCAGTTCCGGCTATGATCCGGTACCCGGTTCGCGGCACGCCTCCGACCCGCATGACCATGACTGCAAGGACATCGAGCACCCGGTGCCGCACATTTCAATTCATCTACTCAAACAGGATTAGTTCCAGGACCGAATATGGAAAACCGTAATTTCTTGGTATTTATTACCATCTCAATCGCCATCCTGTTTATCTGGAGCGAGTTCTACACAAAGCCAATCATGAAGGCCGAAGAAGCCCGCCTTGCCCAGCAAGCTGAACAGCAGGCAGCGCGCGCACTCGAAACGCCCATGCCATCGGGCACGTCTTCACTGTCCGGATCGCAGACCGCTTCAGGGACTGCGCCCGGAGCTATGTCAGGGGACCGCCCTTCTCTCAACGATGATGGCTCCATCGCCTTGATGTCACGGACCGAGGCTCTGGCCAGCGCCCGGATTTTCTTTGAAGGCGAGAGCGTCATCGGATCCATCTCTTTGAAAGGCGGCCGCATTGATGATGTGACGCTGAAAAATCACAAGGTCACCGGCGCAGACGATTCCCCGCAAGTTCTCGTTTTCTCGCCGGATCGCACGGAAGGTGCCTACTACGCCGACTTCGGCTGGGCCACAGCACGAACAGGCGCGGTGCGAGTTCCTGACAGCAACAGCCTTTGGACACCGGTCCGACCGGGCAAGCTGACACCGCAAACACCTGTTGAAATAACCTGGGACAATGGCGAAGGCCTGACCTTCCGCAGGCAGATCGAAATGGACGATCGGTTCATGTTCACGATGACTCAAATCGTGGAAAACAATTCACAAAGCACCATTGAACTTTACCCCTATGGGCGCCTTTCACGTTTTGGCCTTCCCGAGCTTGCCAACTTTTTCATTCTTCATGAAGGCTTCCTCGGCGTCTACAACCAGGAGCTCAACGAAGAAGACTATAAGGACATCGTCAAGGACGGGGATTTCAAGACCTCTTCCACCGGTGGCTGGCTCGGCATTACCGACAAGTATTGGCTCGCAGCCCTTGTCCCGGATCAGACGGTCAATTTTGAAGGGTCTTATGCCGCGCGAAAAGCTGCCGGCACAGATCGCTACAATGCATCCTACATTCTTGACGGGACCAGCGTTGCGCCAGGCGGGCGCCTCGAAACCAAAAATCGTCTATATGTTGGTGCCAAAAAATACCGTACCCTGACCGACTACCGCGACACCCTGGGCATTGAGGGATTTGAGCGCGCCATCGACTGGGGCATGTTCTTCTTCATTACCAAACCAATCTTCTCCCTGCTGGATTTCTTCGGGCACCTGATCGGAAACTTTGGTGTCGCCATTCTTCTGGTCACCATTATTATCAAACTGATGCTCTTTCCACTGGCCAACAAATCCTATGAGAGCATGAGCCGGATGAAGAAGTTGCAGCCCGAAATGATGGCGCTGAAAGAACGCTTCTCCGACGACAAGCAAAAGCAACAACAGGAAATCATGGAGCTTTACCGGCGCGAAAAGGTCAATCCGCTGGCCGGGTGCCTGCCCATGGTTATTCAGATCCCGGTTTTCTTTGCCCTCTACAAGGTGATCTTCATCTCGATTGATCTGCGCCAGGCGCCTTTCTTTGGCTGGATTCAGGATCTGTCGACCAAGGATCCAACATCGATCCTCAACCTCTTCGGGCTGCTGCCCTATGACCCAAGCGGCTGGCCGTTCATCGGAGAGTTCCTGGGGATTGGCGTCTGGCCTCTGCTCATGGGCATTACCATGTTCCTGCAAATGCGCATGAACCCGGCCCCCCAGGATCCGATCCAGGAAAAGATGTTCACCTTCATGCCGATCATCTTCACCTTTATGCTGGCCAAGTTCCCTGCCGGGCTGGTCATCTATTGGGCATGGAATAACTCGCTCTCCATGGCCCAGCAGGGCTACATTATGCACAAGAACGGCGTGGAAGTTGAGTTGTTCAAAAACCTCAATCTTGACCGCTTCTTTCCGAGCAAAAGGCCCGTCGCACTGGCGGCCGGAACAGAAAACTTGCCGCCTGAAACCGAGCCGCCTGAAGCCGAACCGGAAGTCAAACCGGAAACCAAAGAAGACGACCCGACGTGATCTCGCAAGACACAGATAGTGATCAACACACAGCCGATGCTCTTGAAAAGGGCCGATGGTTGTTTTCCCAGGACTGTGACTTCATGCTGGGGGTAACAAACATCGCTGCCCTGCCGCCCTCCGACGTTCCCGAGGTTGCCTTTGCCGGTCGCTCAAATGTTGGCAAGTCCTCACTGCTGAATGCTCTGACGGGCCGCAAGGCTCTGGCCCGCACATCAAACACGCCGGGCCGCACCAGGGAACTCAATTTCTTTGCGCTGACAGAGGGGCTCAGGCTTGTTGACTTGCCCGGCTACGGTTACGCGAAGGTTTCAAAGACCGAGGTCAGCGCCTGGACGCAGCTCCTCAAGGCTTATCTTGCCGGCAGACCAAACCTCAAGCGCGCCCTCCTGCTTGTCGATTCGCGTCACGGCCTGAAACCGTCAGATCTGGAAATGATGGATCTCTTCGATGACGCGGCGGTCGTCTATCAAATCATCCTGACAAAAATCGACAAACTGGCCGCCTCCGGGGCTGACGCCGTCGTCGCCACCGTCCAGAAGGCAATCCAGCGCAGGCCCGCCGCCCACCCGACCATTGTCATGACCTCATCAGAAAAAAAGCACGGCATCGCAGAGCTCCGGGCGGATGTTGGCGCACTGGCAGATTGGGACATGATCCGCTATAAGCCCGAACATGAAGACCGCGAGCCCGATTGATCTGCGCCCGAACAGGACCGCTTCGAAATGAGTAATGACGATACAGATAAAACTCCGCCGACAGACCGCAAGTCGGCCAAGGACTGGCTGACAACGGCCAAAACCCTGACCGAGGCGCTGCCTTTCCTGCTGCGCTACGACAGTGAAACCATCGTCATCAAATTTGGCGGTCACGCCATGGGAGACAAGCGTCTTGCCCATGACTTCGCCCGCGACATGGTGCTGATAAAACAGGTCGGCATCAACCCGGTCGTGGTTCACGGCGGCGGCCCGCAAATTGCCAGCATGCTTGATCGGCTGAAGATCAAAAGCAGTTTCATCGAAGGCCTTCGGGTCAGTGATGAAGCCACAGTTGAAGTTGTTGAAATGGTTTTGGCCGGCAAGATCAACAAGCAAATCGTCTCGGCGATTTCCGGAGCCGGCGGGCGCGCCGTCGGACTTTCCGGCAAGGACGGCAATATGATTGTCGCTCGCAAACTTCACCGCACGGTGCGCGACCCTGACTCAAACATCGAACGCGTCCTCGATCTGGGATTTGTCGGTGAGCCCGAGACCATTAACGTCGAGGTCCTTGACGCCATTATCGAGGCCGATCTGCTCCCGATCATCGCACCCATTGGCGTGAGCGCGGACGGAGATACCTACAATATTAATGCTGACACTGCTGCAGGTGCTATCGCCGGAGAACTCGAGGCCAAGCGTCTTTTCCTGCTCACCGATGTGCCCGGCGTACTGGGCGCCGACGGCAACCTCATTGCAAAACTATCGGTGGGTGAAGCCCAGACCCTCATTGATGACGGCACGATAACGGGCGGCATGATCCCCAAAATCAGGACCAGCATTGATGCCATTAATCAGGGCGTTGAGGCGGTTGTGATTCTCGATGGCCGCGTTCCTCACGCCCTGCTCCTCGAGCTGTTTACCGACCAGGGCGCAGGAACCCTTATTTCCTAAGGGTTTAGCTAAAACCCGAGGCAAATGTTGCGTAACCGAAACAAATTTGCGATTCTCACGCTTTAGTGACGCGAGAACTGTAAAATTCGAGGTAGAAAACCTTAACACACCTTCACATATAATAGGTCCGGAGTACGGATCGGTCAGCGAGAACCGGATGGGCCGGGCGTTCTTGCAGGGCGTGTTAAACATTTGAGCGGAAAATGACAAAGTCGATTTTTAAACTGGCTTTCACAAGCCTTGTCATGATGACGGCCATGCTGGCCGGTGCCCATGAGGCATCTGCGGCAAAGCCGGGCCTGACATTGTGCAATGAAACCAGCTACATGCTTGAAGCCTCCGTCGCGCACCAGGCCGCAGGCAAGTGGAAAGTCGAGGGCTGGTGGACCCTTCAGCCTGGTCTGTGCGAGACCGTTGTCAGAGAAAGTCTGAAAGGCGGCGAATACTATGCTTTCGCCAGATCGATACCCGGACACAATGGTGGCACGAAAGCCTGGGGTGGACGCTATGCATTTTGTTCCGGCAAGGGCACTTACTCCATCATCAATCAGGCGAATTGCGAGCAGAATGGTTTGTCAGTGCATGGCTTTGCCAAGATAGATGTCGGATCGTCGGACGCCTGGACCAACTCCTTTACCGAGCCAGCCGGGTATAACCGTGACAAAGCACGCATCGCCGGCATTCAAAGACTTCTCGCCGATGTCGGAATCGAGAAAGTCAGAGTTGATGGCTTCATGGGTCGCAAAACACGTTTGGCCATCACCAAATACAAGCAAGAAAAAAATATCAGCGCCGGGGATTTCCTGACCGAAGAATTGTTCGATGCCATGTCACGGACAGCAAATTCACTCTCGACCCAGACCGGCCTCGAACTGTGCAACGAGACAGGCCACAAGATTTATGCCGCGATCGCCTATGACGGCGGCAAGCAAACCGGTTGGATATCGCGCGGTTGGTACCTCGTCCCTCGCGGCGAATGTGTCAAGGCCATCAAGGACAAGCTCGGCCACCGCTATTACTATAGCTATGCCGAAGCCGAATTGCCAGGCGACGAAGTTGTCGTGTGGGACGGAGACCGGTCCTTTTGTACCAATACGGTCCGCTTCTCTATCGAAGGCGACAAGTCGTGTGAGGCACGTGGCTATGACATCAGGCCATTCCGCCGGATTGACACAGAAAATAGAGGCCGGTGGAAGGAATTCTTCACCGCAGATGATCCTTCTGTCCCCATGGGCGGTCCGGAAAACACCACCCCCGCAGACGGCACGGGCTGAAGCCGGCAGGACCTAGGTATAGAGCTCTACCTGCATTTCCATTTCATCAGCACTCAATGAAAAATCAACACCGCCACGGGCCATAACCATGGCATGCGGCGGCACGTGGGCAATCAGTCTTTGAATATCCAGCGCCACACGCATCGGCAACCCTGCCTTCCAGACGATACCGGTAATCGGCTTGCCATCTTTTGACCGCATAATTCGCTCTGCTGTTTCAGATGGCAAATTACTGAGGATAGCAAGGGCCTCAACCACCACATCGCGCTGCCCGCATTCGATCGCCTCCGCCACAAAGCCTGCATCAAGCCTCCCCTCGCGGGCGGCCTGCACAACGTCCTGTCGCACCTTGTCGGCATCCGCAGCAATATCCGGCTCAAGCGTTTCTTCCTCTTCAATACGTGAACGGATTTTCTTTTTGAGAAACGCCTGCGTCTCTTTGTCGAGATCACTGCGATCGCTGAGATCAGACAAAATAGAAAACGCAACAAACCCGGCAATGCGCCGCAAGGCACGCAGTGAAAGCTCCGAACGCATGGTCATCGGTTCATGCCATGTCTCAACATCTCGCGCATTATCGATGATAAAATCGAGTGTGTCTTCGCGGATCTGCGCGTTCTTGTTATTCAGCAAGGTGGAAACGGCTGAAACATCAAGTGTGGCAACGACAGCATCCGAAATATCGCAGCTGACCTCTTGCCTTTTGGCAATCATTTCCAGCGCACCCTTGACCTGACCGCAGGCGATCACTTCAAGCAGGTCGTCATCAGATAGCAGAGGAGAAAATTCAAGGATCGGACCGGCCACAGAGATTTCAAGATCATTCGCCAGTTTCCGAACGACCTCGATCGGAATGTTGACCGCATCCTTGATTTCCTCGGCGATGATCGCACGAACCCGCGAGACCTGGTCCTCTGCCAGTTTTTCCAGCGCCTCAATAGCATATTCCCGCAGCCTTGCCGTCTCGTGCTCATTCAGGTTGGGGATCAGACGACCGATCTTATGGGCCAGCTCACACCGAACTTCATCACTTTCGTCTTCAGTGAGCTGGCGAAAAGCCTGCCCCGGGGTTGACAGATTGCCGGCAATCCTCCGGCGAACCTCGGTACTTTGATCACTCGCCAAATAGTATAGCATCTCCGGCTGCGTGTCGTCTCGCGACGCCAGGTCGCTTCTGATTTTCGCAGACTGGCTTTCAAGCAGAGCTCTGGCCTCATCGTAAGTCAACTCGGCCGACCGTCCCAAGCCCCCCCCAAACATGCGCTTTATAGAACCAAACATTTTCTACTCCTCAGACTTTTTCATATCAGCGGCATCGTCCCGCAACACCGCATCCGGCGCAACACGCCATGCATTCTTGCCAGCAGACTTCGCGTCATAGAGGACGCGATCAGCGCTCTCCATGACATCTTCAATTGTTTGCCTTGAGCCCGGGTGCCAGATGGCAATGCCTGCCGAAACCGAAAGCTCCCAGGGCAAGCCTGCCTTCCGGGATGCATTGCCCAGATCGCCCAGCACAGCTTCGGCCTTCAGAATTGCACCGGCTTCATCACAATTATCGAGCAAAAGCCCAAACTCATCCCCGCCGAGGCGGACAGCCAGATCGCCGCGACGTATTGCAGCCTTCAAAACATTGGAAAATTCGACGAGCAAATTGTCGCCAACGCCGTGACCAAGTGTGTCGTTAACGCGCTTGAAATCATCGAGGTCAAAGAAAATATAGGCGGCCGACTTCAACGCCCGTTCGTTGCGCGCCAGACACAGATCTGCATCATCAAAAAACGCACGACGGTTGAGAAGGTGGGTCATAGGATCAACCCGCGACAGATGTTCCAGCGCTTCGGCATGAGCCGCTCGAGCCAGAATGGTCCCCATTTGATCTGCTATCTGCCGCAGCAGCAAACAATCCTCATCATTCCACGGCTTAACCTGATTGCGCCTGACAAGAATGAGTCCCCCGTTCACTTCGTCGCCAAATAGAATGCTGCAAAGAAGAATGGACCGATTATCCTGATCCAGAATTTTCACGACCGAAGAATTTCCCAGGGCAAGAAGCTCTTCCACGGCCCGTGGCTCTGAATGGACATCCACGCCGCTGCCTGCCGTCTCACTCCAGACATTTTGAGCCCCCGCCTCATCAAGTGCACAGTAGGTCAGAAGACATCCCATATCCGCACCAAGCGCGGCGGGAATTTCATTAGCCGAAACCTGAAGCAGGGCCTCCGGCTCCAGCTCGCTTCGGATCGTTTCAAGCAGCTCATCGACAAGCTCATCGCGGCGCTGAGCTTCGGCCACCGCCTTTTCATGGCGACGCAGCTCTGTCACATCAACACAGGCCCCGCGTGTTCCCGTGTGTTGACCATCACTATCGAGAAGAGGAACCGCCGAGACCAATATGCAGCAAGGCGCGCCGTCCAGACTGCGCACCCAGGTCTCAACATTGGAGATCGGAAACGTCACCGAAAAGGGTGTCCAGTCCGCATCGAAATCGCACAGCGACCGGTCCATCAGTTCTTCAGAAAGCTTGTGATTGAGCTCCGACGAGGTATACCCGACAGCCCCTCGCTCGCTGATAAATTCAAAACGCCCGTCAGCGTCTGTCTCCCAGGCGAAATCCGAGGAGCATTTGAGAAGATCCCGGTAGAGCTCGCGTGAACGGATCAGGGCGGCCATCATGGACCTGTCGACGGTTGTCTCCCGTGCCAGAACTAGTACATCATTGCCAACCGAGGTAGAACTCGCGCAGGGCAGGAGTGAAACATCATAAAATCGGCGGACTTGCTCCGGCGAAAAATCGACAAGTTCAATCTGTGTTTCTGTCGGCATGTCGAGGATCGTCGCCTCTTTCACAGCATCCCTGAGAACTCTGGCACCATCATCCCCGTCCCCAAGGTTCAAAAGTCGGCTCAACACCTCGCCTGCCCGGTTCATCGAGAGGGTCATCAGCCGCGAATCCACAATGAGCGCAGGTCCGGGATAACTCAGGAGCGTCGCCTGGACGTCAAGTATCAGGCAATCCACGCTCTGCTCAGCACGCTGCGGCACTATTGCCCCTGGCTTTCGAAAGAACTGCAAGGATAAATCCCTTATGATAAAATGACCCCAATTTGCTGTCCAGAATGCACCAGGAAGTGTAAATATTCGGTCTAGCGCACACCGCTTTCAGCGGTATTCAAGAGACATTTGCGTCGCGGGTGGCGGCTGACTTGTCGGAAAGGCTCCATTGGTTAACAACTTGTCAACACGCAAGGCCAATCCTGTAGACCTCAGGCACGCGCCGATTGACACGTGGATATTCGATCTTGATAACACCCTCTATCCCGAAACATGCAGTTTGTTTGATGAGATCAATCACAAGATGAATCTCTATATGGCTGATCTGCTGGATCTGAAACTTGAGGACGCCAGCGACATGAGGCAGGGGTTTTATGAGCGTCATGGCACCACCCTCAACGGTTTGATGCACGAATACGGCGCCGATCCCTACCCGTTCCTTGACTTCGTTCACGATGTTGACCTGTCGCGCATTGATCCTGCGCCTAATTTAAAGCCGCTTCTGGCAGACTTGCCCGGGCGATGCCTTGTGCATACCAACGGCACCGTTGCCCATGCGCAGCGGGTTTTGAAACGGCTGGGCATTGAAAAGTGCTTCGACGGTATTTTCGATATCATCGCATCGCAGTTCCAGCCAAAGCCCGGGGCACCTGCCTTCGCCGGATTTATTGAAGCCTTCGACGTCACCCCGCACACATCAATCATGTTTGAGGACAAGGAGGAAAACCTCAAGGTCCCTCATGAGCTGGGCATGACCACTGTGTGGATCAATCAGGGGTCACAAACTGATAATCTTCCGGTTTATGACCACGTCCACCATCTCAGCGACACCATTGGCGGTTTTCTGGAAGAGCCGCCTGACGGCTTGGGTTCACGGGCCGGTCAGCGGCCAGGATAAAACCGCCAGGAGCCTTGACGACGGTTGACTTGAGAGCCCCCCAGGGTAATTTGGCGCGCCTGAAAACAACAACACCAAAATACAAGATCATAATCCATGACTGACATCAAAAGCGTCATCGAAGCGGCCTGGGAAAATCCCGAGGCGCTTTCTCCTGCCACAACAGGCGAAATTCCCGAGGCGGTCGATGCCGCCCTTGACGGGCTCGACCGGGGTGAATACCGCGTCGCAGAAAAAGTGCCCGATGGCACATGGATAGTTCATCAATGGCTCAAGAAAGCCGTTCTTCTGTCCTTCCGCCTCAACCCCATGGAGCGTATTTCCGGCGGTCCTGGCGGCGGCGACTGGTGGGACAAGGTCCCGTCCAAATTCACGGGCTGGTCGGACGCGGATTTCGATCAAGCCGGGTTCCGGGCTGTTCCAGGTGCCATTGTACGGCGCTCCGCATGGGTCGCTCCAGGCGTTGTCCTTATGCCGTGTTTCATCAATCTTGGCGCCCGTGTCGACGAAGGCACCATGATTGACACCTGGTCTACGGTCGGCTCGTGCGCCCAGGTTGGCAAGAACTGTCATATCTCCGGCGGTGTTGGACTTGGCGGCGTTCTTGAGCCGCTGCAAGCCGAACCTGTCATCATCGAAGACAATTGCTTTATCGGTGCCAGGTCCGAAGTCGCCGAAGGCGTCATTGTCGGTGAAGGTGCGGTTCTGTCCATGGGCGTCTTCCTGACATCAACAACCAAGATCGTTGATCGGGCAACCGGCGAAATTCACACCGGCAAAGTCCCACCGTATTCGGTCGTCGTGCCCGGAAGCCTCGGCGGCGGCGACCGCACGCCGGCGCTGTCTTGCGCAGTGATCGTCAAGACGGTTGATGCGCGCACCCGCTCGAAAACCTCCATCAACGATCTCCTGAGGGATTAGTTTTGACCCCGCAAGATCATCAGCTGACGGATAATACCGCTCTGGATCTGGCACGCGCTCTCATCAGGCAGGAGAGCGTGACCCCGGCACAAGGCGCCGTCTTTGATACTCTTGAAAAATCTCTCAAGGCCCTCGGCTTTGAGGTCTGGCGCACCATCTTGACCGAGCCTCATCCTGATCCGGTTGAAAATCTCTATGCGCGGCGCGGCACAAAAGCGCCCAATTTCTGCTTTGCCGGACATCTTGATGTGGTGCCAACCGGACCGCTTGACGCCTGGAGCGCCCCGCCGTTCGAAGGCAGGATTGACGGCGGCCAGCTTGTCGGGCGCGGTGCCACAGATATGAAAAGTGCCATTGCCGCCTTCATCGCTGCGGTCAAATCCCTGCTCGAACAGCACGGCGCTCCGGATGGTTCGATCTCCCTTCTGATCACCGGCGACGAGGAAGGCCCCGCGCTTAATGGCACCAAACCAATGCTTGCATGGTTGGCGGACAAGGGCGAAACACTCGATCATTGCCTCATTGGAGAGCCAACAAGCCGGCAGAGCCTTGGTGATATGGTCAAGATCGGACGACGCGGCAGCCTCAATGCAAGGCTTCATGTGCGCGGCAGCGAAGGCCATGTCGCCTATCCGCACCTCGCCGACAACCCCATGCCAAGGCTCATCGAAATACTGAAACGTCTGAGCGATACAAAACTCGATCAGGGAACGGAACACTTTCAACCGTCAAACCTGGAAGTCGTCACCATCGACACCGGCAACGGTGCGCAGAACGTTATTCCGGCAGAGGTCATCGCCGGCTTTAACATCAGATTCAATAATCTGCACAATGAAGCCTCCCTCATTGCATGGATTGACGGTATTTGCGCCGAAGTGACCCGCACGATGGGCGGCAGTTATCTGCTTGATGCCCGCGCCTCCGGCGAAGCTTTCCAGACCACGCCTGGTCGCTTCACCGATCTCATCGCCTCTTCAATCAAAGAGGTCTGCGGGCTGGATACCGAGCTCTCCACAAGCGGTGGCACGTCCGACGCACGCTTCATCACTCATACGTGCCCGGTTGCAGAATTTGGTCTCGTCGGGCAGAGCATGCACAAGGCTGATGAACATACCAGCCTGGCAGATCTGGAAGCGCTCACGACTATCTACCTGCGAATTCTTGAAAATTACTTCCCGATCTATGCCCCGGACCACACAAGGCCGGATCCCGGGGGTAAAGGCCCGTGATCCCGACCCTGTCACAGCTCATCTCGGCCGTTCAGGGCGCCTGGAAGCTCATGCTCTGGGACCGCGATGGGCTCGACAAATTTGACATGACCATAGAGGGGTTCTGGCGCAGCTTTTACGCCCCGCTGGCCGCCTTACCGGCCTTCATTCTGGTTCATGTCGCCTATCTTGCCGTGATCGCAGAAACCGCCGCCACCAACCCGGATGTAGACTTGCCGGACATCCCGGCCACCAACATCTATCTGGCGATAAAAACCATAGCCTACAGTGCCGAGGTCGTCCTCTTTCCGCTCCTGATGATCCTTGTTGTCAGGACGCTTAACCTCACCGAACGCTATGTTCCCTTCATCATTGCATGGAACTGGGTCAACGCCCTCATCGTCGGTCTGCTGGCCATCCCCCATTTGCTTTATGTGACGGGGGCCATAAACCTTGTCAGCATCTACGGCTTTCAGGTCATCATTCTGGGGGTCAGTATGATCTGCCTCTATTTCGCAACCTGGGCATCGCTGCGGACCCAGCCAATAATTGCAGGGGTTATTCTGGCAATCAGCATCGCTCTCGGCCTGACTCTCGAAGGCGTCGTCCGGCTGATCGTGCTCTAATAATCAACACGTGCCAGATAGAGGCCCTCGGGCGGCGCAAGGGGGCCGCAGCGGGTGCGATCACGCGCTTCAAGAGCATCGACAACATCCTGCCTCGTCCACTTGCCTTCACCAACAAGTTTGAGCGTCCCGACAAAGCTGCGCACCGGATTGTGCAGGAAGGAGCGCGCTGAGACCTCGATATGAATTTCCTCGCCAACGCGGGCAACCTGAAGTGTGTCGACATGGCGCACCGGCGAGTTGGCCTGGCATTCCGTTGACCGAAAGGTCGTGAAATCATGGCGGCCAACGAAGACATCAGCCGCGCCCGCCATGGCCTCGACATCAAGCGGCACGGGCCACCACCACGCGCGGCCAAGCGTCAGCGCCAGCGGGGGACGTCGATCAGCCAGGCGGTAAAGATAGTGCCGCTGCACCGCGCTGAACCGTGCCGAAAAATCGACAGCCGCCGGCTCCGCCGAAAGTACCGATATCGGACTTTGTTTCAAAAAATGATTGATGGCATCCCGGACAGTGTCGCCGTTCCAGTCATCGCGCTCAAACGTGACATCGGCGACCTGTCCCAGCGCATGAACCCCGGCATCGGTACGCCCCGCGCCCTTGACCCGGGCGTGCTCCCCGGAAAAGGCAAACACTGCCGCCTCGAGCGAGGCCTGAACCGAAGGACCATTGGTCTGCTTCTGCCAGCCAACGTAAGGTCCGCCATCATATTCAATGGTGAGTTTAAAGACCGCCATGGCTCACAAGACTTTCGTGCCAGGATCAAGCGGAAACCCGCGCAGGAAATCTTCGACGCGCGCACGGCCCTTCCCGGCGCGTTGAACCTCGAGCACTTCAAGAGCGCCGCTACCGCACGCGATCACGAGGGGTGCGCACAACACCGTTCCGGCCTCACCGGCTCCATCAACCGGCCTGGCTTTTAGTATTTTGATCCGCTGCGGTTGATCGCGCGCCATGGCTTCAAACCACGCCCCGGGCGTCGGCGCAAAGGCCCGAATCTGCCGGTCAATTTCCTCCGCCGACTGTGACCAGTCAATCCGTGCTTCTTCCGTTCTGATTTTTTTAGCGTAGGTGACACCTTCTTCCGGCTGGGAAACAGCTTCAAGGGTTCCCGCCTCAAGACCAGCAAGCGCCTCGGCCATAAGCACCGCACCGTTTGCGCTCAAATCATCATGCAGGTCCCCGAACATGGTCTCTGGCCCAATAGCCCTGCGATACGTCAGGAGCACGGGGCCCGTATCCAGCCCCTCTTCCATTTGCATCACCTGAACACCGGTTACCGCATCACCGGCAAGGATCGCGCGCTGCAGGGGCGCCGCACCGCGCCAGCGCGGCAGCAAGGAGCCATGAAGATTGAGACAGCCCAGACGCGGGCCTTCCAGAACGGCCTTTGGCAGGATCTGACCGTAGGCCACGACAACGCCGACATCGACGCCAAGCGCGCGCAGCTCGTCCTGAACCTCTTTGGATTTAAGGGTTTGCGGCGTGGCCACGTCGAGGCCAAGCGCCTCGGCCGCCAGATGAACCGCCGATTTGCGCAGTTTTTTGCCGCGCCCCGCCTCGCGCGGCGGCTGGGTCAACACCCGCACCACATCATGGCCCGCGTCCACCAGCGCCTTGAGGACCGGAACGGCAAAGTCGGGAGTTCCCATGAAGATCAAACGTAAAGTCATGGCCGCCTTTTAGTCTGAAGCGCGCCGTAACTCAAGAGGCCCGCACATCGGCCAAAAGTCAGGCGAGCTCTGCGGCCTGTTGCTTCTTGGCTTTTGACAGCTTGCGCAGGATCATCTGACGCTTGAGGCGGGTCAGATGGTCGACAAACAGAATACCCTCAAGGTGGTCCATTTCATGCTGGATACAGACCGCCAGCATCTCGGTGCAATGCAGCTCGCGAATCTCGCCTTCATAGTCGAGAAACCGCACCTTGACCTCGGCCGGGCGCTCCACTTCCTCGTAGTACTCCGGCAGCGACAGGCAGCCTTCCTCGTAATGATGGAAGTCTTCCGATTCCCATATAATCTCGGGATTAACAAAATAGCGCGGCTCGGGCGCCTCGCCCTCTTTGGCCAGATCCATCACAATCACCTGCTTCGCCACACCGATCTGAACAGCCGCAAGGCCAATTCCCGGCGCCTCGTGCATGGTTTCAAGCATATCATCCATAAGGCTGCGCAGCGCATCATCAACGCGCTCGACAGGCTCGGATTTCACTTTGAGGCGCGGATCAGGCGCAATGAGAATTTCTCGCAAGGTCATGAGGAGGGAAATAATCAACCGGTTCAAAAAGGTCAAGCCAAAGGTCGACCTTAAAGGCCCGTGGCGGCCCGGAATATGAGCCTTCAGGGCTCGAATCGGGTTATTCTGATTAGATGGCTTTGACACAAATCATAATCGCAGCAGGCGTTCTGGGTCTTTTTGCGCTCCTCGGAGGGATGCTTCTTCTGCTCATCCGCGGACGCCAGAGGGACACCCGGCTTGCCGATGAAGCCCGCCGGGTTGCCGAGGCCCGCGCAACAAGCCTTGAGCAGACCATTGCGCAGCTGGTCGGCGCGCAAAGCGAGATCAAAGGCCAGGTCAGCACCCTGAGTGAAGCTCATATCAACGCCCAGGCGCGCACCATGAAGGTGCTTGAAGAACGCTTTGACGGCATCTCCGGCAAGATGAATGTCAGCCTGACTGAATCGGCCGAGAAAACCGCCAAGTCGCTGGGTGAGCTGACCAACCGCCTCAGCGTTATCGATGAAGCACAAAAGAACATCACCGAACTTTCCGGTCAGGTTGTCGGCCTGCAACATATTCTCGACAATAAACAGGCGCGTGGCGCGTTTGGCGAGATCCAGATGGAAGACATTTTCAGAAATGCCCTTCCGCCCTCGGCCTATTCCTTCCAGTCAACGCTTTCAAATGGCAAACGGGCAGACGGCGTCATCCTGCTCCCCAATCCGCCAGGACCCATTGTCGTCGATTCCAAATTTCCACTGGAGCCCTACAGGGCGCTTCGCGACGCGGAGGACGAAGCTGCCCTCGCGCAAGCCCGGCGTGATTTCAAACAGGCCGTCAAGAAACACATCAAGGACATATCCGAGAAATACATCATTACCGGTGAGACCGCCGAGTCAGCGCTCATGTTTCTGCCATCAGAGGCCGTCTATGCGGAGCTGCATGCAAACTTTGTCGATCTGGTCGAGGACAGCTATCGCGCCCGCGTCTGGATCGTCTCGCCAACAACCCTGATGGCAACCCTCAATACAGTCCGCGCCGTCCTCAAAGACGTTGCAATGCGCGAGCAGGCCCATCTCATTCAGATCCAGGTCGGAAAGATGATGGGCGATGTCGAACGGCTCCACAAGCGGGTCGGCAATCTCCAGAAACATTTCAGCCAGGCCGAAGGCGACCTCAGGGATATTACAACATCAGCTGAAAAAGTCCTGCGCCACGGCGAGAAAATCGACGAAGTCCAGCTCGAGGCAACGACACCTGAAGTGGTCTCCGATACGATCAGCCTCAAAACTCCCGCCGCGCCTTGAGGGCTGCTGCAAGCGTTCCATCATCCAGATAGTCAAGCTCGCCGCCAACCGGCACGCCGTGCGCAAGGCGGGTGACTTTCACCTCCGCATGCTCGACCCGGTCGGTAATATAATGCGCCGTGGTCTGACCGTCGACTGTTGCATTCATGGCCAGGATCACTTCCTTGACCTGGCGTGCTTCTGAGCGCAGCACAAGACCGGCAACATTGAGATCATCGGGGCCGATCCCGTCAAGCGCCGAGAGCGTGCCACCCAGCACATGATACAGACCGCCCATCACACCGGAGCGCTCCAGCGCCCACAGGTCGCCGACTTCCTCAACCACACAGATAATGCTTTTGTCGCGCCGCGGCGACGCACAAATAGCGCACGGGTCAACCGTATCCACATTGCCGCAGATCGAGCAGGAGATCACCTTCTCGGCCGCTTCTGCCATGGCGTCTGCAAGCGGCAGCAACAAGGCCTCTTTCTTCTTGATCAGCTGAAGCGCCGCGCGCCGCGCCGAACGGGGGCCAAGCCCCGGCAATTTTGCCAGCAGATTAATCAGTTGCTCAATCTCGGTTCCCGACGCCAATGCTCTGCCCTCTCTAGAACGGCATCTTGAAGCCAGGCGGGAGCGCCAGACCGCCGGTGAGTTTTTGCATTTCTTCCTGCATACGGACTTCGGATTTTGACTTGGCATCATTATGGGCCGCGACGATCAGATCCTCCAGAATCTCGATATCATCGCGGGCAATTTCCGGGTCAATCTTGAGACCGCGCATCTGGCCCTTACCGCTCAGCGTCACGCGAACCATACCGCCGCCCGACACGCCTTCGATCTCAATCTCATCCATGGCGCTCTGCATCTCGGTCATCTTCGATTGCAGTTCGCCAGCCTGTTTCATCAAGTCAGATATATTTTTCATTGTGCACTCATTTTCTGGAGATCACTCGCCGCTATCTTCACTTTCAGGCGCCACAGCAATATCGCTCATATCGTCAGCCTGGTCCTTGACCGACATAATTCTGGCCCCGGGGAAGGCTTCCATCGCCGCAATAACAAGCGGATCCAGCTTCGCTTCTTCCAGCCGTTTGGCCTCTGCGGCCTGAACCTGGGCTATGACAGTCGGCGCCCCTTCCTGCGAGGATGTAACAACCTCCCAGGGTTTTCCGGTCCACTCCCGCAGTTTTCTCTCAAGATCCCGCAGCACCGGCTCGGCGCTCTTGTTGGCCGGGCGCAGCTCAATACGGCCCGGAGCAAAATTCACCAGATGAACCTTGTCTTTCAGCGCCGTCTGAAGCTGAATATCGCGTCTGTGCGTCACCAGTTTCAAAACGTCTTCATAACTCTGCAGGCGCGGTGCGGAGGATGGCACGGCAGCCAGCTGCGGTCTCGAAGCCTGAGGCGCCGCCATTGTTTGGGCTTGCGGGGCCGATTGAGAGTGCATTTGCACCGCCGCGCTGCCACTCGAGGAGGTCGTTGGCGCCCGGCCGCTCCCGGGACCAGAAGGCGCAGCAGAAGCTCCGCTGCTCCGCGGCACTGCACCACCAGGCGCTCCATCCGCCAACTGACGAACCAGATCAGCCGGAGCGGGAAGCTCGGCAGCATAACAAAGACGAATGAGGATCATTTCCGCCGCCGTCACAGGCACCGGCGCCATGCGGACTTCTTCCAGGCCCTTGAGCAGCATTTGCCACGTCCGGCTCAGCACCTGGATCGACAGCTGCGCCGCCATTTGTTTGCCGCGCTCGCGCTCATCCTCCGACACGGTTGCATCGTCCGCAGCAGAGGTCGCCACCTTGAGCCGGGTCATCCAGTGAGTAAATTCAATCAGATCGGAAATGATCACCGAGGGATCCGCACCGCCGTCATATTGGCTTCGCAGCTCCAGCAAGGCCGCCCCGACATCACCGCGCATGATGGTATCGAACAGGTCAACAATCCGCGCCCGATCGGCCAGACCGAGCATATCGCGCACCTGAACCTCGCTCACCGGGGCGCCGGCACCAAGCGCAATCGCCTGATCCAGCAGCGACAACCCGTCGCGAACCGATCCTTCTGCAGCGCGGGCGATAAGCCGCATCCCGGCGTCTGCAACTTCTGCCCCTTCCATTCCGGCGATTTTGGCAAGGAACGCAACCAGTGTTTCAGCGTCAACCCGCTTCAGGTCGAACCGCTGACAACGCGACAGGACTGTGACCGGCACCTTGCGGATTTCGGTGGTGGCAAAGATAAACTTCACATGCTCCGGTGGCTCTTCCAGCGTCTTCAAGAGGCCATTGAAGGCCGCCGTCGAGAGCATGTGCACTTCGTCAATGATGTAAACCTTGTAGCGCGCCGAGACGGGCAGGAAGCGCACCGATTCGATAATCTCGCGAATATCGCCGATACCGGTGCGTGATGCCGCATCCATTTCGATGACGTCCATGTGACGTCCCTCGATGATGGCGCGGCAATGCTCGCCCTCCTCGCCCATATGGATCGACGGCGCACCTTCCTTGCCATGGGCCGAGTAATTCAGCGCCCGGGCCAGAATCCGCGCCGTCGTCGTCTTGCCGATCCCGCGCACCCCGGTCAGAATAAAGGCATGGGCAATCCGGTTTGCCTCAAAGGCATTGCCCAGGGTCGTGACCATGGCGTTATGGCCAATGAAATTGTCGGTAAAACTGTTCGGGCGATATTTGCGCGCGAGGACCTTGTAGCCGGTATCCGGGGCGGTCTTCACGCTGCCGCCATCAAGGGCAAAACCCGGGCCCTGATCTGACTCTGGTGATGGCGTCTGGCTGTCCTCGGTCATCACGATCCTGATGTCAGTTTATCTGAATTGCTAGGGTGGAAGGCTGACGTGCGACCCACGAAAATCTCGTTGCGGCTGCTTCCTTCCGGACCTGACCGGGTTCGCGAGCGGCGTGTCCGCAGCCAACCTTCCGAGGGCATTATAGCAGATGAACAGGGCCCACATGCAAGCCAGAAGACAGACATTGCCGGATCTTTCTGAGGTCCATAGACTGAGCCTCAAAAATACCCGTGATTCCAGCCTGAGGAACCTCCATGGCCACCAAAACTACACATGAAACCCACGATCTTGCCCGCGCGATCAATACCTTTGCCAACAACCCCCTTGACCGGGCCAGCGACAAGCGCACCGATGCCAGTTGGATCGCCGAAAAGCGCAAGGACCCGACCAGCCTGATCGTACCCATGTGGGACCTCAAACCCCTCATCCTGCCGGAAATCAATGAAGGCGACGGCCCCGATGCCGGATGGCTGCGTCCCGCCGACATTGATGAGGCGGCCACCACCGGCCTTGAAATTTTCCTCGGGGTCAAGAACGGCAAGGCGTTCTTTGCCGCCGAAATCGATAAAACCGCCAAACCGGAAGCCGAAGGCCCGCTGAAAGGCCTTGGCGAGTTTACTGAACTGCGCGGTGCAGCGGCCATCCTGCCCTCGGGCGACGCCGCCATCCTGGCCCAGGCCAAGGCGATGATCGACTGGCACGCCCGGCACGGCTTCTGCGCCGTCTGCGGCGAGCCAACACAAATCGCCGAAGCCGGATACAAACGCGCCTGCCCCTCCTGCAACGCCGAACATTTCCCGCGCACCGACCCTGTGGTCATTATGCTGGCCACAAACGGAGACAAGGCGCTGTTGGGCCGCGGCCCCGGCTGGCCCGACAAAATGTATTCAGCCCTTGCAGGATTTGTTGAGCCCGGCGAGACCATCGAGGAAGCCGTCGCCCGCGAGGTCTTTGAGGAAACCGCAGTGCGCGTCTCGGACGTCACCTACCACACCACCCAGCCGTGGCCGTTTCCCTCATCCCTGATGATCGGCTGTCATGCGGTAGCGTCTTCCACCGAAATCACCATCGACGGCAATGAGCTCTCCGATGCACAGTGGTTCGATAAAGCGGATCTTGCCGAGGCCGTCGAACAGGCCGCAAAAGGCGGCCGCCTCCCCGGCCCCAAAAGCGCCGCCCTCTGGGTCCCGCCACCAATGGCCATCGCGCACCAGCTCGTGAAGGCGTGGGTGGAGAGCTAACGAAAGCCTCCAGAAGACTTTTCCATATTTCCGGGCCTGAGAGGCAATAATTCCGCTGTCTTGTTTAAAAGTTCAATCAACCCCCGTTCTCCAGCTGATCGCAGGACAATTTTAAGATGTGGCAGCTAAACTGAACATCGAACCAGGCAAACCGGGGATGTGAAGTTTGTCCGAAACAGACCAAAAGTCAGCCGCCAAAGCAAAACTGAGCCCGAAAAACCGTGCATGGATCGCCAGGCGCGTCGCGCTGGTGGCGATCATTTCCGTCCTGATTTCCGGCGGCCTTGCCTATTTGACTTACTGGATTGTTGGCTGGGAGAATTATAATATGCCGGTCCCGTTGCTCATGCCGGTCCTGATGCCCCTTCTACTCACTCCGGTTATCTCCCTCGTTCTTCTGAATTACATAGCGACCATCAAGGAGCAAAAAGAAAAGCTCACCGACCTGTCCGACGTTCTGGCAAAGGCAAAAGATGAAGCCATCGCCGCCAACGAGGCCAAATCTACCTATATGGCGATGATCAGCCATGAAATCCGTACACCCCTCGGCGGCATGAGAGGATTGATCGAACTGATTCAAACAGATCCGTCTTCGGACAGATCAAAGAATTTCCTGACAATGTTACTCAACACGTCGGATGCCCTGCTCGATCTTCTGACCACAATTCTCGACAGTGCCAAAATTGAAGCCGGTAAACTGGACCTCAATGAAACGGAAATCTCGCTGCATGCTTTCCTGGGTCAGCTTGCCGAATTATGGCAGCATACACTGAGCGGGAAGAGTGTCGAATTCATTCTCGATAAACCCGACCATAACCATGCCATCATCATTGACGACTTTCGCTGCAGACAAATCCTCAACAATTTCCTCTCTAATGCCGTAAAATTCACCGAAGAGGGTAGCGTGAAACTCGGCGCCGATATCGAGGAAAAAGGAACGAGAAACGCCAGGCTGCATCTCTATGTCCAGGACACCGGTTCCGGCATGACCAAAGAGCAAATACCCCTGCTGTTTAAAGAATTCGAGCAAACCGACAAATCGGTCTCCGCGCTCCACGGCGGCAGCGGCCTCGGCCTTAACATTTCGCGAAAACTGGCAGAACTGATGGGCGGAGAAATCCACGTCGAAAGCGAAGTTGGCAGAGGATCGCGCTTCACCCTTGAGTTCGACGTCACCCTCGCCACCCCCGCCATCGCGGCAAGCGCCTGAAGCTGATGCCGAGGCACAAAAACGCCTCACTTTACCTTTCAATGACTTCGCGGCACACGGCCTGCAGCCCCACAAGAGTATCCGGAAACGGACTGTCGCGCTCTTTCCTCATAAAGTGAGCCACAAAGCCGGTCACGACGAAATTCCCGTCACACGATGACTCGTCACCCCAGCGGTCACAACTGGCGCTGCTGTGTCGTTCCGATTCATCCGATCTCTTCAACTGGCCGTCATCATCGATCTCGCCGCCGACAATCTCGAACCCGCCAATGCGGATCGGATCATCCCGGCTGGTACAGACCCGAAGCCCGGTCATATGCGCCCGGTAACTGAGTTCAAGGGCCTCTTCATCATTATAACCCTCGCCGCTCCGACACCGGCTATATCTTTCTGTCTCAAAATTCCCGTTAACCCCAAGCGTGCGCCCTTCCAGAGCAACGCCGCAGGAAACACCGCCGCGAGAAATGATCGTCAGACCAATCCCTGCCTTGCCGCGAGAGAGTTCTTTCCCGCTTTCAATCCAGTCGCCGCGCTCACCGGAAAGATCGGCAACATCCGGAGCGTGGCCGCTGATGACAAGGTCCGCCCAAGCGGAGGCGGTAGCGCTCGCGAGAGCTAGGAATGCAACAAGGGACAAGAAACGAAAATCGCTCATGTTCACCACCTTTCGACATAAATAACTCCAGACCACATCGACGACTCACTTCCGCTAGATGGAGAGAGCGTAGACAGGATGTCAGATCCTGGCCACTTACCTCTTACGAAGTACATATAAAGTAGCTCCACCAGCAAGACCGGCAGGTAGTGAAATTGGCAACCCGAACGTCAACATAAAGGGAAACGAAGTTACCGACCCCAAGACTACTGTTAGAAGACAGGCCGATCCCATGCCGAAGAGGGAATAGCGCGCCAAGTTTGGCTTTACCCTCATAGCTTCTGGAATGGCAGACCAAAACAGAGCCAGCGGAAAAGTCACAACTAGAATGACCAAAGTCGCTATCAAAAAGGGTTCGAGAGTTCCTGTTAAGAAAAATGAGAATGTCCGCTCATCGAACTTCGACCGCGTTCCATATAGCAACAAACCCGAGGTCATGAACGCAATCAATGCTGTAAGTCCGGCGGTGATGGACGCAGCAAAATAGGCGAACAACCATCCCAACGCTGCTTTGAAGGCCCCACTCATATCACCTCTCTTACATCCCGTCGCGAAACGGATCGGCCGGGTAGACCCCGAGCACCGTCAGTTCGGAGCAGAAGAACTTGAGCTCCTCAAGCGCCAGACGCACCAGCCGGTTTGAGGGGTGGCCCTCGAAATCAGCATAGAACTGGGTCGCATTGAAACTGCCCTCGACCTGGTAGCTCTCAAGCTTGGTTACATTGACCCCGTTGGTGGCAAAGCCGCCGAGCGCCTTGTAGAGCGATGCAGGTACATTCCGGACACGGAATATAATGCTGGTCATAACCTTTTCGACCTCGGGCTCCGCGTCGTCGGGCTCGTTCGCCATGACGAGGAAGCGGGTCGTGTTATGCGCCGCATCCTCCATCTCCGGATCGAAGACCTCAAGACCATAGAGTTCTGCCGCGAGCGGCGAAGCGATGGCAACGAGAGTCGGATCCTTTTCCTCCGCCACCTGGCGAGCCGCACCGGCAGTATCAAAGACAATTTCGGCCCTCAGAGCCTTGTCGCGGATCTTGTTGCGGCACTGGCCAAGAGCGTGGACGTGGGAGATCACTTTAGTGAACTTCGCCGGGTCCGCGCCCTTCACGCCCATCAGCTGATGATTGATCGGTAAAAAGCGCTCGCCGACAATATAGAGACTGGCCTCCGGCAACAGATGGTGAATGTCTGCAACACGTCCCGCCACAGTGTTTTCGACCGGAATCATGCCAAGCGCCGCCTCGCCGGACTGGATCGCATCCAGCGCCGCCTGAAAGGTTTGGCACGGCAAGGGCTCCATATCCGGGAAATACTTCCGGCAGGCCATATCCGAATTGGCCCCGAGCTCACCCTGAAACGCGATCTTGTCCACGTCGATACTCCTTCACTTTCTTTTCTTATGCGAACCGCACAATTTCTCGTCTCGCCCTGGCAAGGTCTTCTTTGGTATCCACTCCGGCCGGCACCTCATCGACAATCATGACGCCGACCGTCATACCATCTTCCAGCGCGCGCAATTGTTCAAGCCGCTCGCGCTTTTCCAGCGGCGACGGCGGCAGCGCAACAAACCGCTCAAGGGCAGCGCGGCGATAGCCGTAGATCCCGATGTGATGATAGAGCGGTCCATCGCCGCTCGGTGCCGTCGCACGGGTAAAATAGAGCGCCCGCCCCGACGCACTGCCCTCAACTCTAGAGACAATCGCCTTGCAGACATTCGGGTTGGTCGCCTCTTCGGGATCAGTGATCTCGGCAACCAGAGTAGCAATATCGACGCAAGGGTCTAGCAGCGGCTCCATGATCGCCTTCAGCACTGGCGATGAAATCGTCGGCAGATCGCCCTGCAGATTGATGATCACATCGTGCGCGCCGTCCGGGTCAATCCTCTGCAACGCCTGCCAGATCCTGTCCGAACCGGATGGCAAATCGGGATTGGTCAAAATCGCCCGCCCGCCTGCGGCCTCGACAGCGTCCACAATGGCCGCATCACCCGCCGCCACGAAGACCGGACCAAGCCCGGCCTCTTCGGCCCGGCGCACCACCTGGACAATCATCGGCGCGCCGCCGATATCAGCCAACGGCTTGTCGGGCAGCCGGGTCGAGGCCAGCCGCGCCGGTATAATCACAATCGGGTTCATCGGCTCAATTTCGCCCCTGATCCTGCAAGATTAACGCCCCATCCGGGCTTGCTTCAGGAGCCTCCTGTCGTTACATTCCGCGCCGCACTATCACAAATCGCGCGCGCCCGCGCAAATAATACAATTCTGCTCAAGAATTCAGGCCGGAGAAACTTCATGCATACACCACTTTGGATCAAAATCGGGATGGCCCTTGGCTTTGCCTATCTCGGACTTTTCAGCATCAATCTGATTGGTGATATGTTGGGAGGCTCCAGCGGCACCCATGGCGGCGAGCACGCCGATACTGAACAGGTCGCAGATGCCAGTCATGTCGCAGATGCGGGCCATACGCCTGACACCGGGATGGGTGAGGCAGATGCTACCCATGAAGCCACGATCGACAGTGCTGCCGAAGTGGTGGCCGCCCTGGTCGGCGATGCCGCTGCAGGCGCCAAAACAGCCAAAAAGAAGTGCGGCACTTGCCACACGTTCGGATCCGGTGAAGGTCACAAGGTTGGGCCAAATCTGTTTGGCGTAATGGTTCGCGGACGCGCAGCGGCGGAAGGCTACAGATACTCCGCCAATATGAAGGCGATGGGCGGATCCTGGTCTGATGCTGATCTTGATACGTTCCTGGCCGACCCAAAGGCTTTTGTGAAAGCCACAAAGATGAGCCTGAAAATTAAAAAAGAACAGGAACGAGCCGACCTCATCGCCTTTGTGGCGACGCTTCAATAGAAATTGGAACTCTATTGCGGGACTGCCGGGGTTGCGCCGGATTGGATGATGTCTGCGAAGTCACGCAAATAGACCGACCCCTGGACGGTTCTCTGGACCAACACGTTTCGCTTGTCGGCCTCATCGCGCTTGCGCTTGACCAGGCCCATCTGCCCCAGTGTATCCAGCGCCCGGGTGATGGCCGGCTTTGAGGCTTTAAGCTGGCTGGCAAGGCCTCGTACGGTGTGTGGTGCTTCAACGAGATAGACCGTCAGCAACAGGGCCATCTGCCTTGCGGTGAGGTCCGGCGCCTCGCGGCGCACCGATTCCAGTGTCACTGATCGCCAGAACCCGAGCGCTTCAAGTGCTGTGTTTTCCTGCATTTCCATGGGAGGGCCCTCTAAAGACGTTTCGCAACCGTTTCGACAGGCTAGGCCCACGAGGTGAAGAACCGGTTAACGGCCTTTAACCATAACGTCTGGACAGCAGGTCGAACAGCGCCCGAATGGCCTGCGCCTCGCCGCCGATCTTGCGCCCCGGGCGGTCCCGGGCGTTCCATCCGAAAATATCAAAATGCACCCAGGAGGTTTCCGGCTCAACGAATTTCTGCAGGAACAGTGCCGCCGTGACCGAACCGGCAAATCCATCTTTTGTTATGTGATTGATATCGGCGACCTGTGACTTCAGACCATCCGCGTAAGGTTGCCACAACGGCATGCGCCACACCGGATCGTTCACATCGCCTGCAGCCTTGGAAATCTCCGCAGCCAATGCCTCATCATCCGTATAGAACGGCGGCAGTTCCGGACCAAGCCCAACCCGGGCCGCACCGGTAAGGGTCGCCATATCAACAAGCAGGTCAGGCTTGTCTTCACAGCCAAGCGTCAACGCGTCACCCAGCACCAGCCGACCCTCGGCATCAGTATTGCCGATCTCGACAGAAAGACCCTTGCGACTTTTCAGAACGTCTCCGGGGCGAAAGGCATTTCCGGAAATCGAATTTTCAACCGCCGGAACAAGGACCCTGAGGCGCACATTCAACCCGGCCTCCATGATCATGGAAGCGAGGCCAAGAACATTCGCCGCCCCGCCCATATCTTTTTTCATCAGGGCCATCGAGCCGCCGGGCTTCAGATTGAGGCCGCCGGTATCAAAGCAAACCCCTTTGCCGACAAGGGTAATCTTCGCGGCACTTTCTTCGCCCCAGTGCATATCGATCAACCGGGGAAGCCGGTCAGAGGCGCGTCCCACCGCATGGATCATGGGATGATTTTCGTTCAGCAAATCATCCCCGACCGTTACGACCAGCTGCGCACCACATCGCGCCGCAAGCGCTTCGGCAGCGCTGGCAAGTTCCTCCGGCCCCATATCGCTCGACGGCGTGTTCACAAGGTCCCGGGCGAGCGAAGCACCGCGTGCGATAATCGACACCCTCTCGCCGTCAACCCCCTGAGGCAAAACGAGGCGTGGCAGGGCGCCGTCTTTTTTCGCCGTGGTGTCACTGTTGGACGATTTGTAGACATCAAAGTCATAGACCCCAAAGGCCCAGGCAAGCGCCGCCCTGGTCCCATCGTCATCTTTCAGTCCTGCAAGTTCATAATCGCCCGGGACGAGCGCACTGGACAGACCTGCAAGGACGAAAGGATCGCCGCCATCCCCGATGCCGTAGAGCACGCGCGCAAGAGTGCCGTCATCAGCCGGAATATAAAGAATGCGCCCGGCCTCCCCGACAAAGCCCGCAACACCGGCAAAGGCCTTTGCGGGTGCAGGCAAGCCTTCAAGGTCCAATGTCGATTGATCTGACGAAACAAGGTGAACGATGTGGGCAGCATCGCTGCGGCTGGCAAATATATCAAGCACAGGGCATTCTCACTTTCCAAAACAGGTCCGGGCATGGGCATGGGCACAACAGATCGTCACACCAGCTCTCTGGAAGACCCGCTTCAACCTTCCGCGCCGCCGTCCATTTCACCCCGATCATACGGCAATATTTCAAAATTCTTCAATAGAATTAAAGGTTTGTTGGAATTTGGCTGGGATACTCTTTGTTAAGGTAAATCATTGTGATCGGACCAGGCATGGCGCAAAATTTCAAAACCGAACTTCTCGGCAGCACCAGGATCTTTCGCGGGGCAGCAATGGCTGTCGTCTGCCTGGCGGCGAGCGCCTGCCAGACGACGCAAAGTAATGACATGGCCTCCCTCGACGCGCCTCGATATTCCGATACCTCCCGGAAGGCCCCGACGTCTCCGGCGGTGCAGCGCTGGGCCGAAAGGTTCAAGGCCAATCCGCACGACATTAATGCGGCCGTCGGCCTTTCGCGTCAATTGCGCAAGGAGAGGAAGTATGACGAGTCCCTCGGTGTCTTGCTGCGTGCGACCGCTATCGCTGCCAATGACCCCTATCTTCTGTCCGAAATGGGCAAGACGCTGATCGAACGTGGATCGCCGAAAGAAGGTCTGAAACTGCTCGAACAGGCGGCAAGCAAGCTACCGTCTGACTGGAGCATCATGTCGGCGCGCGGCATTGCCCTGGATCAGTTGGAAGACCATCAAAAGGCTCAGGACGCCTATCAAATGGCCCTGACCTATTCGCCGGGCAATCCTGTTGTCCTGGCTAACTACGGTCTGTCACTTGCCACGCAGGGGCGCCTTGGCGAAGCCGAGAACATGCTCCGCAGGGCGGTTACCCATCCTGACGCTACCCAGGAGGTCAATCTCAACCTTGCCCTCATCGTTGGCCTCAAGGGAGACTTTGAAGAATCCGAGCGTATCGCCCGCGCCTATCTGCCACCGGCAACAGTCGAAGAGAACATGGCCTATCTGCGATCCCTCCTGACCCAGCCTGCGCGCTGGCACCGCCCGACCGACGGCGATTACGACGACAGCATGCCGGGAAACCTGCCGTCCTGACGGCGCTCACTTGAAGTGAAATACAAAACCCGCCAGAGGCAAAAGCCTTCGGCGGGTTTTTTACGTGACATGACAAAGTCTATGGGCACGGCAGCGTCTACGTCCGCCTCTCGGCAAGTCCGATCAACTCCACATCAGTTTGATAGCCGCAGGTCCCAAAATTACAACAAACAGGACCGGCAGGAAAAATGCAATCATTGGTACGGTCAGTTTGGCAGGCAAAGAGGCCGCCTTCTTCTCCGCAATATTCATCCGCATCTGCCGGTTTTCCTGCGCCATAACTCGCAGAGCCTGCCCAACGGGTGTCCCGTAGCGCTCCGCCTGAATAAGCGACGTGCAGACCGCCTTGATGCCGGGGTGACCCGTCCGTTCACCAAGGTTTTCGTAAGCCATTCGGCGCTCGGGCAAATACGACAGCTCTGCCGTTGTCAGCCCAAGCTCTTCAGCTAGCGGAACAGATTGCGCGCCGATTTCATTGGTCACTTTGGCGAAGGCAGCCTCAATGGACATACCTGACTCCACACAGATGAGAAGCAGATCAAGGGCATCGGGAAATGACGCAAAAATTGTCTCCTGGCGGCGTTGGGCAAAGTTCTTGATAAAGATATTCGGTAGAAAAAACCCGAAGACAGCTCCGCCACCCGCCATCAAAAAGCGCTTTCCGACAGGATAACCAAAATCGTTCAGGAGAAACAGATAGGCAAGCACCAGGGCAAACACAACCGGCGGCATAACGACACGGAAAAAGACAAAAGTAAAAACCGGCCCTGGCCCCCGAAAACCGGCCTGCGCCAGCCTCATCCTTGTTTCCGGGCCCTCAAGCATTTCACGCAGATTGAGTTTTTCAACAAACTCCTTATAGAACCCGTCTGACTTGTGCCGCAACCGCGCTCCGGACTTCGTCTTTGACAAATCCTGCCGCTGCTGCTTGCGCAACTCCTCACGCCGATTGGCAACAGACTTAAGGCGGTCATTCAACTTGTCACGCGCCAGCCATGGCATCGCAATGGTTATGATTGAGGCGAAAGCCGCGACCGCAACAAGCAGCGTCAACAGAAGCTGAGGGTCATAAAAGAAACTGATCAAACGTCCCATCGGAAAACCTGTCACTAAAAGTTGAAATTGATCATCTTGCGCATCACAAGAATACCGGTCGACATCCACACCGCGCTCAGACCCAGCATTATGTGTCCAGGCTCTGACGTGAACAAGGTAATCATATACTCCGGTGACGTCATATAAACCAGACCGGCAACACCCGGCGGCAAGGATCCAATAATCATGGCAGATGATTTGGCCTCAGACGACATAGCCTGAATCTTCGCACGCATCTGTTTGCGAGATCTCAAAACATCGGAAAGATTACCAAGAGCCTCGGATAGATTACCACCCGCAGATTGTTGAATGATCAGCACGATCATGAAGAAATTGACCTCGGCAATTGGCATCCGCTCAAACAGCATTTGCAGCGACTGCTCAAGGGGGATGCCAACCTTTTGTCCGTCGGTCACAAGAGCAAACTCACCCCGAACCGGTTGCGCGGACTCTCGCGCAATAATCTTGAGGCATTCATTGAGCGGCAAGCCCGATTTCACACCACGAACAATCACATCAAGCGCATTGGCAAACTCTTCAGTGAACTTCTTCTGGCGCCTCGTGCGCAGGAAGGAAAGAACCCAGCGCGGCAGCCCAATGACACCAACAAGACCACCCAGAGCAATAGCGATGGCGCCTTGCCCCGCAACAAAGATAAGTGCGGCAAGAACGGCACCACCCCCTGCCGATATGACCCAAAACGTTCGTTCGGAAATCTCAAGTCCGGCCTGATCAATTTGCACTCTGAGCGACAGTCTTTGCTTTTGTTCCTTCTGGCGCTCCTCCAGCTCATCAAGCGTATCCTGAACCGCCTTGCGGCGCTCCTTAATGGCATCGCCGCTAAACCGGGACTTCTTTTCCTTGCCCGGTTGCGCTATGGACTGCAGGCGCTTCGACGTCCTGGCCCGAGCGGTGGCCGCCTGTCCAAAGAACACGTAGCCCAGAGCCAGAACACTGACTGTGCCTGTCAGGATCACAAAGATAAATGTGATATCAGATGATGACATTCGAATTCCTCATTCTCTTTCAACTTACAATACTGCCCTAGTCGGCAGCCGCATCAAGCGCCATGGCAAGTTCAGCCTCGCGGCCATAATACCGTGCGCGATCCCAGAATGCCGGGCGCGCAATTCCGGTCGACTTGTGTCTACCCTTGACGTTTCCATCTTCGTCCTCGCCATCCATTTCAAAGATAAACAGATCTTGTGTAATAATGACATCGCCCTCGGTTCCAAGAACCTCGGTAACATGGGTAATGCGCCGCGACCCGTCACGCAGGCGCGTTGCTTGAACAACAATATCAATCGAACCGCAAATCATATCGCGAATGGTCTTTGACGGCAGATTGAAGCCGCCCATTGTAATCATGCTTTCAAGACGACTGAGAGCTTCACGCGGCGAGTTGGCGTGCAGGGTTCCCATCGAACCGTCATGACCGGTATTCATGGCCTGAAGAAGGTCAAAGGCCTCAGGCCCCCGGACTTCACCAACAATGATCCGCTCTGGGCGCATCCGAAGGCAGTTCTTGACCAGTTCGCGCATGGTAATTTCACCGGAGCCTTCAAGATTGGCCGGGCGGGTTTCGAGACGCACGACATGGGGCTGCTGCAACTGAAGCTCCGCCGCATCCTCACAGGTGATGATCCGCTCGTCCTCGTCGATAAAGGCCGTCATACAGTTCAAGAGCGTTGTTTTACCTGAACCGGTACCGCCGGAAATCAGGACGTTGCAACGCACCGCGCCAATAATATTGAGAACCGTTGCACCTTCAGGCGATATCGAGCCAAAGGTCACAAGATCCTGCATCTGGAGCTTGTCTTTCTTGAACTTCCGAATGGTGAGTGCTGGGCCGTCAATTGCGAGCGGGCCGGAAATAACGTTGACCCGAGAACCGTCAAGCAGGCGCGCATCGCAGATAGGGCTCGACTCATCGACCCGGCGACCAACCTGGCTAACGATCCGCTGACAAATATTCATCAACTGACCATTGTCCCGGAACCGAACATTTGTGACCTGGATCTTGCCGTTGACTTCGATGTAAACGCGCCCGGCACCATTGACCATGATGTCCGAGATATCGTCGCGAGCAAGCAGAGGCTCAAGCGGCCCGTAGCCAAGAACATCGTTGCAGATATCCTGCAGCAGGGTTTCCTGCTCAGCGATACTCATGACGACGTTCTTGATCGCAATGATTTCCTGAACGATGTCGCGAATTTCATCTCGCGCGCTGGCCTGATCCAACTGGGCGAACTGACTCAGATCAATCGTGTCGATCAACGCATTGAAGATCGTCGATTTGACCTGAAAATACTCTTCCGAGCGATCTTCAACAACGAAAGGATCCTCGGTTGTTTTGGCTTTCTCAAGAGAGGGTTTGGGCGCCGGGATAGGCGGTGCCAACTCCTCGGTCTCAGCAGGCACGCCAGCATCCTCCTCGACCGATTTCTTGCGAATCGATCGGGCCTGGTCGCCCCCTGGAGCATCTGGCGTACGTTTTCCGAACATAAATCCCCGTAATTACTTTCCCTTGAGCTGGGCCATAAACTTCTGGAGCGTAGAGGTTTTTTGCTCGACCGGTTCGCGCTGCGTAAGCAACCCGGCAAGGCTGAGCAAACCTTGCGTCACCTTGCTGTCAGGCTTCATCTCAGCAACCATTTGGCCATTATTGGCGGCTGTTCCAAACATCTGCGGCTCAAACGGCACCGAAAGCACAACAGGCACACCAACAGCCTCGGCAAATTCCTTCTCGGATATCTCTGGCCGCTTGGCGACACCTGTCTGGTTCAGGACCAGCTTCGGCGGATTGTCAAACGTCCGGGATTGCTTCAAAAGGTCGACCAGATTTTTGGCGTTTCTGAGACTGGAGAGATCTGGCGTTGCCGTGATGACAATCTCATCCGCGGTCAAAAGGATGTGCCGCGTCCATGGCACCCAGATATGCGGCAGATCAACCACCATGCAGGGCACCGTTGAGCGAACTCTGTCCAGAACATTTTCAAAAGCCGCGGACTCCAGTTCAAAGTCGCGGTCAAGAACACCCGGCGACGTAAATAGACTGAGATGTTCCGAACACTTGACAAGCAGGCGATCAAGCAATTGATCATCAAGGCGTTCCGGCGCAATCAGCGCATCGGCAACACCCTGAGCCGGGTCTTCATTGAAGTCGAGGCCAGCTGTGCCAAACGGAAGATCAAGATCGATGAGCGTCACATCATGCAGCATGCGTTCCGCAATGCACCAGGACACATTGTGCGACAAAGTACTTGATCCGACACCCCCTTTGACACCGGTAAAGACCAGACTACGACCGATCGGCGTTGCACCTGGATCGACGTAGAGCGTCGATACGGCATCAATAACCTGTGGGACGGTAAGGGGGCCGACCAGATATTCACTGACGCCCTGACGAATAAGCTCGCGGTACAGAATAATATCATTGACCTGACCAATAACAATAACTTTGGTACCGGCATCACAGACGGCGGCCAGTTCTTCAAGACCCTTGAAGATTGCATCATGGTCCTGAGTGGCTTCAACGAGGATCAGATTGGGTGTTGGTGTCACAGAAAAGTGTTGCACCGCAGCTTGAATGCCGCCCATGTGAACCGTCACATGCGCCCGGGACAACCGCCGATCACTGGCAACCTGCTGCATGACCGACCCGTTCTCAGGCGACTTGCAGAACGCCTCAATGCTGATGCGCGGCACAGGACGATCCTGAAGCGGTGTATTCACCTTCACTGAAGAACTCTGTTCCTCCACCACAGGGGCTTGCCGGGACACGTCATCAAACTCGGCATCCAGAACTGCTTCTGGCAGGACCGCTTCCGATCGAACCGGCATATCATCCAGACTCGGCAATTCAAGCGCAGGTTCCCGGCGCTCTGACACGTCTTCAACATCAACATCCACTGGTGCCGAGTTATCTACATTTTTGGCCATGCTTACTTTCCACTCTGGTTTTTTGCTCTATTCGCTACCGATGTCTGTGACAACACCGGATTCCTGATCTGACCGCTCACTGGTCGTCACAGCGCCGGCTCTGTAATTTTCGAAGACCGTCGCTCGTCGTGCCGGATCTGCAGGATCCATGCGCGTCGGCTCAATCAAGTCTCGCGGATCTTCAACCAGCGCCGCCAGATTGGACTGCGTGGTGCAGCCCAGGTTCGGCGAAGACTGGTTGGTCGGTGTAAACGCAATATTCCTGTTCCACAGACCACAATCGCTCGTGAAGGCATGATACCGTCTGAAAAGCACCGTCACCGGCGCGCTTTCATCAGTCTCGGCAGCAAGGTAGGAATTCATTTTAATGGAGGTCGGGCGAATACCCTGATCGACCATAACCTTTGCGATTTCTGCAGCGGCGCCTATCGATGAAGCCGAGTTGGCAGATCCCGTCGGCGCAACTACCCAGATATCACCGTGCCCGACATGCTTGTAGGATTCTGCCAGCATAGCAACACGGTTCTTGTCGGCCTGGCTCAGGGCAAAGACATGCGGCGCAATAACCAGGGTAATTTCTTCTTTCTCATCCGCGACCTGAATCGGGAATTTATCCACCGGACCGCGTCGCGTCACCATCGATCCGTCGGACGTTACGGGAAGAGATCCGCAGGCTGATAGTGAAAGGGCCGCAACAAACATCACTGCCAACTTTATCATGTTTTCATTTTTCAAAGACATCACGTCACTCCTCACTGTACAATCATGCCAACCGGGCCTTGCCAGTTACGCTTGGACACTTCTTGACCACTGACACCATAGACCTTGTTGAGACGTCCCATCAAAATCGTGTCAAGATCGCTCGCCGCCGCAAAACCATCAACAGGCGTAACCAGGTTGCCCCTATTTGTCGGGTTCACCAGATAGGGCGTCACAATGATGACCAGCTCGGTTTCATTGGCTTCGAAATCGCGACTGCGAAACAACGCACCCAGGATGGGGACATCCTTGGCGCCTGGAATGCCATCAATATTCTGACGGATATCCTCTTGCAGCAGCCCGGCCATAACCATGCTGCCACCACTCGGTAATTCCACTGTCGTCTCGGCCCGGCGCACCCGCAAGGAAGGAATTGTAGTTCCACCAAAGTTCAGAGCACCGGCAGAGGCAAGCTCACTGGCCTCTGTCGAGATCTTGAGTGAAATCCGCCCTTCTGACATCACCACCGGCGTAAACCCCAGACCCACACCAAACTGATGGAATGTAACGACGACATTGCCGTCTCTATCGACGCCTGTCGGAACCGGGAATTCGCCCCCGGCCAGAAAATTAGCCGACTCTCCCGAGATGGCAGTCAAAGTGGGTTCTGCAAGAGTGCGAACCAATCCAACCCGTTCGAGCATACGCAGCACAGCGGAGGCTTCGCCCCTCGGGCCCGAATAGGCGTAAGTTGCCGCCGTGTTTGACAGGGCACTCCCGATCAGGCTGAACGGATTGAGATTGTCAAAACCCCAGCTCGTACTCCCGTTCTGAATGTAGGATCCGCCCCAGGAAGCGCCAAATTGCTTCGACACATTGCGCTGCATCTCGACGATGGAAACCTTGAGCATGACCTGTTCATTGGTATCAATGGCGACCATGTTGAGGACGCGCGCCGGATCACCGACAAAGCGAGCAGCCAGATCACGGGCTTGTTCTGCTGCTGCCGGACTGGAGACAAAACCAGACAGGACAATATTGTCATTGATAGATTCGATCGTCACACGAGAGTCCGGCAGGAATTTGTCGACCATAGCCTGGAGGGCATCAAGATCGCGCTCGACCTGAACCTCGAGATTGAGGATTTGCTTGCCCGCAGCGTCAAGAATGAAAACATTGGCCTGACCAATCTGGCGGCTGAAAATGTAAACCTGACGCGGAGAACGCACGACCGCCTCAACAATCATGGGATTGGAGACCATGACATCGCGGGCATCTGCCGGCAATTCAATGATCGCACCCTTGTCAAGCGGCAGGATCAGATTTTCTGATTTAGGGCCTTCTCCACCGGCATCAATCTTGACCAGCATGATGTTTTCAGGCGTTCGGCCAGAGCCCTTCAGCTCCGCCTGAGCCGAAGCCACCAGACAACAGAGCAAGGTTGATGTGACAAGACCGATTTTGACGTTACGCAGTACACTCATGATCATTCCTTTATCGGCTTCCGGATACTCGACCGTTTCGAACGACGACAACCTGGTTTTTGGATTTTCGGCTCAGGGCAACATGCCCGTCTCCTGCGCCTTCACCGGCGAGGCTACGCAGCACGAGCGAGACTTCACCCATTTGTGCAGCCAGAATAAGGTCTTCAGACTGCACCGATGAAAGTTCCAGCGTCGCGGTGCGCCCGACGACGACCTGTTGACCGTCTTCTTCCCGGAAGGTTTGATCGATAGCAAGCACCCTGACATCCTGAAGGATGGTTTCACCGGTAAAATTATCCGAGCGCTCACCACCGGCTCGGGATTTATACGTCGTAATAACGTCGACCCGGTCATTGGGAAGAATAAACCCGCCCGCGCCGGTCTCTGCTGAAATCTTGACGCCAACACCGCGCATACCCGGTTGAATGATGGCAGCCATGACCCCCCCCTCGCCAATGCGCACCATCTTGTGGCCCGTCAAAGGTTCACCGACAACAACCGGCGAGCGCAATACGGCGCCGACCCAGTTCTTGCTGACATCGGTGTCTGCGGCCTGGATAATATAGGTTTCGTGAACCGCTTCCTTTGGCCATGTCTGCCAGCGAAAATCATTGGCGACCATGGTTTCGCCCACGCTGATGTTACGTGAGGCGACAAGAACACCTGTTGTATCAACAACGACTACCTGGGGTTCCAGAGCGGCGTTAGCCGGTCCCTGCGAAGTCGACATTGAGCGGACCAAAAATGCGGCCATCCCTGCTGTCAGTATCGCGATCCCCATTACAATCAAACGCGCGAGATTCATGACAATTGCCCTTTATTCTGTCTTTTAGTCCGGCCATTGCGGCCCTTATATCGATGAAGATGCAGCACCCGGAATACGCCTGACCGCAACACCATTTCATCGACCCTGATTTGACACTAACAACAAGCTGTTCCATTTCGGTAAACCGGGTCTTCAGTATGTTAGATTTCAAAGTGAGACTTTCTTAACCTGTTCCCCATTTGAACCTACCCGGCCATGAGATCGATGAGTGGAGACTGCCGCAGCGCGATGAGCCCCCCGGCGGCAATCGCCACGCCATAGGGCAGAGCTTCATTGGTACTGTGCAGGCGTCCAACCCACGGCACGGACAAAACCGGGTCTGGCACCCGCATAAAACGGAAAAGCAACAGCACCAGCGTTGCCGCCCCACCCGCCAACATTGTGCAGAACATAAAGGTCAATGACGCTGGCCAACCAAACCACACGGCTGTTGCCGCGATCAATTTGGCATCCCCGCCGCCGATCCACCCCAGAGCAAAGCACGCCATCCCGACCAGAAGAAACCCAAACCCGACACCCAATGCCACAGCGATATCACCAATCGGCATTCCAAATGCAAACCCCAAGGGCAAAAATGACGCAACGAGAAGTCCCGAAATCCAGTTCGGGATTGTCATTGTCGCAATATCGTTCATCGCGGCGACGACCAGTAGCAACGGTAAAATCAGTACAGGAAGTAATTCCATATCCGAACCTCTGAAGCTGTCGAGTACACCTGATCTTCAAGCCCTGAACTTGACACGGAACGGTTAATTTAGTGAAAATCCGGCTATCCTGTTGGTCGGTTATGCCGGGGAAATATGATCCGCAGCACACAGGCCACTATCACGATCAGACAGAACGGGTAGCGGTTGACGTTCGGCTCTCGGTTACATCCCAAGACCTGCAACCCACAAAAAACAAAGGGCGGGTCCGAAGACCCGCCCCTGCCAGGCACTTGATGCCAAACTTGCGTACGATTACAAACCAGCGGCTACGCTGGTGAATGTCGCGGTAACTTTCGTACCAACAGTACCAACAGCGGTAATAATGGCAACAGCAATGCCGGCAGCAATAAGGCCATACTCAATAGCCGTCGCACCGGATTCATCATTCAGAAAATTTTTGAGAAAAGTCATGTTCTAGAACTCCTTACAATCTACTACACAGCACTATGGACGCGAAGCCTTACCCCTGTGGATGGACAGACCACCGCGTACGGCTGTCACACTACCGACACCTCATTAATAAACGGTAAAATATAATGGTTTATATTTCTATAATCATATATATACTATATTAATTAGAATTATATTAGATTAATCGCATAGCTATACTTCGATTATTGGAACTCTATACTCCCATGACATCGCCCTTAAGACTTGATTAACCATGGTAGATTTCCTTCAAGACATCGTTAATTATAATATTTTACTGACAATTGTGACGCGGTCGAAAACTGTCGGAGTCTGCATGCAAATGGTGGCAGAGTATAAATCAAGTATAAAACCATGAAAATTCGCCCCCTCCCTTTTAGGGCTTATTCATTTTTTTTCGCTAGCATCCTTCCGTAAGAGGAAGACCTCGCGCCTTTAATGAGTTGGAGTAAAAGAAGATGGGACACCATAACGTAGATCGCACTGCCGGGCCGGTCCCCGGGCACCTGCTCACGATGGTTACTTTAGGACTTGCACTGATCTTGTCAGTAACCGGCACTGCCGGGGCGTCCGAGCTTCAGGTCCCAATAGACGAGTCAAAGGTCTTCGTTGTGGATCAACCGGTTACAACAGTGGCCGTAACCAACCCGTCTATCGCTGATGTTTCAGTACACAATGACAAGATTATTCTTGTCGTTGGTCGGATGTATGGTGTGACAAATATAATTGCGCTGGACAGCGACGGCAAGCCGATTGCCACAAAACGGGTTCGCGTTACATCAGTTGCCAACGCAGGAAGTGTGACCTATGTCCGGGGCCCCGGTATCTTTTCCTACTCGTGTGCCCCGCGCTGCGAAAGGGTCCTGCTGCCCGGTGACCGCCTGGGACTGCCAGGAGCGGACCTCGGTCCAGTGACCTTTACCGAGCAAAATGGCGAAATGAGCGGACGGGCGGGTCAGATAGACGCCGCCTCAAAGTAGCCCCGATCCTTCCGAGAGATTTGAAAACCCGCGAGACCCACCTCTCGCGGGTTTTTTGTCACCTGAAGTCTGACAAACCAGCTCTTGAAGCATCACTTCTTTTTCGCTATCCCGGATGAGCAGCATACAAAACGACAAGAGCCAGGGAATATTTTCACATGCCAATTGAACAGCTCTTGCTCCTTGCCCTCATCCAGGGGCTGACAGAATTCTTGCCAATATCCTCTTCGGCCCATCTCATACTTCTGCCTCAACTGACGAATTTTGAGGATCAGGGCGTTGTCATGGATGTTGCCGTCCATGTGGGCTCGCTGGGTGCCGTCACGTCCTATTTCCGCAAGGACATCGGATCCTTACTCACCGCCGTGCCCGATTTCTTTCGGCGCAAGATGTCCGACAATGTACGCCTTCTCGACTTTCTTGTGATCGGGTCCATCCCGGCGGTTATCGCAGGCGCTGTGGTCGGCTTGACGGGATGGAATGACCTGATGCGCTCCATTGACGTCATTGCCATTGCGTCAATTGTCTTTGGCCTGGTGCTTTACGCCGCCGATCACTGGCCGCCGAGAGAGCGAGCCGTCAAAGACCTGTCCATGAAGGATGTTATTCTCATTGGCCTTGCTCAGGCTTTGGCGCTCATACCGGGCACATCGCGCTCGGGCATTACCATGACTGCGGCCAGGGCCCTGCATATGACCCGTTCCGAGGCCGCTCGGTTTTCAATGCTTCTGTCGATCCCGATCATAATCGCATCGGGGACCTTTGAAGCCCTGGACCTGGGCGGCACCGCGAGCAACACGCCCTGGAGCGCCGCCGCAATCGCCGCGGCCCTGTCATTTGCTGCAGCTTACGCGTCCATCGCGCTCTTCATGGCTCTGGTCGAGAAAATTGGTTTTATGCCGTTTGTGATCTACCGGGTCGCCCTCGGTGTCATCCTGTTGACTATTTTTTGAACCGGCGAACCCGCTCTAGCTGGTAGCCGGGCGCGCATCATATTGACCATGCTTGCGGAAGCGCACCAGATAATCTGGCAAGACCGCTTCCAGCGACACCAGTTGACCAGCGCCAGCACCCTTGCCCAGATCTTTGATGGTCAGAACTCCTGGTTCGCCCGACATACCCACTACATTATCATGTTGCAGCAGCTTGACTTGATCCACTGTCAACAAGGGGGGAATGCGCAGGAACGTGTACGGCATCTGCAGGAAAAAGGCGTTGATCTTTGCCGCCCAGAACGGCCATGGAACAAACAGCCGGGGTCGATCCATATCCCGCGCCATCATGCGCAGAATGTCGGCCAGCGTGAAGACATCCGGCCCGCCCAATTCAAAGACCTTGCCTCTGGTCTCATTCGATCCGATCACCGCCATGAACGCATCGACCACGTCGTTAATATGAACCGGTTGAAAGCGTGTCTTTCCCGAGCCGATGAGAGGAACAATCGGCATCATCCGAACGAGACTCGCAAATCGGGTAATAAATCCATCGGCAGGCCCGAAGATAACCGACGGCCTCATAATCGTCGCAGAAGGGAAAGCTTCAAGAACCGCCTCTTCGCCAGCCGCCTTTGTTTGTGCGTATGCACTGACAGACGTTTTGTCGGCGCCCAGCGCAGACATATGAATAAGGCGGCGTGCCCCTGCAGTGGCCGCAGCGCGGGCAACATTACCGGCTCCGGCAGCCTGAACCGCTGTGAATTTTTGTTTGCCCCCCTGGACAAGAAGACCAACCAGATTGATCACCACATCGGCGCCCTGCACAGCTGCCGTAACAGAGGCCACATCACGGACATTGGCCTGCACGATCTGGAGCTGGCCCACATCGCCAATTGAACCAAGTTCCTGCGCTTCATGCGGGCGGCGCACTGCGACGCGGATACGCCAGCCTTCATTTGCCAGCCGCTGAGCCAGATGGCGACCAACAAAGCCCGAACCTCCAAATATAGTGACGGTTTTCCCGGTTTTGGCAATTGCTGTCATAGTTTCTTTCCCTGTCAGAACCCTCACGCGCCTTCAACGAGCCGCGGCAGCGCGGGCACGGCAGCGCAGTGCCCACAAAGCAGTTACCGCTCCTCACAGCCGCGAATCAAGCAATTTTAGCCCCCCTGCGGCAATTATTCCACGTGCTAATCCAGGGTCCATTCCTCACGGCTGAGCCATTGACCCAAAATGCGAGCTTCAAGGATTTCCGCAAGATCGTCTTGCGGTTTAAAACTACGAGAAACTATGGTCTATTGACCACAGACGGCAATCACCTCAGCGGCGACCTGAAGGAGAGATCGTGACCAGTGATGACATTGCAGGAAAGTGGGTCAAAGAGGCCGAAAAGAGCGGCGAATTGAAACGCAGCAAGCACTTCGGAAAGGAGCTTGATCTGCAAGACGGTTTCGCTCAAACCCCCGAAGAGCTCAAAATCGCCTTCAAGGTCCTGAAGAACTCCGGTTTTGCTCCTGGTGAAGTCGGGCTCTTCAAGGAGCTCGAAGGTTTGCGCAAGAAATTTGCGCAAGAGACCGATCAGCAGGAACGCAAGGCGCTTCAAAAACAGATCGCAGACAAGCAATTGAAGATCCAGATTTTCGTCGAGCAAAAAAAGCTCTGAAAACAACGGGTGAAACCAGAATGAGCGAGACAACGACCATACCTCAGGGCGAGGCAGCGCGCGCCCCCGAAATCCGGAACCTTGAGATCGCAGATATCCGGGCAGCTCTTGCAAGCGGGCTCGCGGACTTTCGAAGCGTCCCTCAATACGGTTTGTTTTTCGGCGGCGTCTATGCACTTGGCGGGTGGATGATGTATTTTTTGCTGACCCTCGCGGGCCTTCCGTTTTTCGTCTATCCCCTGGTGATCTGTTTCGCCATCCTGGCACCGTTCATGGCTGCGGGGCTCTATGATGTCAGCCGCAAGCTTTCCAGATCAGAGGCCCTTTCCTGGCCCGACGTTCTTTCATCGGTAAAAGGAACAAGCCGGCGCGACCTGGGTTGGATGGCCTTGATCACCGGTTTCGCCATAATTATCTGGATGGATATTGCGGCCCTTCTGTTTTTCGGCTTTATGGGATTAAAATCCTTCTCGCCATCCGAGTTCATAACCCAGATCTTCACCACACCAACCGGCCTGGTGTTTCTGGTGCTTGGCAATCTCACCGGCGCCATGATCGCCTTTTTTGTCTTTTCCATTACCGTCGTTTCCTTGCCGCTCCTGTTTGATCGAGATGTCGATTTTGTCACCGCAATGATAACATCCGTCAAAGTCGTAAAGACCAATCCCGGCCCCATGATCCTGTGGTGGTTCATCATCGGCCTCCTGATCGGTCTTTCCCTGCTCAGCGGCCTGATCGGCCTCTTCTTCACCCTGCCTGTGTTGGGGCACGCCACCTGGCACCTTTACACCAGAGCAGTCACCTGATCATCCCGACCGAATACATCTTGTGAGCCGAGCAAAGAAAAGGGGAGCCGCAAGGCTCCCCGATCTCAAATATTGGTATCGCTCTGATGAACTATCGTTTGACGCCCATTTGCGCCAGGAACTGGTTGACGTGGCCGTTCATTGCCTCAGACTGCTGGCTGAGCTCTGAAGACGCTTCACGAACCTGCGCCGCAAGGTGCCCGGTATCTTCAGCCGCCGTCATGACGCCCTGGATGTTCTGATTGACTTCCTGAGTGGCAACACCCTGTTCTTCAACCGCCGCCGAAACTGCCGTGGTGATTTCATCCATGTTCTCGATGGTCTCGGTGATTGTCTTGATCGCAGCAACGGAATCACTCACATTCTGCTGAATGCCGGTGACCTGCGCAGCGATATCCTCGGTTGCCTTGGCCGTTTGATTGGCCAGCGTCTTGACTTCAGACGCCACAACCGCAAAGCCCTTGCCGGCATCGCCAGCCCGGGCCGCTTCAATTGTTGCGTTGAGGGCAAGCAGGTTAGTCTGACTGGCAATGTCCTGAATAAGGGTCACAACATCACCAATTTTATTGGCGCCTTCTGCCAGTGCATCAATCGAGTCGCTTGAACGGCGCGCTTCCTTAACGGCGGCATCTGCAATTTCGGCTGACTTGACCACTTGCGACGAGATTTCATTGACGCTGGTTGACAATTGCTCCGAAGCCGCGGCCACAGCAGCAGCCTGTGCGGACGTCTCATCCGTAGCAGCCGCCATTGAAACAGAGTTCGCATCAAGCTGCGTCGCCGCTGCAGAAACAGAAACCGATACATTGCCGACATTGTCAGCCATCTTGATTTGGTCCGAGATGACATTCCACGTCAGCAAAGGCGCAATATAGTTGCCGTCGGCATCATCAAGGCGCGTGACCCGCAAGGAGAGCGTGTCATCACCCAGGGAAATGTTGGATTCCCATGGCAAATTCTTTGGATCGGCCAACAGGGCTCGCTGATGCGCCGGGTTCTTGTGGAAAATATCAATACAGGTCCCGATAAGATCCTTCGCCTTGATCGGCAAAAGACGTTCCAGCGTTGTCAATGTGTCGATGCTGGTTTTGTTGGCATAGATAACTTCAAGCGTATCCTTGTCCGCCATCATCACGTTAACCGGCATGTCATCCATCATTTTCAGAAGACGCGCTGTCTCCCTTTCTTTCTCGACCCGTTCGGTCACCACACTCCAGGTCAACATCGGACCGGTATACTTGCCGCCCGCGTCGAACATGGCTGTTACATAAAGATCGAGAAATTCTTCGCCCAGTGTAATCGTCGCCTTGTGCGGCAATTTCGTTGGGTCAGAGAGAATCTGTCTTTGAAAGGATGGATTCTTGTGGAAGATATCGACCGACTGCCCCATCAATTCCGCTACCTTACACGGAAGAAGGTGCTCAACCTTGCCAAGCTCTTGCAAGGTACTGTCGTTGATGTAATCGATCTTGAAGTCGTTATGTATGTCGCAGGTCATGACCGCAATCGGCATGGTCTTGACCATATTCTCAAAGCGGTCGCTATTCTGACTTCCAGAAAAAACCCCTTGAGACGTCCAGTTACGTTTCAGCATAGTAGTCCCCATATGTCGTTCAGTTATTCCATCAACTGATGGCAATGTGACAGAGGGATATTAATTGCGAGTGAATCGCAACAACTTCTACTTTACCGCACATAAATAAAAAAAACTGCTTATAGTTGCGCGCAAAGATGCCCGATGGAAATACACCCACCAGATCATATTCATCATCAGAGAAACTTTTTCCGCCGCTCTGCCAGCTCGCCGCTCATAACAGCCAGAATTTGCTGCCGGTCCTCCATCGCCATGGCGGCTTCCATGCTTTGTGCATCAATCGAGAAATTGAGCGCATCCTTGGTCATCCGCAAACCAAACCCGGTCGCCGCCAGCATCGCCTCGATGAGATCAGCAGCAGCCCCTTCCAGTTCGCTGTCAGGAACCATACGCGAGGCAAGTCGGTGCTGTATCGCCTCTTCAGCATGAATGAAGCGCCCGGTCAGCAGGAGCTCCGAGGCCAGAGAAAGCCCGACCAGCCGGGGCAGGAAGTAGCTCGCCCCCATATCGCAACCCGTCGTTCCAATGGTGAGATAGGCCGCATTGAGCTTTGCCGACTCGCCGAGGATACGAATATCCGACGCCAGCGCGAGCGACATGCCCCCGCCGCAGGCAGCCCCTTGAACAAGAGCGATAACCGGTTGCGGGCACCGCCGCATGGCCTTGTAGATATCCTGAATGTTGCGCTGGCCTCTCATGGCTGATTCAACAGACCCGTCGCCGCCGCCATCGCTTTCTTTCAAATCAAGTCCGGCACAAAAGGCCCGGCCATTGGCCTTCAAAACAATGACCCTGGTTTCGTCGTCGCGGTATTTGGCTTCGAAATACTCACGCAAGCGCCGGACCATTTCACCGCTCAAAGCATTCAGACGATCCGGACGATTGAGCGTCACCCACTCAACAGCACCGCGCTTTTCCACAATTAAAATATCACTGTCGCTGGTCATGATCTCTTCTCCCACAATTCACCCTTCAACAAAACCCTTCCAGGCGCTCATATAATTGATAAACGCCTCGCCAAGTCCTTCGGAACGCAGATAGTCAGCGCTTACCGGGTTGTTGACCGGCTCAAACTCGGCATTCGCCTTTGTCCGATCAGGAAAATCATGATGCAAAATAGCAGCCCGTCCCAGCAGCACAAAATCTGCGCCCTCTTCAAGACACTGCCGAGCATCCTGCGGCGTGCGCACCTTGCCAGCGACGCCGAGCCGCACATCGCCCCTGTCGAGCGCGGTGAAATATGACATCAGACTGCGCCCCTGAAACTCGTCCTCGACCGGTTCCTTGAAGACATCCCAGAGCGACATATCGATATAATCCACTTCGCCCTCCGACATCAGTTTTTGCGCAAGTTGCAGGATTTCAGCGAGCTTGACGTCAAAACGTTCCGGCGAAAGCCTGATGCCAAGATTGAAATCAGGCCGACAGCGCTCCCGAATGCCCTTGATAATATCAAAGATGAGCCGCGAGCGATTTTCCAGCGAGCCGCCATATTTATCATCGCGCTGATTGATCACCGGGCTCAAAAACTGGCAAAGAATATACCCGTGCGCGCCATGAAGTTCGACGCCGTCGAACCCTGCCCGCTCTGCCCGCACGGCCCCTGCTACAAAGTCCTCGGTCAGCTCCTCAACCTCTTCGGTCGAAAGCGCCCGGGCTTCGGTCTCTTCATTCTCCGAGGGGCACACGGGCTTTTGCCCGATGAGCGCGTCCGGCGAACGCATCCCGGCATGATGCAGCTGCACGATGGAAAGACTGTTTTCATTCTTGATGCCTTTGGCAAGACGCGTCAAACCTTTCAGATGATTATCACTGAAGATCCCAAGTTGCCCGGGAAAACCCTGTCCGACGGCCTGGACATGGGCGGCGCAGGTCATCGTCGCACCAAAGCCGCCCTTCGCCCGCATGGTCAGCCAGTGATATTCATCATCGCCCAGCGTGCCATCTTCGTGGGACTGGGTATTGGTCAGCGGGGCCAGCATGAAGCGGTTTTTCATGCGCTTCCCGCGGGCAAATGTCATCGGCTCGAACAAGTCGGTCATATCACTCTCTTCGTTTGTTTTTCTTGTTGGGTGGACATTATTTCCGCGGGTGCACTTCACCTTCAAAGACCACACCCCAGACCGGCACATCTTTCAATCCCTTGGCACCCATCTGCATCGGATCTTCTTCAAGCACGGCGAAGTCAGCGCGCTTGCCAGCGACAATGGAGCCAATCTCGTCTTCCAGCCCCAGCACATAAGCCGCGTCGATCGTGATCGACCGCAATGCCTTGTCAAGGCTGATGCGCTCGTTCGGCGCCATGACATTGCCTTCCATGTTAACCCGGTTGGCGGCGAGCCAGGCGAGGAACAAAGGCTGGGCAGGTGCCATGGTGAGATCGGAATGAAGCGCCAGCGGCACGCCGAGCCGCTCAAGCGATCCCAGGCGCGAGATCTGCGAGGCGCGGTCATAGCCCATGCCATTGCGGGCATATTCATGGCTCAGCACATAGACATAATTGGGCTGGGCCGACACCAGAGCCCCAAGCTCCGCCAGCCGCCGGTTCTGGCTTTCCGTGGAATAGCCCAGATGTTCCAGCGTGAACCGATGATCTGGCCGTGGTTTATCCGCCTGCAGATCTTCAAGAATATCCAGTACGACATCAAGGCCTTCATCGCCATTGACATGGGTATGGATCTTGTATCCGGCGTTCCAGAATTCAATCGCCATGGCCCGCAATTCATCCGGCTCGGTGATCCATTTGCCCTCGTGACCATCAGTATATCCCGGAGCGTTCATGCGCATGAACTGCGAAAAGAACGCGCCATCGGCGATAAGCTTGATACGATTGTTCATGAACAGACGGCGACCCTCGTAGATCTTCTCCTGCTCGCGGATGAAAGCATTCGCCTCTTCGAAACTTCCCTTCTGTGCCATCAGCGTCTTGGCCAGCGGCACCATGAGAATCCGGACCGGCGCACCGGTCTTCTCAAAAGCATTCTCAATCATCGCCGCTTCTGTTTTGAAATCGGCAAAAATACCGGTCGCCATGTCGGCGATCATCGTGACACCCGCATCAAGCAGCATGGTCTGCATGATCGAGAAGCCCTCGCCGAGGTGCTCGGGCGACAGGATATGCGGCTGGAGCTTCGCCAGCGCCGCGACAAGGCCCGTTTCCATGAAATGGCCGTCTTCAAAACTGACATGATGGCGGTCGACACCCGGCATTTTCAGGAAAGGCTCAAGATCCGCCGGACTGTTAAATCCCATCATCGCCATGGCCGCCGTATTGGCGATGATCTCGTGGAAGGAACGCTGCCAGACGATCACCGGCCGGTTGGCCTCGATGGCATCAAGGTCGGCGCGGGAGAGGCTGCCATGCCAGAGCTTATGATAGCCCCAGGAAATGAAGGGTTTGCCGGACGTTGCATCGCTCGCCGCAATCGCGTCGGCCAGCCGTTTGCGGTAGGCCTCCGGCGTGCGCACGCCCGTCACATAATTGCCCGGCAGGTTCCAGTCCTCGGGCGTGATAAACTCCGTTGGCAGAAGAACCGCACCCATGATTGGGTGCAGGTGCGGATCGATAAGGCCAGGCATCAGCACTTTGTCGGCAAACCCGTAGTCAATGACGTGGGGCTGCCCCCGCGTCCACGGCTCGAGATCGTCCAGCGTGCGTCCGACCCCCAAAATATGCCCGTCCCGGATCGCAACCACCTTCGCCTCCGGCATCGCCGGTTCCATGGTGATGATCTTCTTCGCTACATAGACGTGCACTTCTCCTGGCGCCGCCGATTGCGGCGTCTCACGCACGGCCGCGTCGTTGCAGGCGGCCAGAACAACGACAGCAAACAGGGCCGCGGCAGCAAAGTGGAAAGCACGGAACAGTGATTTCGCAAGGCTGGTCATGGTTTCTTTCCCCTCAGGGGAGGTGTCAAGGTTTCATCGGAGTTGCAATACGCCAGAACAAGGCCGCACTCCCTGTTCAGAAGCGCGGCCAGGTTCCGGATATACTTTATCCCTTTGGCGGAACGTCGCTAAATTTCTTGCCTTCTGCGACAAGCTTTTCAAGCAGCGCTGCAGGTTTGAACTCCGCGCCGAGCTCGGCTTCGAGTTCCTTCATGCCTGCCAGCACCTTGTCGAGACCGACGAGATCACCATAGAACATCGGGCCGCCGCGATAGGCCGGCCAGCCGTAGCCGTTGATCCAGACGATATCGATGTCCGAGGAGCGGATTGCCATACCTTCTTCAAGCAGCTTGGCGCCTTCATTGATCATCGGGAACAGACAACGCTGGAGAATCTCTTCATCCGTATAGCTGCGCTTGTTGATCCCCGATTTGTCAACAAACTCGTTGATGATTTTCTCGGTCACAGGAGACGGGTTGGCATTGCGGTTTTCATCATAGTCATAATAGCCAGCACCGGTCTTTTGACCCCGGCGATCCATCTCGCACAGCACATCGCGAATGGTCTCACCCTTTGAGGCTTCCTTGTTCCAGCCAATATCAAGCCCGGCTAGATCCGACATGGCAAACGGCCCCATCGGGAAACCAAAACCAAACAGCACCCGGTCCACATCCCACGGCATCGTGCCTTCAAACATAAGGCGCTGGGCCATGGCCTGACGCCGACCAAGGATCCTATTGCCGACAAAACCGGGACAGACACCGACGAGCGCGGCGATCTTGCCTATCTTCTTGGCGATTTGCATCGACGTATTGATCACGTCCTTGGAGGTGTGATCCGCACGCACGACTTCCAGCAGACGCATGACGTTGGCCGGAGAGAAGAAATGCAGACCAATAACCGCTTCAGGGCGTGTGGTTGCCGTTGCAATTTCATCAATATTGAGCGCTGACGTATTGGACGCAAGGATCGCGCCCTGCTTCACAATGCGGTCGAGATTACCAAAGATCTCTTTCTTGATCTTCATGTTTTCGAAAACCGCTTCAATGACCAGATCGCAATCGGCCAGATCTTCAAGACTGAGGGTGCCGGTGATCCGCGCGATGCGAGCCTCGGCTTCCTCCATGGTAAAGCGCCCGCGCTTGGCGGAGCGTTCATAGTTTGCCCGGACAACTCCGAGACCTCGGTCCAGCGCGTCCTGTTTGGTCTCAACGATGGTGACCGGATAACCCGCAGAGGCAAAGTTCATCGCGATACCGCCGCCCATGGTACCGGCACCGATGATACCAACTTTTTCCACGGGGATCGTAGCGGTGTCTTTGGGCACATCAGGGATCTTCCAGCACTGACGCTCGGCAAAGAACACATGCCGCTGGGCCGCTGACTGATCACCGGTGACAAGGTCACGGAAGAGAGCCTGTTCAACCTTGATCCCGTCGTCAAAGCTCTCGTCCACGGCAGCCTCGACACACTGGATAATCGCTTCAGGCGCTTTGAACCCACGGGTTTTGCGCGCGATCGATTTGCGGAAGTTGGCAAAGATTTCCGGCTTGCCGCGTGCCGCTTCGACCTTGTCGTTGAGATCGCGCACCTTGTTAAGCGGGCGCCCTTCGGCAACAAGTTTCTGTGCAAAGGCGATGGCGTCGCTGCGCAGGTTACCCTCGGCGGCCATTTCATCAAGCAGCCCTATTTCAAGACAGGCGTTCGCCGGAACGTGGGTGCCCGAGGTCATGAACTCAAGGGCCTTCTCAACGCCAACAATCCGCGGCAGCCGCTGCGTCCCGCCAGCCCCGGGCAGCAGCCCGAGGTTGACTTCCGGCAATCCACATTTTGCAGAAGGAACGCCGATCCGGTAATGACAGGTCAGCGCCACTTCGAGGCCGCCGCCAAGCGCCGTGCCGTGAATGGCCGCTACAACCGGTTTGGAAGACCCCTCGATCATCGCCTGAGCTTCGAACAGGCTGGCACCCGTCTGCGCGCCGCCGAACTCGGTGATATCAGCGCCGGCAATAAACGTCCGTCCGTCGCAGATCAGAACAACGGCTTTCACGGCATCATCGCCAACGGCCTGTTCGATGCCATTGAAAATGCCATCTCGCACCTTGGCGGACAGCGCATTCACAGGCGGAGAATTCAAGGTGAGGACGGCAATATCGCCTTCGACGACAAGGTCGGTGACTTCATTGATGGCTGTCATGAGGTTTCTTCCCTTTTTGAGTGTTCGGATCGGTCCGGTTTCGCTGAAACCTGCCGCTCTCTTGTTGCATTCTGTATTCCGGCGGCATCCTAGCGCGCCTCAGGGAGCCCCGCCACCGGTTTTTTCGGGGAGAAATTGGCGGATCAGCTGTCCCGGTGCGCGAGATATTCATCACAAATCTCGACCATACGCTCCCGGCCAAAGCTCGGGTCGTGGCCACCATGGACCACATTCACAGGCACCGCCCTGAGGCGCTTCATGCTCGCCACATAGTCGGGGATATCCGAACCGCTGACTTCATCCAGAAGCGGACCCTCGTAGATGGCATCGCCGGAAAACAGCGTGCCTGTCGCAGCCTCCCACAGGCCAATACTGCCCGGCGAATGCCCGGGAAGATGCAAGACCTCAAAGTGACGATCGCCCAGATCAACGCTCGCCCCATCTTCCACGATCCGGGTCGGCGCCGTTGAGCAAATAGTGAAATCATCCGGACAAAAGTCCGGGCGCGGCAAGGCGTCAATAAGATAGGGCTCATCAATCGGGTAACCTGCTGCGGCCAGTCCTTCCAGAACCTCGGCCCCGAGCGACGCGCGAGACAATCCGGAAAACCCTTTGTAGTTGGCCATCCCCTCAGCTTCATCGGCATGCACAAGGCGCTCGTCAAACTCATGCAGACCACCAACGTGATCAAAATGAATATGGGTCGCCACCGCCACAAGCGGTTTGTCCACAAGATCCTGTATTTCGAGCCTGAGCGAAGCGACCCCGAGGCCGGTGTCAATCAGCATGTCCCGGTCACGCCCGCGCACATGCCAGATATTGCAGCGCACCAGCGGATGCACATGCGGCTCCCACAACAATGTAAGACCCTCCGACACGTGCTTTCGTTCAAACCAGCGTGAGGCAAGCTGAAAAGTCACTACGTTCCACCTCTTTGGTTATCATGATTGATCCGTACCGGAACCACATCACCGGATACCGCTGGCAAACAAGGCAACTCGGTTCGCTCCACCCTGTTCGTCTGTTTTTCAGACCTTCCTGAAGAACGCCTGGTGTGTCCGCACCGGGTCAAGTAAAGACCAGTCGCCGCCCGCCACTTCAAAACCCTTCGGGAAGGGCGGTCTTGTCTCCATATCAAGCGCCCGCATAACACGGTCGTCCCGGTAGTAACATTGCGCCGTCAGAGCGGCAATCAATCCGGCAAGTTCGGGCTGCGCAGCCCTGAACGCCTTGGCCGCCGCTGCCTGATCACTGTCTGAAAGCTCCATAAAGCCGGCACCGCACGCACCCTCCGCAAGCGCCTCAAGATTAGCCAGTGCGCCGCATAGGGCGCCATGATGCGGCGCAGCGACGCCAAGAATGTCAGTCAGAATGGCTTCATCGCTGGCACCTGGAACACCGTGCGTCTCGCTTGCCGGAATGATCCTTTCGACCAGCGCGCCCAATACACTTCGTTCGTTAACTGTATACATCATATCAATCTCGCTCATCTAGTCGAACAGGTTTGCAAGGCGTTGCTTCATCTGGTCCGCCACATAAAGCGTCAGCGCCTGAATGGTGCGGGTCGGGTTAACTCCGGCGGATGTTACAAAGATACTACCATCGATGACAAAAAGGTTCTTCACATCATGCGCCCGGCCCCATTCATTGACAACGGACCGCGCCGGATCCCGCCCCATGCGCGCCGTCCCCATCAAGTGCCAGCCGGCAGCGCCGAGCGGCGCCTCGTGATAGACGTCTGTCGCCCCCGCTGCCCGCAAAACCTCTGTTGCCCGGGCAACGGCGTGGTCCAGCATCTTGCGGGAATTATCGCTCAAAGTGTAGTCGATCCGGGGAGCAGGAATGCCGTTGGCATCCTTCAGTTCCGGATCAAGCGTGACCCGGTTATGCTCTTCCGGCAGGTCCTCGCAGATCGCGACCATGCCCGTCATCCTGTTATACAGCTTGCGAAAAGCATCATGATGCCCCTCACCCCAGGGAATGATACCGCGGCCAAAACCGCTCAGCGCCGTACTCACCGGACCGGTACCGCGAGAGATCTCGAAGGTATAGCCCCGGACAAAATCGCGCGCTTCGTCGGTCTCGTAAAACTGCTGACTTCGCATGCAATTGCTTGATCCCCGGTAGCCATCCAGCGCGTCTTCAAAGACGCCCTGAATAAAGGCGTAGGGGTGGAACATCAGGTTTTTACCGACAAGACCGCTTGAATTGGCAAGCCCGTCGGGGTGATGCGCCGACTTTGAATTGAGCAGCAGACGCGGCGTGCCGATCCCGTTGCAGGCCAGCACAACCACATGAGCCGCGAGCTTGATCTCATTGCCATCGGCATCATAGAAGATCACGCCGGACGCCATGCCCTCATCATCGACGGTTATCTCGCGCACCCGAGCCTCGGTGACGAGCTCGACGCCGGCACGCTGCGCGTGCTGCCAATAGGTAATGTCGGTGCTGGCCTTGGCGCCCTGCGCGCAGCCCGAAAGACAGGCCCCCAGATTGATGCACTTGTCCCGGCCGTCATAGGGCTCGGTGGCAATCGCTGAATCCGACGGCCACCAGTGCCAGCCCAGTTTGTTAAAACCCTTCGCCAGCGCTTCACCCGCCTTGCCCAGCGGCAGGGGCGGCATCTGGACTCCGTTGTTCGCAGGATTGGCAGGATCTCCTGCAAGACCGCAGACCCCCATCATGCGGTCGTTCTCAGTGTAAAACGGCGCCAGCGTCTCGTAATTAATCGGCCAGTCATCTGCGACCCCGTCGAGCGACTTGACGCGAAAATCCGATGGCAGGAACCGCGGGAAGTGTCCGGCGTACAGCACGGTACCACCGCCAACACCATTGAAATTGGCGATCTTGATCGGTGAATTGTCTTCGTTGATCGGATAGTCCGCCGGTGCTTTGCGCTGATTGGGATTGAACCCCATGTCTCCAAAAGCGCGGGCCTCCCAGTCACGGCCGGTGCTCGGGTAGGTCGACGGATTCGGCCAGCTGCCCTGTTCGAGGCATACAATGCGCATCTTTGTATCGGCAAGGCTCCACGCCATAGCCGCGCCCGAGGCCCCGGCGCCAATAATCAATACATCAACGGGGTCGTCTGTCATTCTTCCATCCCGGTTTTTGAATCTACCGCTCTTGTTTGCAGGGAGCGGTTACAGTGAAAACAGGAAATAAATGCTAGCACGAGTGCGCCGAAGGAGAAAGCCGTGCCCGGTGAGAAAACACCAGCGTCTCACTGCGGCGCCAAGCCATGCCCCCTGCTGCGGGGAAAGGGACACTGGCGGTGGACACAGTCTGCAGCGAACCCGTCTCCACCGGATTTCCCTGATAAACAGGGATTTACAGGGATTTACAGGGAAATTTTCCGGTTTTGGTCAAAACTCAGGAAATTCACCCCAGATCAAGCCGCAAAATCAATGTGTTGCGCTTGTATTCCCAGAAAATGGAAACAGCGAATTTCTTCGGCGGAACAGGGAATGCGATTTGCGTATCAGGGAACATATAATCTCCCGAGAAAACAGGCGGCGCACAGACCCCATCGCCGATCATCCGATCTACAAGATCAATGAGTTGCTGCCGCAGACCCTCAAAGCGGACTGACAGTCACGACCGAACGCTTGAGATGGAAGAGGAAAACCTTTCGATCAGTCAGACCCCGGCTCCGAGCACGGCAGAACCTCACACTGTCACCAGCGCAGTTCCCCGACCAAAGAACTGGTTAAATTGCCGGGTCCGGTCCCTGATCTACCTTGAAATATACTGTGGTGATACCACCAATTTGAAAGTCAGGCAGCTCTTGCAGTTCAACAAGTGCGAGCCCCAGTACCAGGTCAGGCCTCGCAAGGCACATTCGTTTTGCAGCTTCTCCTTCCGGATGGATAATCAATCCGTTCTCGGAAGAGGTGATAGTGAAGCCAATCGTGTTACCATCATTGTCTGTTGCTGTGAAATGTGCGGACTCTGATATTGTAGTGTCGGAACGCTCTTGGACAGGAGTGCTGTTGTCCGTGGCCTGAATGCGTAATTCTTTCACGTTGTCGGTTATCAAATAGGCCCCGGCCGCTGCAGGACCGCCACCATCACGCAGGATGAAAATCGAAATGATGCTACTTGATGCTTCTCTGACCTCATTACCAGCGTTGGTGTGACTCAATATCACAACGTTGCTCTCTTCTGTAACAGCAATATTTTCAACCACAATACCATCGACAGATCGCCCATCTGCCATCTGCCATCTGCCATCTGAATGGAAACCGATCCGTTTTCTCCGACAGACAAAGAAAGGCATAGGGCTGAACAAAATCCACACCTTTGACGGTGCTCACGAAACGTCGGCGTCCAGTTTGTCGCGAAAATAGATCTACAAGTCCGCGTCGCTGAAAACGGTGTTGCCACGAAGAGAAACGCCGTTGAGCTTGAAGCGAATTTGTTCGGCCCGGCTCGGCGCCCTCTGTTCGGCAGGAGGCGGCACAATAATTCTTCCGTCAGACAACGCCTCGGGCACTGATTCAAACGGTTTGCCCAGCGTGCCCGGCGTCACGGAATTCGGCACGTCCTGCGCCTGCGCAGAATCCCCAATGCTCCAGCAGCTCAGTATGATCAATACAGAGACAATAATCGGATGTATGGCCCGCAAATCTCCCTGTCTTGCTTCACAGTTCGTGAAAACAGCCAATATCGTAAATCCCGGTTTCTGCCGCAACCTCGCTGTTCAGCATCAGCTCGCAACAACCCATTGCCATTTGGATTCTCCTCTGGGAAGAAGCCAAAGTACCATTCATCTGCATTCGTTACTAAACTATATTTAGTGAGCATTTGCACTGGCCAATTTCCACTTTGTTAACATTTCAAATCATTCCAGGTCTCGGCTGACACAAGCGACACAAGCGAATAACCCGTCGAATGTCCGCTGGGGGTCACCATGAGTCTTCAAAGGTCACAGTGAATCGCGTCCGGAATTGAGGAATATGCGGTCATCGCAGGCATTTCCAGCTCTGAAGGGCGATATTGCGCCGAAAACAGACGCTCGGACGGAAAGGTCAAATCGGCAATTCACAGGCAACCTCGCTCGGGACTGGCACGAGCACCCCCTGGCTGATATCCGGTCGAACCTGCTGACCCTGAACCCGCGCATTGCCATCTGTGATGAAGAAGTACGGATCGCCATCAGCCCCTCCGGCCTCCTTGCTTTCCTGAAGGGATCCCGTCTCCCGGAGACCTCGGATAACGAACGGTCGATTGAGCTCAATGTAAGGGTTCGTCTGCGGCGGTCCGGAGCCGGAGCAAAACTCCACATCGAAGGCAGCGGGAGAAATCCCGATCCCGCCCTCGTCAATCTCATTGTCAAAACACATCACCTGAGCAGGCAGTTACTCGAGAGCGATGAAACCTCCCTTGCGGCAACTGCCGAAGCAGCAGGTCATTCCGGATCATGGTTCACACGAATGGTTCGACTGACATGGCTGGCGCCGGATATCGCAAAAGCTATCCTTGAGGGACGTCAGCCTCCCGAACTGACCGCGCGGCAACTGATGCTCGACACGCGCCTTCCTCTGGATTGGGATGAGCAAAAAGTAAAGCTGGGCTTCGCAAGTTTGTCGACAGGATAGACTGCCTCCGCAGACCAACTCGGACTCACAGTATGCACCGCACTAAATAGCCGCCCGGTCGGGTGGCTTTTTCGTTCCTGTTCCTCAGTGTAAAAAAGATCCGATGACGGATCGTTCGAAGGCCGATCGGTCGTCAAAAAGAGGCCACTTGAGACAATGGCGATCTTTGTCCTTGAGTGCACGCGCCAACAAGTCTCCCGGTGACCAACCTCAAAGCAGCACCTGCACCAACGCATTGACATCATAAAGGAAATCACACTCTTTTAACGAGTGCGCAGCATACTAGAACCACCTTTACGAGTACTGGCGGAGAGAGAGGGATTCGAACCCTCGAGACGGTTCCCCGCCTACACGCTTTCCAAGCGTGCGCCTTCAGCCACTCGGCCACCTCTCCTGCTCAGCATCAAATGCCGGTCGCACATTTTACCGGTCACGGGGGACCCTGCGCGCAGCACGGGCCGGAACTATACGATTGGCCCCCAAAACGCAAGACTTTGCAGCGCATTATTCTGGCAGAATTCGTGGTGTTCCGCCGCGCCTCAGGCACCTGTTGCCCGGCGGACCCACTCCGCGATATTATGTAAAACATGTGCTTGTCTGGGACAGCTTCAAACGTTACAATGTTGTAATGATCGGGATTGAGGGATCTGCAGGAATTCTCGAGTTCGACTGTTAAAGAGGCCAAAACGCCTCGATTTGTAGCGTAGTGAGTATTGAAACGGGGGTTTTAGCGGATGGTTATTTTTCGATTTGTGGCTTTGTTGCTGATTGTTGCATCTTTGATGCTGCTCGGCGGAGACCTCTTTGCAATGCTGGAGGCCAATGAAGGTGGCTTCCTTTCTCATACCCATTCTCTTGAACAGATATGGGCCATGCTTCACCCTGCCTCGCTTGATGCGGCGTCCGCCAGCTTTGCTGCGGCCGCGCTGGGGCTGCCAGCTTCACTCACACTTGGGGGTGTTGGTTTGTTATTGGCGTTCTTGTTCCGTAGCCGCGATTAGGCTCGAGGCGGGTGAATTTGAGGGCATTCGCTTCGGGGGGAGCGGATGCCCTCTTCACATCCGGATCTGATTTTCATCCAGACCTAGGGTCAGGACTCATTAAATCCACCATATGACGATGGCGGCGATGCAGATTGCCGAGAAGAAGGTGTGAGAGCATCGGTCGTATCGGGTTGATATGCGCCGCCAGTCCTTGAGGCGGCCGAACAT
>JAUWTJ010000065.1 GCA_030614785.1 Alphaproteobacteria bacterium | reverse complement strand
GCAGATGCGCATAAAGCGGCGCAGCGCCCTCGCCATTGACCTCCACTTTGGAGAACATCGGAAACGTCACCCCGAACGAAGTCTCGCAAAACGTCGCGATCTCCGCCTCGGTGCCTGGCTCCTGCGCGCCAAACTGATTGCACGGAAACCCGAGCACCGCAAAGCCCTTGCCCCCATAGTCCTTCTGCAACGCCTCCAGCCCCTCATACTGCGGCGTCAACCCGCACGCGCTCGCCACATTGACAATAAGCAGCGCCTTGCCGGAATAGTCGCCAAGCGATTGTTCCTCACCAGAAATGGTTTTCATCGTGAAGTCGTGAACGGTTTTGGTCATGGGGGTATCCTGATTCTTCGGCGGGTTTTTGAGCCTATCTAGTTCACTAATTAGTTCATGGACTGTCGTGGAGGGCGGACCAAACGAGTTGCCCTCTTGCTCGCGATTGAGAAGTTGGGTAGCTGCACGACTACATGCGGCACCTGCTGATTTTATCAAATCAGAAAAATTGAGCGTCTTTGCTCCTCTCCGATCATAACCCAAACATAAAGTCGAGAAATGCTTTTGAGCTTGATGTCTATTGTCGGGTCTATTGTAGTCTTCATAGTGCAGAATGAGCCATACCTCAAAACACGGATTGGATCGAGCAACACGTACACCCTTATTCTCGCACCTATTGACGGCATCGTCAAAATTCGGATGTGCATCTCGGTCAAAGACGGCCCATATCTGGTCCCTCTCCTCAAAGGAATCGCCATTCTTTGCCTGATGTTCTCGTTGTAATGCCAGTTCGATTGATTTTGTTGCGATAGTTTGGGGGACTCCCGCTCCTGGAATAATGTCGATATCCATTAGGGTGTTTGGATAAATTCCCCGCAAGGCGGCAAAATAGTGTGGTTCCGTGTTCCTGCCTTCGCAGACCAAAGTGAACCTAGCTTTAGGTGGGCGCAGGTTGATACGCCTGTTTAGCGAGCCAATTTTGCGTCTTTGCCCTTTTGACATTCTTCAAGCTACCAAGAAAAGTTCTTCTATGGACCCCGAATATGGGATAGCACCGTATCTTCCTTGCAAGTATCCACGTTCAATATTGTCACTTTGGCGGGTTTTAATGTCCGACAGAGGATAAAGTTCGGTAGCCCCAAGATCGTCCTTCTCCGTGAACCAAATTTGGTCACGCCGCAGCATATCGGAGAGCATGAGATTGGTGTCGTGAGTCGTTGCTATCAACTGGGCCCCATTGGGGTTCGTCGCCTTATTTGAGAAAAGAGCCAATATGGCTTCGCACGCTTGTGTATGCAGGCTTGCATCAAGCTCATCGATGACAAAAACGGATCCTCGCTCCAACACCCGAAAGATTGATGCCAGTAAAATCAGCAATCTTCTAGTCCCGGCACTTTCACGTTCGAGATCGAAATACACTTTTTCTCCAGAACTGTCTTGATGAGCTAATTCAATGGAGACGGACTCCTCTTCAATGTCAGTTGGGAAGCCTTTTACACCAATATCCTCACTGGCCTTCTCAAAGGCCGTTATTAGATAGCGTTGGAGATCAATAAATTCTTTGGGGTGGTCCTTTCTTGTTCTTCTGTAGTCGATTACTCCTGTGCCAATTTTGTTGAGAAAATCGATTGTACGATCATCGACATCATCTTTTGAAAACCTCATGGATACTATCCCACTTGCAACAGAGATTGAGTCATTGAAGCGCAGAGAATCAAAAAAGGAACTGAGCTTTGACAACTGTTCGTGATCATTCTGGGCGGCGGTTGAAAGATAGAGGCTGTTTGGTCTCATCAAGTCGGCAATGACTTTCTTTCGACCTTTGAGACTGTCACCGAATGAGATCTCGCGAGCTGCTGTTCTTTCAAAAAGCTTTCGCTTCTTACCTTCCGGGAATGAGTACAGCCACTCCGCCGAAAATTCGTCGTCGGTGAATTCAAATCCATAGTGATACCGAACATTATCATCGACGAAATCGATCATGTATGTGGTAGGAGCGGAAAGGGCCTTGGCGTCCAGTGCAAAAGGAGTCCGAGGCACACCTCCCTTTGGCTCCCCTCGACTGTGCGAGTAAAGTACCGCTTGACGCATGGAGGTCAGAGCGGAAATTACATTGCTTTTTCCGGAGGCATTGGCGCCATAGATGACGGCAGCAGGGAGAATCTTTCCGCCTGAAACCGCATTGCAGTCAATCAAGCCGTCCTCTCTATCCTTAAGCGCGGTTCTGACTAAGCTCAGTTCCTGTTTGCCAAAAATAGAACGATCATTCTCGGCCGAAAATCGGAGTAACACAGCTTTTCCCTTTAAATTTGGAGTATATATACATTTATCGACAAAATATGTGGATATCCAGTAAATTATCCACATAAATCATGCATCAATGTGGATTTTTGTGCTTGGATGGCCGTATTGTGCTAATTCCCTGCCAAGGTATTTCACTCGCCGAGACCGGGGAGAAGAGCGGAGTAATTAATCTGCTCTCAACCCTTCGTCGCGCTCAGCATATAATTCACTGCCACATCCTTCGACACACGCCATTCACCTCTAAGCGGGTTGAGCGTGACGCCGACCGCTTCGCCGGGCGTCAGCCCGTGGCGTTGCACCAGCGCGGCCAGTTCCTTCGGCGTCAGGAAGCGGTTCCAGTCGTGGGTGTGGTGCGGCAGCCAGTTGAGGATATATTCGGCGCCGATGATCGCCAGCGCATAGGATTTGAGCGTGCGGTTGAGGGTGGCCAGCAGCATGATGCCGCCGGGCTTCAGGAGGCTCGCTGCGGCTTCCATGAAGGCGTCGATATCGGCGACATGTTCGATCACTTCCATCGAGGTGATGACATCGTAAAGCGCGCCGACTTCGCTCTTTGCGTTTCTTGCCACTTCTCTGGCCAGCTCTTCCGCCGTCGCGACCCGGTAGTCAATCGTGAGGCCCTGCTCTTCGGCGTGGACCGAGGCGGTCTTGATATTTTTCTCCGACACGTCCGAGCCCGTAACGTCGCCGCCGAGTCGGGTCATCGGCTCGGTGAGGAGCCCGCCGCCGCAACCAATGTCGAGAATTCTCAGGCCGGAAAGGGCCGAAGCGGACCTGAAGCCGTCACGGGCGCTCAGATTGTAATGCTTAAAAACAAGATCACGAATAAACGTCATCCGGACCGGGTTGAGCTGATGCAGCGGCTTGAAATTACCGTGCGGATCCCACCATTCCGCTGCCATTTTCGAGAATTTCTCGACCTCCGCCAAATCCACTGAAAGATCCACTGAAGCATCCACCGGAGCGTCCGGGCCGGCGGTCTTTTGCTCTTCCACACTGTTATTTCCCACTGCTGACATGTGAAATCCTTGATTTAACGGCACAAAGCTGTCCGGCACGTTTGATTCCGGTGATCCTCTCCGATATGTATGGCGCCGCAAAGTACCTTGAGCCCTGATCGGATCGGCCCCGGGTGCAAAACCGTGGAATAAAGAGATAACAGGAACGCTGCGTCCCTGGCAACGCGAGAAAGGCTCCCCCGCCTGGCCCTCCCCCATTGGCCGCCCCCGCTTTTGCCGCCCCCGCGAGCCTGAACAGAAAAATATGTCCCGTCTGGTTTTGAAATTTGGTGGCACATCGGTTGGCAGAGCCGAGCGCATTGCCAATGTCGCTGCCCAGATTGCCCGCGAGGCCCGCGCCGGCCACGAGGTCGTCGTGCTGGTCTCGGCCATGTCCGGCGAGACCAACCGGCTGATCGCGCTGACCCGCGAGGTCTCCGTGCTGCACGACGCGCGCGAATATGATTCTGTGGTCGCCGCCGGTGAGCAGATCTCGAGCGGCCTTCTGGCCATGGCGCTGCAACAGCTTGGCATCCAGGCGCGCAGCTTCATGGGCTGGCAGGTGGCGATCCGCACCACGGGCGCCCATTCGGCGGCGCGCATCGAGGATATTGAAACTGCCGAGCTGGAAGACCGTCTCGCCCGCGGCCATGTGCCGATCATTGCCGGCTTTCAGGGGCTGGGTCCCGACAACCGGATCACGACGCTCGGGCGCGGCGGAACCGATACCTCGGCGGTGGCCTTTGCTGCAGCGCTCGGCGCCGACCGATGTGATATCTATACCGATGTGGACGGGGTCTATACGACCGACCCCCGCATTGTGCCCAAAGCGCAAAAGATTGCCCGCATCGGTTATGAAGAAATGCTGGAGCTCGCCTCGCAAGGGGCAAAAGTTTTGCAGACCCGCAGCGTTGAACTGGCCATGGTTCACAAGGTGCGTTTGCAGGTGCTGTCCAGTTTTGTAGACCCGGCCAAAATGAAGGCCGAGGATATTCCGGGAACTCTGGTTTGTGACGAGGATGAAATCGTGGAACAACAAGTCGTAAGCGGCATCGCCTATTCGCGCGATGAAGCCAAAATCACCCTGCGCGATGTGCCGGACAAGCCTGGCATCGCGGCGGATATTTTTGGCGCGCTGGATAATGCCGGCGTCAATGTGGATATGATCGTTCAGAACATCTCCGAAGACAACAAGACCACCGATCTGACGTTTACGGTTGGCGAGACTGATGTCGACCGCGCGGTCAAGGCTCTCAAACAGGGCGCAAAGCCCGGCGAGTTTGGCGAGATCATAGCCGACACCAATGTCTCCAAGGTCTCCATTGTCGGGATCGGCATGCGCTCGCACGGCGGCGTGGCGCGCAAGATGTTCGAAACCCTGGCGCAAAAGGGTATTAATATTCTTGTCATCTCGACCTCTGAAATCAAGGTAAGCGTACTCATCGAAAGTGAATATACCGAGCTCGCCGTGCGGGCTCTGCACTCGGCTTATGATCTGGATGCTGATTAATGCCACTGTCTGACCGGAGCGGTTTGCCCGGGCCCAGAGTTATTCTGAAACAGCTGCGCGCGCTGATGGCGGGGCGCCATTCGCCCCAGGGCCGCCTCGACAAGATTGTTCGAATGATAGCAGTGAACATGGTCGCCGAAGTCTGTTCGGTCTATCTTCTGCGCAGCTCAGGCGATCTTGAGCTCTTCGCCACAGAAGGCCTCAATGTCGATGCGGTTCACAAGACCATGCTGAAGGTCGGCGAGGGGCTGGTCGGCCACATCGCCGAGACCTCGCGCCCGCTCAACCTCTCCGACGCCCCGTCACATCCCGAATTTGCCTACCGGCCCGAAACCGGCGAGGAAGCCTTCCAGTCGTTTCTCGGGGTTCCGGTCCTGCGCGGCGGCCTGATGACCGGCGTCCTTGTTGTGCAGAACCAGGTGAAGAAGTTTTACAGCGATGAGGAGGTCGAAACCCTCGAGATCGTCGCCATGGTGCTGGCCGAGATGAATGCCTCAGCAGATCTGCTCGGCGATGATGAATATATGGGCGAGGATCTGCGCTCCGACGCGCCGCTGCATCTGATCGGCAGGTCTTTTGCCGACGGGCTTGCCGTCGGCCATGCGGTTTTACACCAGCCGCGCGTCGAGGTGACAAACCTGTTTGCCGACGACATCGAGCTGGAACTGGAACGGCTCGAGGTGGCGCTGGAGGGGCTCAAATCTTCGGTTGATGACTTGCTCGCCGCCGCAGACCAACACCTCAGCGGCGACCCGAGGGATGTTCTGGAGGCCTACCGCATGTTTGCCCATGATCGTGGCTGGCGCAACCGCATGCGCGAGGCGATTATTGGCGGCATGTCCGCAGAGGGTGCAGTCGAGCGCCTGCAGATCGAAACCCGGGCACGGCTGTCAAACACGCCTGATCCCTATCTGCGCGAACGCATGCACGACTTCGATGATCTGGCCAACCGCCTGCTGCGCCATCTGATGGGCTACGAAACAATCCCGCGGCTCACCCGGGACGCGGTTCTTGTCGCGCGCAACCTTGGCCCTGCTGAATTGCTCGAATATGACCGCGACAAACTGATCGGCGTGGTGCTTGAAGAAGGCTCCGCCACCGCCCATGTTTCGATCGTTGCCAAGGCTCTTGATATCCCGCTTGTCGGGCAGGTCCCCGGAGCGGTTGACCGCATCGAGCCGGACGATCATCTGATTGTTGATGGCCAGAACGGTGAAGTGCATATTCGGCCCCGGACCGATGTGCTTGAAGCCTACGATCACAAGCAACAACTGCGCGCCGCGCGCCAGGCGCGCTATGCTGCTGAACGAGACCTTGAGGCCGTCACCCTCGACGGCGTCAGGATCGATCTGAATATCAATGCCGGGCTAATTGTTGATTTGCCGCATCTGCAAGAGACCAATGCATCGGGTATCGGGCTGTTTCGCACCGAACTGCAGTTTATGATCGGCGCGCACATGCCGCGGCTTGGCGAGCAAACCGAGTTTTACCGTGCCGTTCTTGATGCCGCAGACGACAAGCCTGTGGTGTTCCGCACCGTTGATCTGGGGTCTGACAAGGTCCTGCCCTATCTGCCGACGGAATGGGAAGAAAACCCGGCGCTTGGCTTCCGCGCCATTCGTCTGGCCCTTGCCCGGCCGGGGCTGTTGCGCTATCAGATCCGCGCCATGCTGGCCGCCGGTGCGGGCAGGACGCTCAATGTCATGTTCCCGATGATTGCCGAGGTAGCCGAATTCGTTGAGGCAAAGGCGCTGGTCCAAAAGGAAATCGGCCGTCTTGAACGAAAGGGGCGCGCGCTTCCGAAGGAAATCAACATCGGCACCATGCTCGAGGTCCCGGCCCTGGCCTGGCAGCTCGGACCGCTTTTCGCCGAGACAGACTTCATCTCCATCGGTTCCAATGACCTGTTGCAATTCCTGTTTGCCGCAGATCGCGCCAACCCGCAGCTTGTCGATCGCTATGACCGCCTGAGCCCGCCGGTGCTGGCCTTTCTGTCTGAAATCATTACCAAAGCCGACAAGGCAAAAGTCCCGCTGTCTCTTTGCGGTGAAATGGCCGGCGACCCGCTCGAGGCCATGGCGCTGCTTGGCCTGGGGTTTCGCCGGATATCCATGGCGCCAGCCGCCATCGGCCCCGTCAAGGCGATGCTGCGCAGCCTTGATACCAAAGCCGCAGCGAAGGAAGTCAAACGCCTCAGAACGCGCGGCGACCATTCGGTGCGCGGCGACCTTCTGGCCTTTGCCTCGGCCAATAATGTGGTCCTCAGTTGATTTTTGTCCGGGAACGCGATTTATTTACCAAACCGGTGCATAATGCAGGGGTATGGCATGATTGACGTCGGCTCACTCAAGGGAAAGTTCAGGGGACAATGACTGCGTTGGCGCAAGACACAAAGCGCAAGTCCGGCGACAGCGAAAAGCCGCGCCCGCATTTTCGCGAGCAGCCCCAGGACGAGGGTCATTATCACGAAACCGTCGGCGCAGATCTGCGCGCCGCCCGCACCGAGCGCAAACAGAGTATTGATGATATTTCAGAACAACTGCGTCTCAAGCCTGAACTTGTCCGCGCCATTGAGGAAAGTGACTTCGATAAGCTGCCAGGCAAGACCTATGCAATCGGGTTCGTGCGGGCCTATGCCAAATTGGTGGGGGCGGAACAGGGCAGCCAGGCGGAAGAATATGTTCGTCGGTTCAAGGCCGAAATGACCGATGCAGAGGAACTCAAGTTCAACGCCAATACTCGCAAGGATCCCGGTCGGCGCATCCCGTGGGGTTTGCTGGCAACAGGAGCGGCGACACTGCTCCTTGCCATCTCGGTTTGGCGCATGGCCGATACTGCGGTGGGTGCTGGCGATGACGTGCTTGATGCCTTTCAGCCCGATCTGCCCAAAGCGGTTTTCCGGTCGCCTTCAGCCCTGGGTACCGGTGACGCGCTTGTTGGTGACGCGCTTTTTGGTGAAGCTGTCGAGCCGGACGTTGAAGCGGGCGAACCCGTGACGTCAGTCCCGAGTGCAGAGGTTCCCGACGGGACCTTTTGGGGCAGTGAAAACTACGATGGGCGCCTGCGCGTAAAAGCTTTGAGCGATGTCTGGCTACGTGTCGAGGTCGGGCCCCAGGTCATGTTCGAGCGGGTCCTTAAGGCTGGCGACAGCTATGCCCCGCCGAACCGCGGTGACATAAGGATCCTGACCCGCAACGCCGGCGATCTTGAAATATACGTGGATGGCAACTATATCCGCCGTCTGGGCAAGGACGGCGATGCGCTTGGCGGCGCGAAGCTCGACCCCGATGTCCTGCTTGGCGGCCGTTAGCTGGTTGTCTTTCATCTGCGCGCGCCAAAGAAAGCCTTCTCCTTTGGTGAAAAAAGGGACATTGTCCCCCAAAAGTCATCCCCGAAACGAGTACAACGATTAATATGAGCGTCAGGCCCTATCGAGATATAATTCGCCGCAAGACCGGTACCGTGATGGTCGGCAACGTCGCCGTTGGCGGCGATGCCCCGATATCCGTTCAGTCCATGACCAACACACTGACCAGCGATGCGGCGGCGACCATCGCCCAAATTCGTGAGCTTGAGGAGGCAGGCGCTGATATCGTTCGGGTCTCGTGCCCCGACGTTGCGTCCACTGCCGCCATGGCGCAGATCGTCGAGGCCTCCAATGTCCCCATCATTGCCGACATCCATTTCCATTATAAACGCGCCATTGAAGCTGCCGATGCCGGCGCTGCCTGCCTCAGGATCAATCCCGGCAATATCGGCTCCGCAGAGCGGGTGCGTGAAGTGGTTGCCGCCGCAAAGGCCAATGGCGCTTCCATGCGGATCGGCGTCAATGCCGGCAGCCTTGAGCGTGACCTGCTCGAAAAATATGGCGAGCCCTGTCCGGAAGCAATGGTGGAAAGCGCCCTCGATCACGCCCGCATTCTGGAAGACAACAATTTTGACAACTTCAAGATCAGTGTAAAGGCCTCCGATATCTTCCTGTCCGTTGCGGCCTATTATGGCCTTGCCGATGCCTGCAAGTATCCGCTGCATCTGGGTATTACAGAGGCTGGTGGCCTGACGTCGGGCACAGTGAAGTCTGCCATCGGCATCGGATCGCTTCTGTGGGCGGGAGTTGGCGACACCATTCGGGTATCGCTGTCGGCCGATCCTGTCGAAGAGATCAAGGCCGGGTTCGAAATCCTGAAATCCCTTGGTTTGCGCCATCGCGGCGTCAACATCATCTCGTGTCCCTCGTGCGCTCGCCAGGGCTTTGACGTGGTCAAGACCGTGAGTATCCTGGAAGAAAAGCTGGCCCATATCTCGACACCTATGAGCGTTTCCATTATGGGCTGTGTGGTAAATGGCCCCGGAGAAGCCGCGCACACGGAAATTGGCGTAACCGGCGGCGGAGCGGGGTCGGCCATGGTCTACCTGTCGGGCGTCACTGACCACAAGGTTCAAAATGAAAACATGATCGATCACGTCGTCGAGCTTGTTGAAAAGAAAGCTTTGGAAATAGAGGCTGAGGCTGCCCGGCCTTGAAACCTCGTTTAAACTGACAGGAACTGATACCCGTGATTCCAGCCGAAAAAATGGCCCGTCTTGTTGATCGCTTTGAAGCGATCGAAGCGGAGATGTCGTCTGACCTCTCGCCGGAAGGCTACGTCAAATTGTCAAAGGAATATTCCGAGCTGACGCCGGTTGTTGCAGCGATCAGGCGGATGAACGCGGCAACTGCCGAGATCGCAGATCTGGAAGAAATACTGGCTGATAGTGACGCGGACGAAGAAATGCGCGACATGGCCAGGGATGAGCAAAAAGCGCTCAGGGATGATGAGGTCGAAAAGGAACGTGAGCTGAGTATTCTTCTGTTGCCAAAGGATGCAGCAGATGAAAAAAGCGCCATTCTTGAAGTGCGGGCCGGAACCGGCGGCGATGAAGCGGGCCTCTTCGCAGGAGATCTTTTCCGGATGTATTCACGTTACGCGGATCTCAATGGCTGGAAAGTCGAAATCATGAGCGCGAGCGACGCCGACCAGGGGGGATATAAGGAAATTATCGCCTCCATAACCGGCGCGGGCGTTTTTCGCCGACTGAAATTTGAGTCAGGCGTGCACCGGGTACAGCGCGTGCCTGAAACAGAGTCCGGGGGCCGGATTCACACCTCTGCGGCCACGGTTGCCGTCCTGCCCGAAGCCGAAGAAGTCGACGTCAATATCGATGACAAGGATCTTCGAGTTGATATCTTCCGCGCGTCTGGACCCGGCGGCCAGTCTGTCAACACAACCGACAGCGCCGTTCGCATAACACACTTGCCCACAGGTATTGTGGTTTCCCAGCAGGATGAAAAGTCCCAGCACAAAAATCGCGCCAAGGCGATGATCGTCCTGCGCTCCCGCGTCTATGAGCTGGAGCGCTCGCGCCTTGATGCGGTACGCGCGGAGGATCGCAAGGGGCAGGTCGGGTCCGGCGACCGCTCCGAGCGGATCAGGACCTATAATTTCCCGCAAGGGCGGGTGACCGATCACAGGATCAATCTCACCCTTTATAAGCTCGACCGCGTCATCGCAGGCGACGCTCTTGAGGACTTAATCTCGCCTTTGATCGCTGAGGACCAGGCCAGCCGCCTTGCGGATCTGGACGGCATGTGACCCGGGATCTTCTGCAAAACAAGGCAGGCGGGCAAACCATCAGAGCGGCGCTTGCTTACGGGCGCTCAAGGCTTGCCGGGTCAGGCTCCCGGAGCAGCGTGCTTGATGCTCGGGTTCTGCTTGGCCATGTCACGGGTCTTACACGCGAGGAATTGATTGTTGAAGAGGGCCGCGAACTCAGTCAGGCGGAATGGCAAAGGTTTGACGCTCTTGTTGAGCGCCGCCTTGCTCATGAACCTGTTGCCTATCTTGTCGGGGAGAAGGAGTTCTTCGGCCTGTCTTTCAAGGTCACGTCTGACACGCTCATCCCCAGACCGGATACCGAAACGCTCATTGAGGTCGCGCTCGGCTTTTGCCGCGAGCTGACCCACCCGCCTCGCATTCTGGATCTGGGCACCGGGTCCGGCGCTATTCTTCTGGCTCTGCTGCACGCCTGCCCTGAAGCAAGCGGTGTCGGCATAGACCGGTCCGCCCTCGCTCTTGACGTGGCCAGGCAGAACGCAAGGGATCTGGGTCTTACGGAGCGTGCGCATTTTGTGCAGGGCAATTGGGCGGCGGGCCTTGATGGACCCTTTGATGTGATCGTCACAAATCCGCCCTATATCAATACTGCCGATATGACCGATCTGATGCCCGATGTGGTCCGGTTTGAACCTGCGGGAGCTCTCGATGGCGGGCCCGATGGCCTCGATCCTTTGCGTCTTATCGCGCCGGATGCAGTCCGTCTTCTCTCCAGTCCAGGGCTGTTTTGCGCTGAAATTGGTCTTGGACAGGCTCAAGCCGCCAAAGCCGTCCTCAAGCAAGAGGGGTTTCAGGCTGTGAAATGTGTGCCGGATTTGAACAATATTCCGCGCTGTGTCACGGCCGAACCGCCAATTAGCGGCAAGATGGAGGCTTGAAGCGGTGAGAATATGGAAAACCGGCGGGACACAAGGTCCCAGGCGAAAATAAGTGTTGGAAAGGCGCTGCAGGTTGGGTAGATTACGGCTGCGGGGCTTGATGAGTAAGGATGACTTCGCCGCCTGTCGGTCAGTAGAACCGCCATATGGGACAGGGGGCTTGAGGTAGATCTCAGGAGAGATTGAGTTCAGTTGAAGGAGAGGGATCCGGTTCCCTGCCTTCTGAATTTTTCCGCTGCCTTGCAGAGGAAAAAGTTGCACAGATTTGAAACTGAAAGAAAGTGCTGGTCTGGAAACTGATGAAAGTATCAGTGGGCCAATTTATCAGAGAAATTTTGATCGAGCACGAGGAATACCTCAGGCTCACATTTGTCGAGCCAGGCGCATGCCGGTGGGCAAGTTTAAAAATCAACAAACAGGAAGAGTGCAGAGCTAAGAGGCTGCGTCAAAAATATGAGACAACACCAAAATCAGAACCAGAATCAAAACAAGAACAGATCTCGTGGTCGCGCTCGCAAGCCAGGCACCCAGTCAAATCGAACGTTTGACTCAAATGGACCTGATGTAAAAATCCGCGGCAGTGCCTCGCATATTTATGAGAAGTATCAATCCTTGTCACGCGATGCCAATGCCGCCGGCGACCGAATTGGTGCTGAGAATTATATGCAACATGCCGAGCATTATTTTCGTTTGATGGCTGCGGCGCAGGCGGCCCAGCAAACCCGCGAACAGCAAAACCAGCCGAGGCAAAAACAAGACAAGGACGAAGAAGCTGCTTCGTCCGGGAAGAGCACTCCGGCAGAAGCGTCAGCCGTTGCGGCCCTCCCGGTGGAACGGGCGAACGCCCCCGCCTCAGCCGATGCCAGTGCTCAGAGGCGTCAGAAGGTACCCTCTGAAGCCGAAACGCTGCCCGCCGCCTATCGCCCGGATGAACCCAAAAAAGAAACGGCCGGTGATACACAAGCAGAGCAAAAGCCGGTTCGCAAGCGGCGCCCTCGCCAGCCGAGAGTTGAGCCGAGAGTTGAGCCAAGAGTTGAGGCCAAAGTTGAGGCCGAAGCCCCTGCAGACAGTGCCGTTGCCGACGACGCCACGGCCTGATCGCTTCGCGGCCGACACAGGGCTCCGCCCCTCGGAAGCTCTGAAATTCAATCATTTGTTGATTAAGGATTAACGCCGCAGGTGTAGGCTTGCGGCTGGACGGCGCGTTGTCTTGTCCACGGTGACCGCAATAATTGCGGGAACGTGCGACGGCGCGCCTTTAAATCGGGTTGTCCGCTCCCATATGTGGTGGGCGCAAGGCTTCAGAGAAGGTTGCGCAACAGGTGAGGCGTAGCCGAAACTCTTGTCCATGAGGAAAGAGTTGCAAGGGTAAGCGTGCTGAAAGGAGAGACTTATGGACTTTGAAAAGTTCACAGAGCGCTCGCGCGGTTTTGTGCAATCAGCCCAGGGGCTGGCCATGCGCGAGGGACACCAGCAATTTACACCCGAACATCTATTGAAAGTCTTGCTCGATGATGAGGAAGGCTTGGCTGCCAATCTGATCACCTCTGCCGGCGGTGACCCGCGCAAGGCGCTGGCGATGACAGAGGCCGCCCTTGGTGCCATGCCAAAGGTCGAGGGCGGCGGCGACAATCTTTACCTGTCGACAAAACTCGGCAAGGTTTTTGAACAAGCCCAGACCCTTGCCGACAAGGCCGGCGACAGTTATGTGACCGTCGAGCGGCTCCTGCTGTCACTGGCGATGACCAAAGATGGCGAAGCCTCAGGCGCGCTGAAAGACGCTGGCGTGACGCCGACGGGTCTCAACCATGCAATCAACAAGATCCGCAAGGGCCGTACCGCAGACAGCGCCAGCGCCGAGGACAGCTTTGATGCGCTGAAGAAATACGCCCGCGATCTCACCGAAGCCGCCCGCGAAGGCAAGCTTGATCCGGTCGTCGGCCGTGAGGAGGAAATCCGCCGCACCATTCAGGTCCTGTCGCGCCGCACGAAAAACAACCCGGTTCTGATCGGCGAGCCCGGCGTTGGCAAGACGGCGATCATCGAGGGCATGGCGCTTCGCATCGTCAACGGCGACGTGCCGGAAAGCCTCAAGGGCAAGTCCCTCATGTCGCTTGATATGGGCGCGCTCATTGCCGGGGCAAAGTATCGCGGTGAATTTGAAGAGCGTCTAAAGGCCGTTCTGTCCGAGGTCGCAACATCGGACGGTGAAATCGTCCTCTTCATCGACGAAATGCACACCCTTGTCGGCGCAGGCAAGACCGACGGCGCCATGGACGCATCGAACCTTTTGAAGCCTGCACTGGCGCGCGGTGATCTCCACTGTGTCGGCGCGACGACACTGGATGAATATAAAAAGCATGTGGAAAAGGACGCGGCGCTCGCCCGCAGGTTCCAGACCGTGTTCGTTGCTGAACCAACCGTCGAGGATACGATCTCTATTCTGCGTGGCCTCAAGGATAAGTACGAGCTGCACCACGGTGTGCGGATTTCCGATGGCGCCATTGTGGCCGCTGCAACGCTGTCCAACCGATACATCACCGAACGCTTTCTTCCCGACAAGGCCATTGACCTGGTCGATGAGGCCGGTGCCAGCCTGCGCATGCAGATCGACAGCAAACCCGAGGCGCTTGACGAGCTCGACCGCAAGGTGATCCAGCTCAAGATCGAGCGCGAGGCACTTGGCAAGGAAACCGACGGGGCTTCAAAGGATCGCCTTGAAAAGCTTGAGGAGGATCTGGCTAATTTCGAACAACAGTCAGCGGATCTGACCGCCAGGTGGCAGGCAGAAAAGGATCGTCTCGGTTCGACACAAAAAATTCAGGAAGCTCTGGATCGCAGCCGTTCGGAGCTGGAGATCGCCGAGCGCGAAGGCAATCTCGCCAGAGCCGGTGAACTGGCCTATGGCATCATTCCGGATCTCGAGGCAAAACTGGCAAAGGGTGACGAGGGCGTCGCTTCACTGGTCGAACAGGTGGTCAGCGATGCGCACATCGCGACAGTCGTGGCCAAATGGACCGGCATTCCTGTCGACAAAATGCTCGAAGGCGAACGCGAAAAGCTTCTTCACATGGAACAAAGCCTCGCTGGCCGCGTTGTCGGTCAGGCCGAAGCGCTGTCATCCGTTTCGCGTGCGGTGCGCCGTGCCCGCGCTGGCTTGCAGGAGCCGAACCGCCCCATTGGCTCATTCATGTTCCTCGGGCCAACCGGCGTCGGCAAGACCGAGCTGACCAAGGCGCTGGCCGAATTCCTGTTTGATGATGATCAGGCCATCGTGCGCCTCGACATGTCGGAATATATGGAGAAACATTCTGTTGCCCGGCTGATCGGCGCGCCTCCCGGCTACGTCGGTTATGAAGAAGGCGGCGCACTCACCGAAGCTGTCCGCCGCAGGCCCTATCAGGTCATCCTGTTTGACGAGATCGAAAAGGCTCACTCCGATGTCTTCAATGTGCTTCTGCAAGTGCTTGATGATGGCCGTCTGACAGACGGGCAGGGCCGCACGGTCGACTTCTCCAACACGCTGATCATCATGACCTCCAATATGGGTGCCGAGTTCCTCGTCAATCAGCCCGAGGGCGAGGATTCCGATGCGGTACGCGATGATGTGATGGCCGTGGTCCGAGCCAGTTTCCGCCCCGAGTTCCTTAACCGGCTTGATGAGACAATCCTGTTCCACCGTCTCGCCCGCGAGCACATGGATGTCATTGTCGATATCCAGATCGCTCGTTTGCAAAAGCTGCTGGATGATCGCAAGATCGTCATCACGCTCGGCCCAGAGGCTCGCACCTGGCTCGCCGACAAGGGCTACGACCCCGCCTATGGCGCGCGCCCCCTCAAACGTGCCATCCAGCGCCACCTGCAGGACCCGCTCGCCGAGCTGATCCTGGCCGGTGACATCCTGGACGGCGAGGAAGTCATCGTCGGCGCAGGCAAGGACGGCCTCACGGTCAACGACAAGCCGATTTTGGCGGCAGCGAAGTAGTTCTCAATTCCAATTTTTGTCATCCTCGGCAACGCGTAAGCGTTGACCGGGGATCTTCTTTCGGTATCGTGGGGTCCGAGAGAAGATCCCCGGTCTCACGTTGCTCGCCGAGGATGACAACAAGAGGGATTTGAGACGCATGACCGACACCCCCGAAGTAACAGCCGCCACAGCAGCCTTTCACGCAAAACTCCGCGACTACTTGCCCTTCGAGGATCGCACCGACTTTGAGGATGCCTCGCGCGGCTTCGTTGCGCGCTGGCCAGAGGATCAGGTCCCGGCGTTGGACGGGCGGGTGGCCTGGGACATTGCGGCGCGTGGCTATATTGAGGGCGATTGCCCCGACACCGTCAACCCGTCGCTCTGGCGTCAGGCGCAGCTCAACAACATTCACGGTCTCTTCAAGGTCTGTGATCGGCTTTATCAGGTGCGCGGCTATGATCTGGCCAACATCTCCTTCGTCGAGGGCGACACCGGCTGGATCGTACTTGATACCGGCATGACCGCAGACTTTGCGACGGCGGCCCTCAAACTCGTCAATGATGAGCTGGGCGTCCGTCCGGTGACCGGCGTCATCTATACCCATTCTCATGTCGATCACTACGGCGGCTCGCGCGGCATTATCACCGAGGAAGAGGCGGCGATGCGGAATGTTCCGATCATTGCCCCCGATGGCTTTCTTCATGAGGCGGTCAGCGAGAACGTCATCGCCGGTGCCACCATGCGCAGGCGGGCGACCTATATGTACGGGCTGCTGCTCGGCAATGGCCCGCAGGCCCATGTCGATGTCGGTCTTGGACCGGGCAATTCGGCCGGCACCATCGGTCTGGTCGCGCCCAATGATATTGTGAAGGCCACCGGCGAGGAGCGCATCGTCGACGGCGTGCGCGTCCAGTTTCAATATACCCCCGATGCCGAGGCACCGGCAGAAATGATGTTCTACTTTCCGGAGCTAAAGGCTCTGTGTACGTCTGAAGTTGTCACTCATATTTTGCACAACGTCTATACGCCGCGCGGCGCCAAGGTGCGCGATGCGCTGGCCTGGTCGAAATATATTCATGAGCTGATGCAGCTTTTCCCGGAGGCAGATGTGGTCTTTGCCTCGCACCACTGGCCCGTATGGGGCAGCGAGAAAGTCCAGCATTACCTTGGGCTTCAGCGCGATCTCTACAAATATCTGCACGACGAAACCCTGCGCCTTGCCAATCACGGCCTGACGCCGCTGGAGATCGCCGAGGAAGTCAAGCTGCCCGACAGCCTCGCGCAAGTCTTCGCCAATCGCGACTACTACGGCACCGTCAATCACAATGTGAAAGCAATCTATCAGCTTTACTTCGGCTGGTTTGACGGCAACCCGGCCAACCTGCATCCGCTGCCACCGGTCCCGGCTGCAAAAAAATATGTCGAGTTCATGGGCGGCGCTGACGCCATCGTCGAAAAGGCCGCCGCTTGCTATGACAAGGGCGAATTTCGTTGGGTCGCCCAGGTGCTCAATCACGTGGTCTTCGCCGAGCCCACCCACAAAGCCGCCCGCGAGCTGCTGGCTCGCGCCCACACTCAGATGGGCTATCAGGCCGAGAGCGGCCCGTGGCGCGACTTTTACCTGACCGGCGCGCAGGAGCTCAGAAACGGCGCCCCGGCAGCCCGGGTCGTCTCAAATCCCGGCAGTCTCGATACCCTGAAAGCCATCCCCATCGATCTCTTCTTTGATGCACTGGCCGTCCGGCTCAACGGCCCCAAAGCCGCGGGCAAGACCGCCGCACTCAATTTCGTCTTCCCTGACGCGGGCGAGAAGATCAGCGTCACCCTGGGCAACGGCGTCATCAACTACGTCAGCGGCACCCTCGCCGAAGACGTCGATGCGACGGTCACCGTGTCGCGGCAAAACTGGAACGAGCTCGCCGCCAACATGGTCACCCTCGATGCCCTGCTGGATGATGGCCGGGTGGAAGTCGACGGCGATGCAAGCGCCCTCACGGACCTCTTCGCCCTGCTCGATGATTTCGAGATCTTCTTCAATATTGTCGAGCCGTAGAGGAGGCAAAGCGCTCGCCTGGGTAACAAGTTGTTTGATCGTCAAAGTTCGGCGAGGCGGAACGTCGTGTCTGTCGAGCCTCTGACTTGTAATTCGCAATCTCCCCAATCTTCAGCCAAGGTCCGACTACTACCAGGTTCATAGTCAAACTCCTGTTCGTGATAGTCACACGCCAGGTTCAGAGTGGTGATTGTTCCGTGCACCTGATCAATCGAAAAGCGGCTTCTTGTTAACGGGTACGTCCACAGGGATTCGCTGTCACCGCATTTGAAGCAAGATCCGAGCATCAGTCCCTGAACCGCAAGAGCCCCTTGCCCGTCAAGCAGAGTCTTGGCCTTCAAAGCCTTTGTGTGAGCAAGATCTCCATTCACAAGCGCATCTGACTCTTTGAGCACCTCGAATGTATTCAGCGCAGATGAAAACTGTCCTCTGTACATTTTGAGTTCAAAGAGCAATCGAACCAAATTTGGCGCGGAACTTTTTTGGCGGGACTGCGATACATGGCGTGTTGCACGTTCAAAGTGATATATCGCTCGGTCGTACTCTTTGGTCGCAATATAATACTTCCCAGTTACAGCTTCGAACGCGTCAATCTCTTGTATCGATCCGTTGAATGCTGTCGCCAGACTTTCAATATGCTGTCTGGCTGCGACCAGGTCGCTTTTGTCGATCGCCTCTTGTGCATTCACAAGGGCTGTTCGAAAAGTAGGTGAGACACTGGTTCCCTCCAATTCAAATACCATGATGAGCGACCGTCTTTGTCGTACCGGTTGCCCATTCAACAGTGCGGGCTTGTAACGCCACCTCTTCAAGGCCCGTTCCGTCGGCTTTTCAAAAACTCCCGTCGGTGCCCCGTCGAGGGCTGTGAACGCCGACACCTTGCCGTTGGGTTCAACGTAAAAATCGACTTGGACCCATCCTTCGATACCCTTATTGGCCGCGTCCATGGGGTATTGGGGTGGTGATCGCCTTTTGACGACAGATTCAACAGTTTGATCTGCCAAGGGTGATATGCCGCTGGCCGCAGCTTGAGACGAATTCTGGGCGTGAGCGCCTTGCATATGCAGCGCCAGACACAGACTGACCGCCAAAATACCTCTGGATAGATTGAACCCCATTTCCCGCCCTCAAACAGCTTTGTCGAACCAAGCATATATGACAAATGGTGTATTGTCCATTCAGTGCTACCCGTCGCGGTGGTCGTCCTCGGCCCCGGCAATCATTTGATCAGGCCGCCAGTCGGGCTGGCTCGCCCGCTCCGCATCAATCCGGTCGCGCTCCGTCCGGAACGCGGCCAGCATGTTGCCGCCCAGCTTGCGCCCGGTCGGAACCTTGATTCTGAGCGGGTTGACCTTCTTGCCATTCAGCATGACTTCATAGTGAAGGTGTGCCCCGGTGACGCGGCCCGTCGCGCCGACATAGCCGATGATCTGGCCCTGCTTGACACGGCGGCCCTGCTTGATCCCTCTGCCATAGCGTGACATGTGCGCGTAGGCGGTCTTGTAACCGTTGGCATGGCGTATACGGACATAATTGCCATAGGAGCCATAGCGGCTTGAGCGCTCGATGATGCCGTTCCCGGCGGCAAGGATTGGCGTACCGGTTGGTGCGGCAAAGTCGGTCCCCAGGTGCTGCTTGGTGTAACCCAGAACCGGGTGCTTGCGCCTGCCGAAGCCCGATGAGATGCGCGCGCCATTGATCGGTGTACGCATCAGGAACTTCTTCGCGCTTCGACCTTTGGCATCATAATAGTCGGTAATGCCGTCATCGGTGGTTTTGAACCGGTAATAGCCTTTCTGGCGCCCCTGCACGGTCATGGAAGCAAATTCGATATTGCCGCTCTTTACGGCCTTTCCCGCGTCGTCATAAAACCGTTCATAGAGCAGCTCGAACTCGTCGCCTCGGCGAATTTCTCTTTGAAAATCGATGTCGTAGGAATAAAGCCCGATCAGATTGATGATAACCGAGTCCGGAATGCCGGCTTCGATGGCGGCCACATAAAGGCTCGACGAAATCGTGCCGCCATGCAGTTCAAGTCCCTTGTCGAGTTCGGCAACGAAGTTCTCCGGGTGGTAGTTTCCGTCTTCGAGCAGTTCGACGGAGACCCTTGTGTCAACGTCGGTTTCAATCGAGAGTTTCTTGAGCGTCGGCTTTTCGGAATGAACCTCGAGGCTCGGATCTATTTCGGAAGGCTCGACCGGATATTCCAGCGTCACGCCGACCGCCTGTCCGATGTTGAGTGAACTTGCGCGGTGAACCTCGGAGAGAGAGCGGGTCGCATCATAGGCCTGTTGGCGCTCGGCTCCGGCGCGCTCAAGGATCTTTTCCAGTGTGTCGCCGGAGCGAACCCTGAGGTCCTTGTGGACGATGCGAGGCTTGAGGCGGGCGTCAAGGCGGGTTTGCGGCCGGGATCGATCAGAAACCCTCATCTGCCCGGAGGTCAAGGCAGGCTCGGCGCTCGCCAGCATCAAGTCTTCTGACACGGCTTCCGGGCCGCCCATACCGTTTTGGATGCCGTCAGGTTTGGCTACAGCTTCACTGTCGCTGCCGCGCAGACCCTTGAGCGCACTTGTATCAGTCTTGTGGGGCCGTCCTGTGGGCAGGCCAGCCTGAATGGTCTCACGGGCCTCGGCTGCCTCGGTGCCTGAAAGCTCAATGGCGCCGGATCCGGCCATAAGGCTGAGGCTTCCGCCAAATGCGATTACGGCGACAATTACGGCGATAATCCCGCGGAAAGTCTCAATAAAGCTGCGAATTTGTGTTGTCATACAGTTAGGCTTATCTCAATTCCGTGTAGATTTCTTTTATGCCTGCAACATTGGTGCCTGGCGTTATGTGATCGATTTTGAAATTCCCTATGGCGCATTGCCGCGCCCCCGCAGCGTTTGGCACACTATGCAGTTTTCCGTTTTGGGGCAACGCCTCATGTTGTAGCGCAAATGCAGTCAAAAACCGGGCCGGAATCGCAGCACAAAGGAGCAATAAGGCGGATGATTTGGTTAAGAGAGCGTTAACCAAATCCAATAGCCCGGACCTGTCGTCCCGCGGGTTTCTCAAACAGAGGTATTTGGGCCGCGAATTTTGCTGTCGGATTCTACCATCGAGTCGGTTTGAGGAGGCGAAAAACGGCCAAAAATAGCCACTTATTGGTGGGGAAGGGGGCGGGGGCCGAGAGGTTTAAATCCACCTGCAAAGATTTTGTAAATTTTCTTTTAAATCCGTGTTGACAGTCCCGAACCACGGCCATATAAGACGCACCTCTTCGGGGGCAGAGATGCACCGAATTGACGCGGCAAGGACCTCCGGTGTAATGTTAGAGGTCTGTTCCACGAAATAAACGGTTTGAGCGATACTTGGCTCTTCGCCAGGAGGTTTCTTGCGCCGTCTTTGTGGGTGTTGCGTAGATCTTTGACATTGTAGAATATTGGAAGAGATATGCAGGCGGCGGGGTAATTTCGCCTGGCATGGAAGGCTTTTCGACTTCGGTTGGATGGTTTGAAATGTTGGGTATGTACCTTAAAACTTGTTTATCTTTAACAAACCAAACCCTTGTTAATTTGGTTATATTAAAGTCAAGCGTAGTTTTCAGGATTTGAACTTGAGAGTTTGATCCTGGCTCAGAACGAATGCTGGCGGCAGGCCTAACACATGCAAGTCGAACGAGAAGCACACTTCGGTGTGTGGAAAGTGGCAGACGGGTGAGTAACATGTGGGAATCTACCCAGAGGTACGGAATAATGCAGGGAAACTTGTACTAATACCGTATGTGCCCCTTCGGGGGGAAAGCGTTATGTAGCGCCTTTGGATGAGCCCGCACTGGATTAGGTAGTTGGTAGGGTAACGGCCTACCAAGCCTACGATCTATAGCTGGTCTGAGAGGATGATCAGCCACACTGGAACTGAGACACGGTCCAGACTCCTACGGGAGGCAGCAGTGGGGAATATTGCACAATGGGCGCAAGCCTGATGCAGCCATGCCGCGTGAGTGAAGAAGGCCTTAGGGTTGTAAAACTCTTTCGCCAGGGAAGATAATGACGGTACCTGGTAAAGAAGCCCCGGCCAACTCCGTGCCAGCAGCCGCGGTAATACGGAGGGGGCTAGCATTGTTCGGAATTACTGGGCGTAAAGCGCGCGTAGGCGGATTGATAAGTTGGGGGTGAAATCCCGGAGCTCAACTCCGGAACTGCCTCCAAAACTGTCTCTCTGGAGTCCGGAAGAGGTGAGTGGAATTCCTAGTGTAGAGGTGGAATTCGTAGATATTAGGAAGAACACCAGTGGCGAAGGCGGCTCACTGGTCCGGTACTGACGCTGAGGTACGAAAGCGTGGGGAGCAAACAGGATTAGATACCCTGGTAGTCCACGCCGTAAACGATGGATGCTAGTTGTCGGGCGGCTTGCCGTTCGGTGACGCAGCTAACGCATTAAGCATCCCGCCTGGGGAGTACGGCCGCAAGGCTAAAACTCAAATGAATTGACGGGGGCCCGCACAAGCGGTGGAGCATGTGGT
>JAUWTJ010000024.1 GCA_030614785.1 Alphaproteobacteria bacterium | reverse complement strand
CATCGCGGCACCGAAAAGCTGATCGAGCACAAGACCTACTTGCAGGCGCTGCCCTATTTTGACCGGCTGGACTATGTCGCGCCCATGAACCAGGAGCATGCGTTCTGTCTGGCTGTTGAAAAACTGCTCGGCCTCGAGGTGCCAAAGCGCGGCCAGTATCTGCGTGTTCTGTTCTGCGAAATTGGCCGGATCCTGAATCATCTTCTCAATGTCACCACACAGGCCATGGATGTTGGGGCGCTGACGCCGCCGCTGTGGGGCTTTGAAGAACGTGAAAAGCTGATGATTTTCTGCGAGCGCGTTTCCGGCGCCCGGCTTCACACCGCCTATTTCCGACCGGGCGGTGTCCATCAGGATATGCCTGCGGGGCTGGCCGAAGATATTCTGGCCTGGTGCGAGAGTTTTCCGGGTGTTCTGGATGACATCGAAGGGCTGCTGACAGACAACCGCATTTTCAAACAGCGCAATGTTGATATCTGCAAGTTCACCCTTGATGAAGCCCTGGCCCGCGGCTTTACCGGGATCATGGTGCGCTGTACCGGTGCCGCCTGGGATTTGCGCCGCGCGCAGCCTTATGAGTGTTACAGCGAACTCGACTTCAAGGTTGTGGTTGGCAAGAACGGCGATTGCTATGACCGCTATGTGGTTCGCATGGAAGAGATGCGCCAGAGCGTCTCGATTATTCGTCAGTGCATCGAGAAAATGCCCGAAGGTCCCGTCGCGGCAGAGGATGGCAAGGTCACGCCGCCAAAACGCGAGGATATGAAGAATTCCATGGAAGCGTTGATCCATCACTTCAAGCTGCATACGGAAGGGTTCCGCGTGCCTGAAGGCGAGGTTTACGCAGGGATTGAAGCGCCGAAAGGCGAGTTTGGTGTCTATCTGGTGTCCGACGGAACCAACAAGCCTTATCGCTGCAAGATCAGGGCGCCAGGATACCCTCATCTCGGGGCGATGGACTTTTTGTCCAAAGGCCATCAGCTGGCAGATATTCCCGCGATTATCGGGACGATTGATGCGGTGTTCGGAGAAATCGACCGGTAGTTAGCCGGCATTCGTAAAGGTTTAAGGGCTCACGTATGGCCATATCGAAAATAACAAAAGACAGCGCCGAAGCGTTCGCGTTTTCCGCTCCCAAGCTTGAGTGGGCGAAAAAGCAGCTGGAAAAATATCCGGCGGATCGCAAGCAAAGCTGCGTCATTCCCTTTCTGTGGGAAGCCCAGAAGGAAAACGGTGGATACGTTGATGCCGCCGTGGTGCGCTATCTGTCGGACATGCTGGATATGGCCGAGATCCGTGTCTACGAAGTGGTGAGTTTTTACACCATGTTCAATACCGCGCCGGTGGGTGAGCATTTCGTCCAGGTCTGTACGACTACGCCGTGCTGGCTTCGCGGCTCCGACGAAATCGTCAAAGTCTGCAAGAACAAAATCGCCAGGGCGGCAAACACCCTGTCCGAGGACGGCAAGTTCTCCTGGATGGAAGTTGAATGTCTCGGGGCCTGCGCCAATGCGCCGATGGTTCAGATCAACGATAATTATTTCGAGGATCTTGACGAAACCATCATGGCTGAGATTCTGGACGCGCTGGCCGAGGGCAAGGACGTTACACCGGGTTCCCAAAAAGGACGCAAGAGTTCCGAACCGTTTGGTGAACTGACATCGCTCAGCGATCCTGCCCTTTATGGAGGCGCTGAATAATGCTTCAGGACAAGGACCGGATATTCACAAACCTTTATGGCCTGCACGACTGGCGTCTTCCGGGCGCGCGCAAACGCGGCGCGTGGGACAATACCGGCGGCCTGATCCAAAAGGGTCGCGACTATATCATCGACGAGATGAAGGCCTCTGGTCTTCGCGGTCGCGGCGGCGCGGGGTTCCCGACCGGCCTCAAATGGTCCTTTATGCCAAAGGAAAATGACGGACGTCCACATTACCTGGTTGTCAATGCAGACGAGTCCGAGCCTGGCACCTGCAAGGACCGTGAGATCATGCGCAACGATCCGCATATCTTGCTCGAAGGGTGCCTGATTGCCGGGTTCTCCATGGGAGCCAACACCTGCTATATCTATCTGCGCGGTGAATATATCGAAGTTCGCCATCGTCTCCAGGCGGCAATCGATGAAGCCTATGAAGCCGGGCTTCTCGGCAAGAATGCTGCCGGCTCGGGATGGGATTATGACATCTATCTGCACCACGGGGCAGGGGCCTATATCTGCGGCGAGGAAACTGCGCTGCTGGAAAGCCTCGAAGGCAAGAAGGGCCAGCCACGTCTCAAGCCGCCGTTCCCGGCCAATATGGGGCTCTATGGCTGCCCGACAACGGTCAACAATGTTGAGAGTATTGCCGTCGCCCCGACCATTTTACGGCGCGGCTCGTCATGGTTTGACAACCTTGGACGCCCTGGCAATACCGGCACAAAGATCTTTTCGATTTCCGGTCACGTGAATAATCCGTGTAATGTGGAAGAAGAAATGGGCATCTCCCTGCGTGAGCTGATCGAGCGCCATGCCGGCGGTGTACGTGGTGGCTGGGATAATCTGCTGGCTATTATTCCCGGCGGGTCTTCCGTTCCGCTTCTGCCAAAAGAGATTTGCGACACAGTCTTGATGGATTTCGACTCCCTGAAAGAGGTGCAGTCAGGTCTCGGGACGGCGGCTGTGATCGTCATGGACAAGTCTACGGACATTGTAAAAGCCATTGCAAGGCTTGCCGCTTTCTACAAACACGAGTCCTGTGGCCAGTGTACGCCGTGCCGCGAAGGCACCGGCTGGATGTGGCGCGTGATGGAACGTCTTGTAAAAGGCGAAGCGCAAAAATCTGAAATTGATATGTTGTGGGACGTGACCAAACAGGTCGAAGGCCACACCATTTGTGCCCTCGGGGATGCGGCTGCATGGCCGGTCCAGGGGTTGATCCGGCATTTCCGGAAAGAAATCGAAGACCGCATTGATGCCAATGCGGGCCAAGTTGCAGCGGAGTGAACTGATGCCAACAGCGACAGTAGACGGCATTGAGGTTGAATATGAACCGGGCATGACGGTGATGCAGGTGTGCGAGCTTGCGGGCCGTGAAATCCCGCGGTTCTGTTATCACGAGCGCCTGAGTGTTGCCGGTAACTGCCGGATGTGTCTTGTGGAAGTTGAAGGCGGGCCGCCCAAACCGGCTGCCAGCTGCGCCATGCCGTGCGCTCCGGACATGAAAATCCATACCGATACGCCGATGGTCAAGAAGGCACGCGACGGGGTGATGGAATTTCTCCTGATCAACCATCCGCTGGATTGCCCGATTTGTGATCAGGGCGGTGAATGTGATTTGCAGGACCAGGCCATGGCCTTTGGTGTCGACGGCTCACGCTACGATGAGAACAAACGGGCTGTAACCAACAAGGATCTCGGGCCGCTGATCCGCACGATTATGACCCGCTGCATTCACTGCACGCGGTGCGTTCGGTTCACGACAGAAGTGGCCGGGATTTCCGATATGGGTCTGATTGGCCGCGGTGAAAGCGCTGAAATTACCTCCTATCTCGACAAGGCGGTCGACTCAGAGCTTTCCGGCAATGTAATCGATCTGTGTCCGGTCGGAGCCTTGACGTCCAAGCCCTACGCTTTCAAGGCGCGGCCCTGGGAGCTCAAGAAGACCGAGACGGTCGATGTGATGGATGCCGTTGGATCCAATATTCGCGTTGATACCCGTGGCCGCGAAGTCATGCGCATTCTTCCGCGCCTCAATGAGGACGTGAACGAAGAATGGATTTCGGACAAGACGCGGTTCATCTGGGATGGTCTGCGTCGTCAGCGTCTCGACAAGCCCTATGTGCGCCGCGATGGCAAGCTTGAGCCTGCCACATGGGACGAGGCCTTTGCCGCGATTGCTGAAAAGCTCAAGGGTCTTGAAGGATCAAAGGTTGCTGCGATTGCCGGTGATATGGTCTGTGCGGAGAGCATGTATGCCCTTAAGGGGTTAATGGATAGTCTTGGAAGTCCGAATGTTGATTGTCGCCAGGATGGTGCCAAGCTCAAGGGGCCTCGCAGCAACTATCTCTTCAACACCACGATTGCCGGCATTGAAGATGCAGACGCACTGCTTCTTATCGGCACAAACCCGCGCCATGAAGCGCCGCTGATCAATGCGCGCATCCGCAAGGCCTGGGCCGCCTCGAACATGCCAATAGGAAATGTCGGCGCAGTGCACGATCTGACCTACGATGTGGATCAGTTGGGCGCAGGTCCGGCAACGCTTAAAGATATTGCCGATGGCAATCACAGTTTCGCGTCTGTGCTGAAAAACGCCAAACGCCCGATGCTCATTATTGGCCAGGGCGCTCTTGCTCGCGCCGATGGCGCCGCTATTCTCAGCCTGGCAGCAAAGGTTGCCGAGACGACTGGCATGGTGAGCGAGGACTGGAACGGTTTCAATGTTCTGCATACCGCAGCGGCGCGTGTTGCCGGTCTCGACCTCGGTCTTGTGCCGGGCGAAGGCGGGCACGATGTTGCCAATATCCTGACCGGTGTCGAAGGCGGCGATATTGAAGTTGTCTATCTCCTCGGTGCCGACGAAATAGAGACGCGCCGTCTGTCTCGCGCCTTTGTAATTTATCAGGGCTCCCACGGCGACGCAGGTGCGCATGCGGCAGACGTTGTTCTCCCGGGCGCGGCCTACACAGAAAAGAATGCGATCTGGGTCAATACCGAAGGTCGGGTCCAACACGGACGGCGCGCGGTTTATCCCCCGGGTGAGGCCAAGGAAGACTGGTCTATCCTTCGCGCTCTGTCAGGTGTCATCGGAAAGCCGCTGCCATGGAAGACCCAGGGCGAACTGGTTGCTGCCATGATCGAAGCTCACCCGCATTTTGGTTCCGCCAATACAGCGCCTGAGGGCAATTCTCTTGATCTGGGTTCAGTTGGTGTTTCGGGCGCCGTCGGCGACATGGGGTTTGCCTCACCTGTCACAGACTTCTATCTGACCAATCCGATCGCTCGGGCGTCGGAGATTATGGCTGAGTGCAGTGCGGTCTTTGTTCATGGTCAAAACCGGGCCAAAACAGCGGAGGCATCGGGGACCAATGGTTGAAGCAATGGTTGAATTTTATCAAACGCCGTTGGGCCGGGTTGTCCTGGACTTCTCTTTCTGCCTGATCCTGCTTGTGGTCCTGCTGTTATCGATTGCCTTTCTGCTTGTGGCCGACCGCAAGATCTGGGCAGCGGTTCAGTTGCGCCGGGGGCCAAATGTTGTTGGACCCTTTGGTCTGCTGCAAAGTTTTGCCGACTTCCTCAAGTTCGTCTTTAAGGAAGTGATCATTCCGGCTGGGGCCAACAAGGGCGTCTTTTTCCTTGCGCCCTTGATCTCTGTTACGCTGGCGAGCGGGGCATGGGCCGTTATCCCGGTCTCTGCCACGTGGGTCATTGCCGACATCAACGTCGGTGTCATGTATCTTTTTGCGATCTCCTCGCTCGGCGTCTACGGCATTATCATGGGCGGCTGGGCCTCAAACTCAAAATATCCATTCCTTGGCGCACTGCGTTCGGCAGCGCAGATGGTGTCCTATGAAGTCTCCATCGGGTTCATCCTGATCACGGTTCTGCTACTGGTTGGATCGCTCAATCTTACCGACATCGTCAATGCGCAGCAGAATATCTGGTTCGCGATCCCGCTTTTCCCGATGTTCATCATGTTCTTTATCTCGGCCCTGGCCGAGACCAACCGGCCGCCGTTTGATCTTCCGGAGGCCGAGTCCGAACTTGTGGCCGGGTATCAGGTTGAATATTCATCGACCGGCTATCTGCTTTTCATGCTCGCCGAGTATATGAACATCGTGCTGATGTGCGCCATGACCACGATCCTGTTCCTTGGCGGCTGGCTGCCGCCATTTGAATTCCTCGGGTTTATTCCAGGAGTCTTCTGGTTTGTGCTCAAGGTCTGCATGGTCTTCTTCATGTTCGCCATGGTCAAGGCCATGGTGCCACGGTATCGCTATGACCAGTTGATGCGTCTTGGCTGGAAAGTCTTCCTGCCGCTATCACTCCTTTTCGTTGTCCTTGTGGGCGGTGTTGTGACGATTTGGCCGGATTTGATCTGGGCAGACGTCCCGGCGGCAATGTAACGGCAGGAGCCAGAGAGAAAATATGACCAGAGCTGTTGCCATATTCAAATCGTTCCTGCTGCTGGAATTCATTACAGCGTTCCGGCTTTGCATGAAGTATTTCTTCAAGCCCAAGCCAACGGTGAACTATCCCTTCGAGAAGGGCCCCCTGTCGCCTCGCTTTCGGGGCGAACATGCGCTGCGTCGCTATGCTAACGGGGAAGAGCGCTGCATTGCCTGCAAGCTTTGCGAGGCGGTGTGCCCGGCACTGGCCATTACCATCGAGGCGGAAGAACGCGATGACGGATCGCGGCGGACGACCCGCTATGACATTGATATGACCAAGTGCATTTATTGCGGCTTCTGCGAGGAAGCCTGTCCTGTGGATGCAATTGTTCTTGGGCCAAATTTCGAAACGCCCACCGAGACCCGCGAAGAGCTCTTCTATGACAAGGAGAAGCTGCTGGGGAACGGTGAGCGCTGGGAACGCGAAATTGCCAGGAACCTCGAACTCGACGCGCCTTACAGGTAGTTTGCGCAACTAATTGAGCCTGGTAACAGGCAAGTGAAGAAGGAAGAGAGAGCAGATAATGAGCTTCGTCGCGATAGCCTTTTATGTCTTCGCCAGTATTGCGATCGCCGGTGGTCTTTTGGTGATCTCCTCGCGCAATCCAGTGCATTCGGTGCTCTTTCTCATTCTGACATTCTTCAGCACGGCAGGTCTGTTTGTTCTGCTGGGCGCCGAATTTCTCGCCATGCTTCTGGTCGTCGTCTATGTGGGCGCTGTTGCTGTGCTGTTTCTCTTTGTCGTCATGATGCTTGACGTCGACTTTGTCGAGATGCGTCAGGGTATGATGCAGAACCTCCCGGCAGGGGCGACCGTCGGCGTCATATTGCTCTTTGAACTCCTGCTTGCCTTCGGTGCGCGCAGCGCTGAAGGCGCAAAGTCCCTTGAGGAGATTGCGGTCGGGCAGGTTTCCAATACGCGCGCACTCGGCAATCTCATTTACGACGACTATTTCTTGATGTTCCAGACCGCTGGAATGATCCTGCTTGTCGCCATGATCGGGGCCATCGTTCTGACGCTCTATCATCGGCCAGGTATCAAGCGGCAAAATATTGCAGCGCAGGTGGCTCGCACACGCGATGAGGCCGTTGAGCTCGTTGATGTCAAACCGGGGCAGGGAATATGACAATAGGTATTGAACATTATCTCACGATCTCGGCGATCCTTTTCACAATAGGGACGCTTGGCATATTTATGAACCGCAAGAACGTCATCATTATTTTGATGTCCATCGAACTCATGCTGCTCTCGGTGAATATCAATCTGGTTGCCTTTTCCGCCTTTAACGGCGATCTGGTCGGGCAGGTCTTCGCGCTCTTTGTGCTGACTGTGGCTGCTGCCGAAGCAGCCATTGGTTTGGCTATTCTTGTAGTCTTCTTCCGAAACCGCGGGTCCATCGCGGTTGAAGATATCCATTCGATGAAGGGCTAGGGTCAGAAAGAAATGTTGACTTACAAACTCATAGTTTTGCTGCCCCTGCTTGGTGCGATGCTGGCCATTCCTGCCGGCAAGATGTGGGGACCACGCGCGGCTGAAATTTTGACCTGCACCTTCATGGTCATTATCGCGGTTCTGTCCTGGGTCGTCTTCTTTGATGTAACTGGCAATCAGGTGGATATGGTCCTGACGATCGCCACCTGGATGAGTTCTGGCGACTTCCAGGTCGACTGGGCGCTCAAGATCGATAGTCTGACGGCTGTGATGCTGGTTGTGATCAACACGGTTTCCTGTCTGGTTCACATCTATTCCATTGGCTATATGAGCCACGATCCGCATCGCCCACGGTTCTTTGCCTATCTCTCACTCTTTACCTTCGCCATGCTGATGCTGGTGACCGCCTCGAACTTCCTGCAAATGTTCTTTGGCTGGGAAGGCGTCGGCCTTGCCTCTTATCTGCTCATCGGCTTCTGGTATAATAAACCGTCTGCGAACGCGGCGGCGATCAAGGCTTTCCTGGTCAACCGTGTTGGCGACTTTGGCTTCGTGCTCGGGATCCTGGCGACCTTTGTGGTGTTCGGAACCGTCGAGTTTGAAAGCATTTTCACCCAGGTTCACAGCAAGGAACATGAGGTCTTCCATTTCCTCAGCTGGGATTTCCATGCGATGACCATCATCTGTCTCCTTCTGTTCGTAGGGGCCATGGGGAAATCTGCGCAGCTCTTCCTGCATACCTGGTTGCCTGACGCGATGGAGGGCCCAACTCCTGTGTCGGCGCTTATTCATGCCGAGACCATGGTGACCGCTGGCGTCTTCATGGTTTGCCGCCTGTCCTACATGTTTGAAGCTGCGCCCACGGCGCTCATGGTGGTGACTGTCGTTGGCGCATCGACAGCGTTCTTTGCCGCGACCATCGGGCTCTTCCAGGATGACATCAAGCGGGTCATTGCCTATTCGACCTGCTCGCAACTGGGCTACATGTTCTTTGCCGCAGGCGTCTCGGCCTATCCGGTCGCCATGTTCCATCTCTTCACACACGCCTTCTTCAAGGCACTGCTGTTTCTCGGGGCAGGCTCTGTGATCCATGCGATGTCAAACGAGCAGGACATGCGTAACATGGGCGGCATGCGGCCCATGATCCAGCTGACGTTCGGGCTCATGCTGGTTGGCACCATCGCGCTGACCGGGCTTGGCATACCGTTTACACAAATTGGAATGGCGGGCTTCTTCTCCAAGGACGCGATCATTGAATCGGCCTTTGCCGCTGGCACGACACAAGGCACATACGCCTTCTGGATGGGTATTGCTGCGGCGCTGATGACATCGTTCTATTCATGGCGGCTCTTGTTCCTCACCTTCGAGGGTAAGCCCCGCGCTTCAAAGGAAGTCATGGGCCACGTCCACGAGAGCCCCTGGGTGATGACAATTCCTTTGATCATCCTGGCTTTGGGAGCGGCATTTGCCGGCTATCTCTTCTACGGTTCCTTCACATCGACAACCCTCACGACATTCTGGGGCGATGCTTTCCCGATCCATGGTCAGACGCACGAAGTTCTGCACAATGCTCATGAGATCAAGAACACGCATCCGTGGGTCATCTGGGCGCCGTTTGTTGTGACCATCATCGGGCTTGCCATGGCGTTCCACTTCTATATCCGCCACTTTGCCCGCACACAAAAGGCTGCCGCGACCACTGACAGCCTGATGTACAAGTTCCTCAAGAACAAATGGTACTTCGACGAGCTATATGATCTCCTGTTTGTGCGGAGTTTAAAGCGGCTGGGCCGCTTCCTGTGGAAGACCGGAGATGGAAAAATTATCGATGGCTTCGGGCCTGATGGCGTAACGAGCGTTGTGTTGAACGTGACGCGGCGGGCCGTTGCCATGCAGTCCGGCTATCTCTACCACTATGCCTTCGCCATGCTGGTTGGTGTTGCAGCTCTGATCACGTACCTCATGTTTGCAGGGGGAGCACACTGATGGGCGACCTTCCTATTCTTACTCTTGTGACCTTCCTGCCTCTGCTTGGCTGCATCTTCATTTTGATTGCGCCCAGTGCTTCGGAGGCAGGGGATCGCAATATCCGGGCAATAGCGCTTTTCACAACAGTCTTTACGTTCATTCTGTCGCTGCTGATCCTTTTTGGCTTTGATGCCACGACGGCTGAGTTCCAGTTCGTCGAGCAGAGCGAGTGGCTCGGCAACAACATCACGTATCATATGGGTGTCGACGGCATCTCGATGATGTTCGTGATCCTGACTACGTTTTTGATGCCAATTTGTATTCTGGCGTCCTGGAAATCGGTCACCACCCGTGTGCGTGAGTACATGTTGGCGTTTCTCCTTCTTGAAACGCTGATGATCGGCGTGTTCTGCGCGCTTGATCTGGTCCTGTTCTACTTCTTCTTTGAAGCCGGTCTCATTCCCATGTTCCTCATTATCGGGGTCTGGGGTGGTCAGCGCCGGGTTTATGCCAGCTTCAAGTTCTTCCTCTACACGCTGCTCGGTTCGCTCCTCATGCTGGTTGCCATGATCTCGATGTATGTAACAGCGGGGACGGCGGACATTGCAGTGTTGCTTGATCCTGGTCTTTCGCCGAATGGCACGAGCTGGTTTTCGCCCCAGCATCAGACCTGGCTGTGGTTGGCATTTTTCGCGTCTTTCGCAGTAAAGATGCCCATGTGGCCAGTTCATACCTGGCTGCCGGACGCTCACGTGGAGGCGCCCACGGCGGGGTCTGTGATCCTGGCAGCGATCCTCCTGAAGATGGGTGGGTATGGCTTCTTGCGCTTCTCACTGCCGATGTTCCCGATTGCCTCTGACTATTTTTCGACCTTCATCTTCGTTCTGAGCGTGATGGCAATTGTCTACACGTCTTTGGTCGCGCTGATGCAGGAAGACATGAAGAAACTGATTGCCTATTCATCGGTCGCTCACATGGGGTTCGTCACCCTCGGGATCTTCACAGTGACCGTTCAGGGCATTGAAGGCGGGATCTATCAGATGATCAGTCACGGCATCGTCTCAGCCGCGCTCTTCCTGGTCGTCGGTGTCATCTATGACCGGATGCATACACGGGATATCGCCGCCTATGGCGGGCTGGTTCACCGCATGCCCCTCTATGCCGCGATCTTTATGGTCTTCACGCTGGCCAATGCGGGACTTCCCGGAACCGGCGGCTTTGTCGGTGAGATTTTGGTTCTCGTCGGAGCCTTCCAGGTCAATACCTGGGTTGCGATGTTTGCCACCACCGGCGCGATCCTCAGTGCGGCCTATGCGCTGTGGCTCTATCGCAGGGTTATCTTTGGTGAACTCACCAAAGACAGCCTCAAAGACATTCTCGATCTTGATCGGCGTGAGGCAGCCATCCTCATTCCGCTCGTGCTCATTACAATCTGGATGGGTTTCTATCCGATGCCATTCCTTGACCGGATGGACGCGTCTGTGACCCATCTTATTGAACAGGTTAATGCCGCACGCGCGGCCCATGAAGCCGGCGTTTTGACGCTCGGCGCAGCATTGTAAAACAGGAACGACAGGTTCATGGACGTTACGCAAAACACGGTCAGCCTCGGGCAATCGCTTTCGATCATGACACCGGAAATCGGATTGTCGATTGCCGCCCTTGTGCTCTTGATGATTGGCGTCTTCCGCGGCGACAAGGGGCTCCCTCTGGTTAGTCTTCTGAGTGTAGGAGCCCTCGTGGTTACCGGGTTTCTGGTTGCGGTCGGGCCGCAGAGTGCCAGCGCTTTTAACGGGTCGACCCTGGTGGACCCGTTTGCGGTTTACATGAAGTATCTTGTCCTGCTTGGATCAGCGGTCGCGATCCTGATGTCGTTCGATTTTTTGAAGACTGAAAAGATCGGCGGGTTTGAGTTTCCGATTCTGGTTATTCTTGCGACAGTTGGTATGCTGCTGATGATTTCCGCCAATGATCTCATTGTCCTCTACATGGGACTTGAACTCCAGAGCCTGTCGCTCTATGTCCTGGCCGCCTATAACCGTGACAGCTTGCGCTCCTCGGAATCCGGATTGAAGTATTTTGTCCTCGGCGCGCTGTCATCAGGCTTGTTGCTCTACGGTGCCTCGCTGATTTATGGCTTTACCGGATCCACAAACTTTGCCTCAATCGCCGCCTTTGCTTCGGAAGGACTTGATAACCGCGAGAATATGGGCGTGATCTTCGGTATGACGTTCTTGCTGGCCGGGTTGGCCTTTAAGGTTTCCGCTGTGCCGTTCCACATGTGGACACCCGATGTCTATGAGGGCTCGCCGACACCGGTGACGGCCTTCTTTGCGGCGGCACCGAAAATTGCAGCTATGGCATTGATCATCCGCGTGACCATGGGCGCGTTTCCTCCCGTGGATGGCTCCGCCCCGTGGCAACAAATCGTCGTCTTTCTGGCCATTGCTTCCATGTTTCTGGGCGCCTTCGCCGGGATTGGCCAAAGCAATATCAAACGCCTGATGGCTTATTCCTCGATCGGCCACATGGGCTACGCGCTGGTTGGTCTTGTTGCGGGAACCGTTGCCGGTATTCAGGGCGTCTTGATCTATATGCTGATTTACCTTGTAACGCTGGTCGGTGTTTTCGTCTGCATTTTGGCCATGCGGCGCAAGGAGGGGATGGTCGAAAAGATTTCCGACCTGGCCGGACTGTCGAGGACGCAACCCGTCGTTGCCTGGACACTGCTCTTTTTGATGTTTTCGCTGGCCGGCATCCCTCCGCTTGCCGGGTTCCTCGGAAAACTCTTTGTCTTCCTGCCAGCGATTGAGGCCGGCTATGCGTGGTTGGCGGTGCTGGGCTTTATTGCCAGTGTGATCAGCTGCGCTTACTACCTTAACGTAGTCAAGGTTATGTTCTTTGATGAGCCGGCCGGATCTTTCAAAAAGCCGATGCCGCTTGCCCATCGCGGTCTTCTTGCGGTATCAGGAATATTCACAGTATTGTTCATGCTGGTCATGCGATTCCCTCTTGAATGGGCCGATGTGGCGGCACGGTCGATTGTCCCTGTGACCATTGCTGCAGGGGCGGGTTGACCCTCATCGACTGACCGGAGGGCTCGTCTATCGCTGAAGCACCAAATTTGCCGGACGGATTTACCTTCCTGGGTTTCCCGGAGCTGGGCAGTACATCTGACTTCGCTCGGGATATGGCCGCAGACTGGTTTGCCGAAAACGACCTGGCGGTCTGGATCTGGACAGCCGTTCAGACAGCCGGAAGAGGCCGGCGTGGCAGGGAATGGGTTGCCCGGGAGGGTAATTTCAGCGCAACACTGCTCATGCGGCCTGATTGCGATGCCGGCAAGGGCGCCGAGCTTTCCTTTGTGGCCGCCCTTGCTCTTTCCGATGTCCTGCAAGCATTCTCCCCGGTGAGGCAAGTTGAGCTCAAATGGCCAAATGATGTCCTGTTTGATGACAAGAAGATTGCCGGTATTTTACTGGAGTCGACGGCTTCTGCGGGCGGCAAGCTGGACTGGCTCTCGATCGGCTGCGGTGTCAATTTGACCTTTTACCCCGAAGATATGCCCTATCCTGCAATATCCCTGGAAGCGGCAGGTATAGCCCCGCCGACGTCCCTTGAGTTCCTGGAACGCCTCGCAGCGGCCTTTGCAAAGCGCTATCGCAACTGGATTGATGAGGGATTTCCCTCGGTTCGCGCCGCCTGGCTGGACAGGGCCAAAGGCCAGGGCGAGCTGATTGAAGCGCGCCTTGGCAGCGAAACCGTCACTGGAACGTTTACAGACTTGGACGAAACGGGTGCTTTAGTGATAGAACAGGGCGATGGATCGATCCGCAAGATAACCGCCGGTGAAGTCTTCTTTGTTTAGCACCTCGGGATTTTAAGATCAGGATCTGGCGCAATGCTACTGGCGATCGATGCAGGTAATACGAATACGGTTTTCGCTGTCCACGATGGCAAGGAAACCAGAGGCCAATGGCGCATTTCGACCATAGGCTCGCGCACCGCCGATGAATATCTTGTCTGGCTTCATCATTTGCTGGCGTTCGATGGAATTGACCAACAGGATATTGACGCCTGTATTATTTCGACGGTTGTTCCTCAGACACTCTTTAATCTTCAGTCCCTTTGCCGGAGGTTCTTCAACACCGAGCCTCTTGTGGTCGGTCAGGGCAATGTTGATCTGGGGTTTGAAGTGCGCATTGCGCAACCTTCACAAGTCGGTGCTGACCGGATCGTCAACACCGTCGGATCTCATATCAAGTATGACGGTCCCCTGATTATTGTCGACTTTGGGACAGCAACCACCTTTGATGTCGTGCACGCGGACGGCGCCTATGAAGGTGGGATTATCGCGCCGGGGATCAACCTGTCGCTTGAGGCACTGCATCAGGCCGCCGCTCAATTGCCTCGCGTCGCCATTGCGCGGCCGCAGGCGGTTATCGGATCGGATACCGTTTCCGCCATGCAGTCCGGGGTGTTCTGGGGCTATGTCGCAATGATTGAAGGCCTTGTTGCTCGCATTAAAATCGAACGTGAGGAAGAGATGACAGTGATTTCCACCGGCGGACTTTCGGCGCTCTTCCGCAATGCCACGGACGTCATTGACCACGTCGACCAGGACATTACTATTCGGGGGCTTGTCGAACTGTATCGTCGTAATTCTGCCCACGTCAGGGCGTGCTAGAACGTGAAGGCAGACGCAACAAAAAATGATGAGCTCGTCTTTCTCCCGCTTGGTGGTTGCGGTGAGATAGGCATGAATTTTAATGTCTTTGGCTTTGGGCCACCACATGCGCGCAAGTGGATTGTTGTAGACGTCGGGGTAACCTTCGGCGACGACACGACGCCGGGTGTCGATCTCATCATGGCAGACCCGCAATTTATTGTTGACCTCAAGGATGATCTTCTGGGTATTGTCCTGACCCATGGTCACGAAGATCATATTGGTGCCGTGCCGCATCTGTGGCCGTTTCTTCAATGCCCGGTCTATGCCACGCCCTTCACAGCGTCTCTGGTTCACTCAAAACTGGCCGAGGCCGGGCTTCAGGGCGAGGTGCCGTTTCATACGGTCGACCTCGATAGCGCCTTTACGCTTGGGCCGTTCGAAATAGAGCTCGTGACCCTGACCCACTCAATTCTTGAACCCAATGGTTTGATTATCCGTACGCCGCTCGGAACGGTTTTCCACACCGGCGACTGGAAGATCGATCCGGATCCGGTTCTTGGCGATGTAACCGATGCATCAAAGATCCAGGCCCTGGGCGAGGAAGGTGTTCTCGCCATGATCTGCGATTCCACCAATGTCTTCGTGGAAGGTCAAAGCGGTTCCGAGGCGGATGTGCGTAAAAGCCTTGTTGAAGTGGTCGCCGGACAAAACGGCCGGGTCGCGCTGACAACTTTCGCCTCCAATGTCGCGCGTCTCGATAGTGCCTTTCATGCAGCCCGGGAAAATGATCGACATGTCTGCCTTGTCGGGCGCTCCATGATCAAGATTGTCGCGGCCGCCAAAGACAACGGATATCTCACAGATTTCACCGATTTCGTCGATGAAAACGAGGCAGGGTATTTGCCCCGGGACAAGGTGCTCTATCTGTGTACCGGTAGTCAGGGTGAAGACCGCGCAGCGCTTGGTCGGATTGCGCGCGGCGATCACAAGAATGTCGTCCTGGAGAAGGGTGACACGGCGATCTTTTCGTCAAGGGTCATTCCCGGAAACGAGCGCAGCATCCATATCATGCAGGAACGGCTCGTCGAAAATGGTGTCAGGGTTATCGCCGCTGATGATGCCTTTATCCATGTGTCGGGCCATCCGTGCCGCGATGAACTTGCTCAAATGTATCAGTGGGTCAGACCGGAAATTGCGGTTCCGGTCCACGGTGAAATGCGGCACTTGAGAGAGCATATGGATCTGTCAAAATCTCTCCAGGTTCCGCAAACCGTTATGACCGGTAACGGGGGGCTTATCCGTCTCGCTCCGGGCCCGGCTGAGGTCATTGACGAAGTCCCCCACGGGCGGCTGCATCTCGATGGTAATATTCTGGTTCCCTCAGGCGCAGGCTCAATGCGTGATCGCAAGAAAACTGCCGAGCAGGGGGTAGTGTTTGCCGCTCTTGTCATGACTGACGCAGGCGAGATGCTCGACGATGCCCGCATTACAGGCGTTGGACTGCCAGACGCCCGGGGGGCTTCAGGCAGAACACTCTACGAGACCTTAAGTGACGACGTCACCAGCGCCCTTGATGATATGTTGTCGCGCGACCGTCAGCAAGACAGGGCGGTCGAGGAAAAAGTGCGACGGGCCATCAGGTCCCGGCTCAAATTCGCCTGGGGCAAGCGCCCGCAGATTATGATCGAAATATTCCGCGTCGAGGATTGAGGCAGGGTCCTTTTAGTTTCCTGCGGATTCCGGAATGTGGACGGCGACCACGTCACCCATGAGATCGATTTGCCTCAACTTGCGCTGGATGTCTGATCGACGGTGCCGAATTCCATGTCCCGAGCAGGCAAGGCGATCCAGAACGTGCTTCCTTCGTTCTCGATGCTTTCACACCCGATCTCTCCATTCATCAGGGTAGCAAGCTCTTTGCATATTGCCAGACCGAGGCCGGTTCCTCCGAATTTTCTGGACGTTGAGCTGTCGGCCTGAACGAAACGGTTGAAAAGTTTGCCGATCGTCTCCGGTTTGATACCTATCCCGGTATCCTTGACTTCAAAGAGGATGCGGTCATGTCCATCATCAATCTGTGGTCTCGACACCCGGATCGTGACATTGCCTTCTGATGTGAATTTCAGTGCATTTCCGACGAAATTGTTCAGCACCTGCTGTAGTTTTCCGCCATCGCAAAATATAGAGTCGGGAAGGTCGGGGCCGAAATCAGTCTTGAGGTTGATCGATGTTCCTTCGACAATCGGCAGCATGACACGCACAACCGACGAAACGACGTCGTGCAGATCCATCACATCCTCATGCAGCTCCGTGTGGCCGGCCTCCAGCTTTGACAGGTCGAGAATATTATTCAAAATTTCGAGCAGGCTGCGTCCGGAACTTTCAATAACTTCTGCCATGGAGTGTTGTTTTTCGCTGAGATCCGAGAGCTTGAGAACCTCGGTCATGCCGATGACGCCGTTCAGAGGGGTTCGGATTTCATGGCTCATCATTGCAAGGAACTCGGATTTTGCCTGGCTGGCTCGTTCTGCAGCGCGCCTTGCCTCGTTCAACTGTCGGGTAAACTCTCCGACTTCGTATTCCGCTTTCTTGCGATCAGTAATGTCAGTTATCCAGGACAGAGAAGCCGGTTCACCGTCCCAGGTAATTCGGCTGGCCATGATCTCAACCCAGATGACCTCTCCATCCCTGCGAATGAAACGGCAATTGTAGGTTCCGGGAACATCTTCGCCTTTCAGGCGAGCCTCGACTCTTTTCAAGATCATCGGCAGATCGTCGGGATGAATGTTGCGGCCTAATTCAAAGTCGTGACTTGCGAGCAGCTCTTCGATGTCATCATAACCAATGAGGCGAGCATAGCCCTGATTGATATAGGATGGTCCCGAAGGACCGATGACCACCGCACCCTGACTTGAAGCTTCCACGAGATTGGAAAGCTGTGCTTCATTCATCTTTGCTGAAGCGCCGTCGTCGTATTCAACGAGGACTTTAAGCGCGCCCTTTGAGCCGTGTTCAATTCTGGCGTTGACCAGGATCCACCATTTAGATCCCTTGCAAAACCGCATCTGCAAAGTGACCTTCCGCTCGGCGGCACCTGCGACCCAGATACAGTTTTGCAGGAAGGACGCTTGCTCCTCTTCATGGATATGAGTGTTTATGGAGCCGCCGATTGCAAGCGGATCGACGAGTTTGATCGGATTGGTCCCTGGCGTGACGGCAAGCAAGGTTCCGTCGGGTTTGATCCTGAGGACCAAATTTTCCGCGTTCCCGGCCTTTTCGTCGTCAAACATTGCCATGCTGCAGGGGTGTAGACCCGCCTCCCACCAAATCTATGATTGTCATTTCTAGCGCATCGGGATGAAAGGAAGCTTAATTTGCCCTCAAAAAGCACCCCCGCCAGCCTGAGCGACCAGCCTGAGCGCCAGTCCGAGCGGCGGGCCTGAGCGGCCAGAATATGAGAATTCCTCTTACAAGGGAGGGCCCGGACTGCTATGAGCAGGAAAACACTCTTTGTACAAAAGAGGAGCTTTCGATGATTGGACGACTTAACCACGTTGCTATTGCTGTACCGGATATCGCCGCAGCAACGGCGGTTTACCGGGATGTTTTGGGCGGCAAGGTTTCAGAAGTTGTTGAGCAGCCCGATCACGGCGTTAGCACTGTCTTCGTCGAACTCCCCAATACCAAGATCGAGCTGCTTGAGCCTCTCGGCGAGGACTCACCGATCGCTAATTTCCTGAAAAACAACGGCTCAGGCGGTATGCATCATGTGTGTTACGAGGTTGAGGACATTGATGCCGCGATCACGAAAATGAAAGAGGGCGGTGCCCGGGTTTTGGGCGGCGGCGGTTGGAAGATAGGCGCCCACGGCAAGCCTGTTGTATTCCTTCATCCCAAGGATTTCTGCGGAACTCTGGTCGAACTGGAACAGGTCTGACAGGCCGCACGTTAAGGGAGATCCCAATGGGTTGGCCAACAGTAATCCTGGTTTACGTCATTTTGTGGTGGCTGTCGTTTTTCGTCGTCCTGCCGTTTGGCCAGGTGACGCAGGAAGAAGCCGGTGATGTCACACATGGCACCGTGGCAAGTGCGCCCGTTGGTTTGAACTGGAAGAAGAAGATCCTGCTGACTTCGGTCATGGCCGCAGCTTTGACCACAGTGGCCTACGTCATAGTGACATGGGACCTCTTTGGATTCGCTCCATAATTGATTCGAAACGGGCCAAAAAGTCCCGGATCAACCATAAAAGGGTTAACGCTCGTTAATCTTTGCCGGAAATTGTTGACTAAAATCACACGGTTAGTGGGAAAAATGCAAAAAAATAGGCAAGGCCACAGAGTTGAGCCTTGCCTGGGTATGTTTTCGCTGCCATGTTTGTGGAGGTGACAGGGACTACTGTCCCTTAAACCAACGCTTAATGGCGTTTCCTCCCTAAACTTGGGCCGCTTCCTCTGGAATGCGGCCCCTTTTTTTGCTGCTCGTTTTTGTTGTTATTATTGTTCTTTTTATTGTGCAGCAAGGGGACGTTAGTAAGAACCTGACGAATTGTCACCAAAAAAATGGCTGCCGGAGGCATATTTTTTCGAAACGGTTAAAAATTTCTAAAGACGTGTAACAAATCGCTGTTTTCTGCCAGTTACATCCGGATCGGAACCATTATTTGTTCGGTTATTTTGCTGTTAACTCGGTACTAACAGCGCCGCGCTAAACTACCGCTCCATGAGACCAATTCACGTTTTCCTTATTCTTGTCTTTGCCGGGTTAATCGCTCTTGCAGTCTGGTTCTGGGCCAATCAGGACCGCACGCCGGTTGAGATCGATATCGCCATGGACCGCCCTGCGCCGGTTGTCGAGATCAAGGAAGATCCGGCACCGGTGGTCGAAGCGCCGACTGTCGCTACGCCGACGCCGCCTTTGCCCGAGGTGGATCTGGATCCGACGTTCGGCCTTAATGACGATGATTGTCGCTGGCTTACGCGGCATATCCCCGATGCCGACGTTGCCTACAAGCCTGGCGTTGATGTTCATGGCAAGCCTGTCGTCCCGGCAGATCTCAACGGCACTTATGATCTGGAACTGCCCAGGAGCATAATAGCCGGTGTGTCGAGGCGATTGCTCAGGCACCCCAACTTGCGGCAGGAGACACCTTTTGCCGAAATTGAAATTGATCTTGAGACAGGGTCTATCCTCATCAATGGCAAGGGGCTGCTGAATGACGATCAGAAACGGTTGATCGCGTATTGCAGAGACCGCCCCTGAGGCCGTGTCATAAATGCCGGGAAACCTGCACAAGCGATTGAATTCACGCCAGGATTTCCATACAAGGGAGCGATACCCGAACCTGGCGGTTCGCAGCGATGACCCGAAATCAAGAAAGACCCCTCCATGCGCTTGTCCAGATATCTTGCTCCTACTCAAAAGGAGACGCCGGCGGAGGCCACAATCGTTTCGCACCGCTACATGTTGCGAGCCGGTATGGTCAAACAATCGGCTGCCGGGATTTACTCGTGGTTGCCGCTGGGCCAAAGGGTGCTGCGCAAGATCGAACAGATTGTCCGCGAGGAACAGGATCACGCGGGCGCTGTCGAGGTCCTGATGCCGACGCTCCAGTCGGCGGATCTGTGGCGCGAGAGCGGGCGCTATGATGATTATGGTCAGGAGATGCTCCGGATCAAGGATCGTCAGGACCGTGATCTGATTTATGGTCCCACCAATGAAGAGCTGATCCACGACATCTTCCGGCAGAGCGTGCGCTCCTACAAGCAGTTGCCGATGAACCTCTATCACATCCAGTGGAAATTCCGCGACGAGATCCGGCCGCGCTTCGGCGTGATGCGCGGGCGCGAGTTCCTGATGAAGGACGCCTATTCCTTTGATGTCTCCGAAGAGGCCGCGCGCACCTCCTACAACAAGATGTTCCTCGCCTACCTGCGCACCTTCGCTCGAATGGGGCTTAGCGCCATTCCCATGAAGGCCGACCCGGGGCCGATTGGCGGCGATCTCAGCCACGAATTTATCATTCTGGCGGATACCGGCGAGAGCGAGGTCTTTTGTCACAAGGCGCTTGTTGAAATGGCCCCGCCGGACCGCAATATCGCAGATGACGATCTTCAGAGCGTTGTTGATCAGCGTACCTCTTATTATGCGGCGACCGATGAAATGCATGATGCGGTCGAATTTGAAAAGGTTGCCGAAGCGGATCGCCTGACCGCGCGCGGCATCGAGGTCGGTCACATCTTCTACTTTGGCACCAAATATTCAGAGCCGATGAATGTCACCGTGGCTGGTTCGGACGGCAAGGATGTCTTCGTCGAAGGTGGCTCCTACGGCATTGGTGTCTCGCGTCTGGTGGGCGGGATCATTGAGGCGAGCCATGACGATGACGGCATCATCTGGCCGATGTCAGTGGCGCCCTATGAAGTTGGTCTTATTAATCTGAAAGCTGGCGACGAGGCGACGGACAAAGCGTGCGATGCGCTCTATGATGAACTCGGCGCGGCCGGAATTGAAGTTCTCTACGACGACACATCAGAGCGGGCAGGGGCGAAGTTTTCCAAAATGGACCTGATCGGCATTCCCTTGCAGCTCATCATCGGTCCGCGCGGACTGAAAGACGGTAAGGCCGAGCTCAAGGTCCGGGCAACCGGCGAGCGCGATGACATCAGCCTCGACGCCGCCGCCCAAAAACTCGTCGCCATGGTGGAGCAGGCCCGATGAGTGCTGCCCGAAACGGGAACGCAACGGCCAATGCCACGGCCAACACCACTGCCAACAGCACGGCCAACACCACAGTGCGCCCGTTTTCGTCCTTTGAATGGATGCTGGCGGGGCGTTATCTGCGCGCCCGGCGGAAAGAAGGCTTCATTTCGGTCATTGCTATCCTGTCTTTTACCGGGATTATGCTGGGCGTCGCTGTTCTTATTATCGTCATGGCGGTGATGAATGGTTTCCGTACAGAGCTGCTTGACAAGATTCTTGGCTTCAAGGGTCATATTGTCGTTCAGGGGCAGGGCGTCACACTTGAGGAATATGAGCCCGTCGCGGGCATTATTCGCGGCATCGACGGGGTCGTGCGGGTCACGCCGCTGATCGAGGCCCAGGTCATGGCACAGGGACGCGACACCATGTCCGGCGCGCTGGTGCGCGGCGTTTCACAATATGATTTGAAGCAAATCGATCTGGTGGCAACCAAAATGATCGAAGGCTCGCTTGAGGATTTCAAGGGCGGCCACTCCATTATCGTCGGCAGGGGGCTTGCGGAGACCTTGCGTCTCGGGCTGGGCGACCGGCTGACCATCCTGTCGCCGCGTGGCCCTTCGACGGCCTTTGGCACAGCGCCGCGCCGCAAGGCCTATACCATCGTCGGCATCTTTCAGGTCGGCATGTCGGACTTTGATAATGCGGTGATCTTCATGCCGCTGCCGCAGGCCCAGCTGTTCTTCGATCACAAGGGCGGCGTGAGCGCGCTTGAGGTCATGGTCGAAAATCCGGACAAGGTCAGGCAGCAGAAGCTTGAAATCCTCGAAACACTTGGCATGCCGCTGCGCATCTATGACTGGCAGCAGGTCAATCAAAGCCTTGTCAGCGCGCTTGTTGTCGAGCGCAATGTGATGTTCCTGATCCTCACCATGATCATTCTCATCGCAGCCCTGAACGTGATTTCCGGCATGATCATGCTGGTCAAGGACAAAGGCGCAGGCATCGCGATCCTGCGCACCATGGGAGCCACCCGGGGAACCATCATGCGGGTGTTCTTTATCGCCGGGGCCAGCATCGGTATTGTCGGGACCCTGTTCGGGTTCCTTCTGGGCGTCGTGGTTTGCGCCAATATCGAGGGCGTTCGGCAGTTTATTATGTGGCTGACGGGCACGACGATTTTTGATCCCGAAATCTATTTCCTCAGCCAGATGCCCGCCGAGATGAACAACAATGAAACCCTGGCCGTGGTGGCCATCGCGCTGACCCTGTCCATTCTGGCGACCTTCTATCCATCCTGGAAAGCGGCGCGCATCGATCCGGTCGAGGCCTTGCGTTATGAGTAATGAACCGGTGATGATCCTGAAAGATGTTCAGCGCACGTTCAATGCTGCGTCGTCAAATCCCTTGCACATCTTGAAATCCGCAAGCATGGAGATCCGTCCGGGTGAAATTGTCGCTCTGGTCGGCCCGTCCGGATCCGGCAAGTCGACGCTGCTGCATGTTGCGGGCCTGTTGGAAAAACCCGATGCGGGCGAGGTGATCGTGGGTGGCAAGGAAGTCTCAAAGCTGTCCGACAATGAGCGCACCGCCATTCGCCGCGATACGCTGGGGTTTGTTTATCAATATCATCACCTGCTGGCTGAATTTTCGGCGCTGGAGAATATCGTCATTCCGCAGTACCTGGCCAGCCGATCAAAAAAAGAAGCGCGCGAACGAGCAACGGAATTGCTCGGCGCCATGAACCTCGCCGAACGCGGCGATCACCGGCCAGGGCAATTGTCCGGCGGTGAACAACAACGCGTCGCCATCGCCCGCGCGCTGGCCAACAGGCCGCAACTCCTGCTCGCCGACGAGCCCACCGGAAATCTTGACCCGCGCACGGCGGCGCGCATTTTTGACGGTCTGATCGAAATGGTCCGCAAGGAAGGCCTCGCCGCCATCATCGCCACCCACAACTTCAACCTCGCCGCCCGCATGGACCGCGCCATCCTGATCGAGGACGGTGTGCTGGTCGATGGCGCAGAGGCGCTGGCGAGTGGGGATTAGGGGTCAGCCTTGCCGTCATCCCGTGGCTCGACCACGGGATCCAGGGTTTCAGACTCTGCGTTCGCCGTTCCGGATACCGTGGTCGAGCCACAGGATGACTCATTCAATCTGATTCAGACCGTGGCATCTGCGCCTTTTTCTCTCGAGACATAAGTGTTCCTTTTTTGTTCTTGACAAAATGGGAACAAAAACAGAACATGAAGTCCTCGATAACACAGGAGGAGAGAGCCATGAGAAATGTTTATGGATATGTTGCTGACACTGTTTGTTTTGGCGGGTTGATTTCTCTGGTGCTGTTCTGGGCGGTGGTTCTGCCGTCGAGCGGCCAGATCTGAACGCGTTTCCCGATTGGCTGAATGCCTGAAGCAATCGCCGACCTCATCCTGAGGTGCGAGTGGAACGAGCCTCGAAGGAGGCGAGGCGAACAAGGGGCAGATATTCGGGCCTTTCACCCTTCGAGACAGGCGCTTTGCACCTTCCTCAGGATGAGGAATTGAAAATGATTGTCGGAAGTCTTTGTCGCCCAATATGTTGTGGATATCTTGAAAATCTGCGTGACAGGGAGGGGCTTGCCCCCGATGGTTTGTGTCAGATGTCTTCATTGGATTTTACCCCATGACCCATGCGAACTTCGTACATTTACGGGTGCACAGCCCGTATTCCCTCGCTGAAGGGGCCGTCCGCATTGAGGAGATAGCGCCGCTTTGCCAGCGCTATGACATGCCCGCCGTGGCCATTACCGACACCGGCAATCTGTTTGGTGCGCTGGAGATTTCCGAGAAGATATCAAAGACCGGAGTGCAGCCGATTATCGGCATGACGACGCTGGTCGAGTTTCCCGAGTTTGGCGAGCAGTCGAATGAGGCCTATGGCGGCGCCCGCGCCCATCAGCAGATCGAACCGGCCCATGTGGCGCTGCTGGCCAAATCCGAACTGGGCTACCTCAACCTGATGGAGCTTTCGAGTCGGGCGTTTCTCGATACCGACGGTACCGAAATTCCGCATATATCCGTTGAGCTGCTGAAAAAGCATGCCGAAGGCCTGATCCTGTTGACCGGCGGTCCGCAGGGTCCGGTCGACCGGATGCTGGTCGATGGCAAGAAAGACCAGGCCGAGAAAATTCTGCTCGATCTGGCGGACGCCTTTCCTGACCATCTTTATGTGGAGTTGCAGCGCCATGGCCGCCCGGAAGAACAGGTCGCCGAGGCCGGGCTGATTGATCTTGCCTATGAACACGGGCTGCCGCTGGTTGCGTCAAACGAGCCGTTTTTTCCGGCCCCCGACATGTTCGAGGCCCACGATGCTCTGCTGTGCATCGCGGAGGGCTCCTATGTTCTGCAGGACGACCGGCGCCGGTTGACACCGGAGCATTATTTCAAGAGCCCCAGGGAGATGGAGGTTCTGTTCCGCGATCTGCCCGAAGCGATCGAGAACACGCTCGAAATTGCGCGGCGCGTGTCCTGGCGGCCCAAATCCATTGACCCGATCCTGCCCGGTTATTCCGATGGATCAGGCGACAGCGAGGCGGATATCCTGCGCCATCAGGCCGAGGCCGGGCTGACGAAGTTGCTTGAGGAGAACGAGCTTTACGCCACGAGGGAGGAATACTTTGCTCGGCTCGAATTCGAGCTTGATACAATCAACGGCATGAATTTCCCGGGATACTTCCTCATCGTTTCTGATTTCATGAAGTGGACGCGGGCGCAGAATATTCCGGTTGGCGTGCGGGGCTCCGGGGCTGCCTCGGTGGTCGCCTGGGCGCTCGAGATTACCAATCTGGATCCCTTGCGCTTTGATCTGGTTTTCGAACGGTTCCTCAATCCAGAGCGCGTGTCGATGCCTGACTTTGATATCGATTTCTGCCAGGAGCGCCGCCATGAGGTGATCGCCTATGTGCAGGACAAATATGGCTATGACCGGGTCGCGCAGATCATAACCTTCGGTACCTTCCAGGCCCGCATGGCGCTGCGCGACGTTGGCCGCGTGTTGCAGGTGCCGTACCCGGTGGTCGACCGGCTCTGCAAGATGATCCCCAATACGCCGGGCAAGCAGGTCGGCCTCAAGGACGCGATGGCAATGGAACCAAGGTTTCGCCAGGCGGCCGACGAAGAAGAAGTCATCAAGACCATGCTCAATCTTGCGCTCAAGATTGAGGGACTTTTTCGCAATGCCTCGACCCATGCTGCAGGGCTGGTGATTGGCGACCGACCATTGCAGCAGCTCGAACCGCTCTACCGCGATCCGCGCTCCGACATGCCGGTGACGCAGTTTCCGATGAAATGGGTCGAGCCTGGCGGTCTCGTTAAATTCGCTTTTCTCGGGCTGAAAACTCTCACGGTAATTGCCCGGACAGAGAAGCATCTTCTGGCGCGCGATATCACGATCAAAACCGATCAGATTCCCTTTGACGATGTGAAAACCTTTGAGATGCTGTCGACCGGCAACTCCATTGGCATCTTCCAGGTGGAAGGCACCGGCATGCAGGACCTGCTGCGCAAGATGAAGCCGGACAGGATCGAGGATCTCATCGCCCTCGTCGCGCTCTATCGTCCAGGGCCGATGGATTCCATCCCGCGCTACATTGCCTGCAAGCACGGGCGCGAAGAGCCGGAATATCTGGATCCGTCGCTTGAGCCTATTCTGAATGAAACCTTCGGCGTCATGACCTATCAGGAAGACGTCATGCAGATTGCTAGGGATCTTGCCGGTTATTCGCTTGGCGAAGCGGATCTGCTGCGCCGCGCCATGGGCAAGAAAATTGCCTCCGAGATGGCGGTGCATCGTGACCGGTTCATTGAAGGCGCGGGAAGAAGCGGGATTGACCACGACACCGCCGAGAAGATCTTTGATCAACTGGCAAAATTTGCGTCCTACGGCTTTAACAAGGCTCATGCTGCGGCCTATGCCCAGGTCTCGTATCAAACCGCCTATCTCAAGGCCAATTACCCGGTCGAGTTTATGGCCGCCTCCATGAGCCTTGATCTGGGCAATACCGACAAACTGAGCATCCTTCGCCAGGAGGCCCTGCGTCTGGGGATCAAGGTCAATACACCGGATATCAATCGCTCCGAAGCAGACTTCAAGGTCGCCGATGGTGAGATCTTCTATGCCCTGGCCGCAATCAAGAATGTCGGCCGCCATGCCATGGAGCATATTGTCGAGGAACGCGAGACGGGCGGTCCGTTTACAGATGTTTTTGACTTCGCGCGCCGGGTCGATCCAAAGATGATCAACCGCCGCACCGTTGAAAATCTTTCCAAGGCCGGTGTGTTCGACAGCCTGGTGCCAAATCGCGCGCAAATTTTTGCAGCCGCCAATACGATCACCGGTCACGCCAGTCTGGCAGCCGATGAGCGGCAAAGCTCCCAGGAGAGCCTCTTCGGCGACGGCGGCATCGAGGTTGAAAACCCGCCGCTTCCCGACGTCGAGGAGTGGCTGCCGCTGGACCGGTTGACGCGCGAGCATGAGGCTATCGGGTTTTATCTTTCGGGTCATCCGCTGGACGGCTATCAAAAAGCACTCAGACTGGCACGGGTCGAAAGCTATTCAGATGTCATCACATCGACGCGCCGGTCGAGCCGCAGCACCAAACTTGCCGGCACGATCATTGCCGTCTCCGAGCGCAAATCGGCGAGGGGCAATCCGATTGCCTTCGTCACCCTGACGGATCCGACCGGTCAGTTTGAAGTGATGGTTTTTGCTGACGTCCTGAGACAGGTGCGCGACAAGCTGGAGACCGGCAACAATATTGTCGCTTCGGTTGATGTTCAGTGGGAAACCTCGGCAGAGGGTGAGGAGCAAGGCCCGAAGTTCCTCATGAAAAATGTCGATATGCTTGACGAGGTGGCTGCGAATACCCAAGGGGCTCTCAAAATTTTCCTCGACTCTCCCCAGCCTCTGGCAAGTATCCGGACCCGCATTGAGCAGGTCACGAAAGACAAGCCAAAGGGCAGAGGCAAGATTGGCCTTGTCCTCATGTTGCCGCAAACCAGCCGCGAGGTGGAAATCGAACTGCCAGGATTTTACACCATCGACCCGACGCTCAAAGGCGCAGTTAAATCGGTTGCCGGCGTTGTGGATGTCGAGGAACTTTAACCCGGCTATTCTTCAGATTTGGGCTTTGACGAACTCATGAGAAAGGCCGGCATGTGGCTGTCGCTCGTGCTTTTGGATCTGTCGTCTTTGGCAGGCTTTTCCCTGCGTGAGCGCGTCGGCTTTACGTCTTTTCGTTGCGGCTTGTTGCCAGATGCCTCTTTGGCCTCGGGGCGAGCAGCGTCTGATTTTGGCTTGTCAGCACGGCTTTCCGCAGAAGAGGTTTTATCGCCGCCTCGACCACGGCCGCCACGGCTGCGTCCACCGCGCCCGCCAGCACTGCTTTTCTCACCGCCGCTCTTGTTGCGTGGCCCACCCTGACCACCGCGTCCACGACCGCGCGAAGGTGTGTCGTCGGTGCCAGCTGCGTCTTGACCAACGCCGTCAATTTCCCTTTGTCGAAGCTCGTGTTTCACCAGCGCCTCAATGGCCTCGACATATTTGCGTTCTGCCCTGGTCGCCAAGGTTATCGCCGTGCCGGTAAGGCCTGCCCGGCCGGTGCGGCCGATCCGGTGGATGTAATCTTCCGCCACGGTTGGGACGTCAAAATTGAAGACATGGCTGACCGCCGGAATATCAAGACCGCGGGCGGCGACATCACTGGCAATCAGGAATTCAACCTCACCTGACTTGAATTTGCCCAGGGTCTCCATGCGCAGGCGCTGATTGAGATCGCCGTGCAGGGGGGCGGCCTTGAATCCATGCGTCAACATGGATTTGGCGACGACGTCAACATCGCGCTTGCGATTGCAAAAGACAATTCCGTTGGTGAGCTCTGTTTCACTCTTAATGAGCTTTCGAAGCGCGTCGCGTTTCTCGAAATCCTTTGACGAGCAATAAACCACTGATTGATCAATCGTATCGGCCGCCATGGATTTACGCGCAACTTCGATCTTGACCGGCGCCTGCTGAAAGTCCTGTGTCAGTTTGTGAATTTCCGGCGGCATCGTCGCCGAGAAGAACAGAGTCTGGCGCGTAAAGGGAACGCGTTTGCAGATCTTTTCAATGTCCGGAATGAAGCCCATATCAAGCATGCGGTCGGCTTCGTCAACAACAAGGATCTGGACGCCGTTGAGCATCACCTTGCCGCGTTCCATGTGATCCATGAGACGGCCAGGTGTCGCAATCAAAACATCAACACCGCGGTCAAGTTTCCGGTCCTGTTCCTGAAAGGAGACGCCGCCGATGAGAAGCGCCATGGTCAGCTTGGTATTCTTGCCATAGGTCTCGAAGTTCTCGGCAACCTGGGCCGCCAGCTCTCTGGTCGGCTCGAGGATAAGCGAGCGTGGCATTCTGGCACGCGCCCGGCCCGTAGACAGCCTCTCGATCATGGGCAGCGTAAAGGATGCGGTCTTGCCGGTGCCGGTCTGGGCAATACCCAGCAGGTCCTTGCCGGACAGAACAATCGGGATAGCGTCGCGTTGAATGGGGGTTGGCTCTGTGTAGCCAGCGTCTTTGACAGCAGACAGAACGCTGTCACCAAGTCCTAGTGTATCAAAACTCATGGGGTGCCTTTTTAGCCTCTTACCGAGGCTTTTCCCCGGTCATACGTGCGTTTGAGCGCGACAATACGGTTTAATCGGGCGCTGTCAAATTTGATTTCACTTGAGGCAGGCTTCCGCTGGATTCGGGGTTGTTTTCCCGGTGTCTGGCCGGTGGAGTTGGCGCGTATGGCAGCACCGGGCTCAACCGGCACTGTTCTTGCTAACCACTTGTTAAGGACTTCAAAAAGGGTCTCAAAGTGTCCCACCCGGACACAATGAGGCCATCCAGACAAGTGGGAGTATGATTAATGGCTTATATGCACGGTCGGCACGAGACAGATCGCGAAAACAGGCGGCGTTTCAATACGGAACTGGTGGTGGCGATGGGATTCAATTTTGGCGCCTGGGTGGTTGTTGGTACTATCGCGATGTTGATTGTCTCGTAAGTCTGTCGCCAGGTTTGATGCGTTCAGCAATAATGACGAATCGCAAGGGACCCGAGGTCATTGCCCCGAAGGGAAAACACGTGACAAGTGCGAGACGGCCGTCACCGGCTACCACTTCAATGCCTGAATGATCTGCATAAACAATTCGGCGATCTGTTGCCTCGAACCATGTCACGGTTCCATCGGCCAGGGTCACCTGGATCTTGTCGCCGATCTCAACATCCTGAAGAAATTCAAAGTGCGTATCACGGTGCGCTGCGACAATGGACGTGCCTGATGCACCGGGCAGGGGCGTTCCGTCCATAAGTCCGGGGGCAAAGGCCATGGCCTCGCCCGAAGCGCCTTTTAAAACAATCACGCGTCTGCCAAGCCGCGGCACTTCCAGCGCGGCAACGGGCCAGGTGTCCGCCCAGCTCCAGGCCTTGACGGGTCCTTCACCTTCCAGAGTTGCCGCCCATGCTTGTTCGAGCAGGACCTGGGCAACAACGGCTTTGGCCTCGATCCAGTAAGATGAGGCGAAAAGCCCGATGCCGGCCACCAGAAGGAGACCGGCAAGGGGTTTTAGTGCGCGGGACAAACGGCTCACGTCCTGACCTTTCGGCGCCAAACGAGGAACACGGTTGCTGATAGCAGCAACAGGATCAGACCGATCATCCGCTGCAGCTCCATAGAGGTCGCTCCCTTTGGCAACTGGACGCCTTTGCTGGCGGGGGGCGCAAAGGCATCACTTGCTATGGCTTGAGCAAACTGTTGCGACTGCCCCGTGCCTTGTGCCCGAAGAGTGCTGACCGGTGCCATGGACTTGCCAAAGACCTTGTCGAAATTCCAGCCATCAGGAAAGTTCACTGGAACATGTGTACTGTTCAGAGCGCTTTCCTCGGGTCTGCTTCGTGTCACATCAACCGCCACCAGACTGGTCAGTCGGCTGACAAGTCCGTAATCCAGAGCTGTCGTAAGAACGCCGCTCTCGATTTCTTCGTGCGACTGTCCATCAAAACGCGATTGTTCAAGTGATGCAATTTTGCGCCGCGCCCAGATTTTGGCGATACCGGAGCCAGACTTTGCATCTTTCATATCAAGACCCACAGCCCAGCGTTTTCCGTTGAACAGCCCGTCGATAACAAGCTTGCCCTTTGCACCGGACAATTTTGCGGTGAGGAGTACGGGCTCGCCGGAATAAAGATCGGGCAGCGGGTTCGGCCAGGCCTCCGCATTCGCCTTTTCCGGAAAACTCGCCCGAAGATCAGTCATCACCGGCGTCTCAAGTTTGGCGAACAGCTCGCCCATGCGGGCTGATATCTGAGCCAGGTCACCGATATAGGTAAAGCTCCCGCGCCCGATGCTTGCGGCTCTGCTCATGAAATGAGAATTGGGCGCAGAGCCAATGCCGACTGTAAACAGCCGGGAACGTCCAAGGTTCTTCCCGATTTCGCTGAAAAGCTGATCCTCGTTGCCAATGGCGCCATCGGTCAGGAAGATAACCTGGCGCAAATAGTGTGTATCCGTGTTGGCAGGATCAATCAGCGCCGCCTTGAGAGCTGGCAACATCATCGTGCCCCCGCGCGCCTCAAGCCCTGCAACAAAGCGTCGGGCGAAACCGACATTTTCGGCATCGGCGGCCACAGGTGAGGCAAACACCGTTTCCATCGTGTCATCAAAGCGAATGACATTGAACCGATCGGTGGGCTGAAGCCGTCCGAGCGCCAGCAGAAGGCTTTCCCTGGCCTGCCGAATTGAGGTGCCACCCATGGAGCCGGAGTTGTCGATGACGAAGATAACCTCGCGTGGCCGCGCGGTCACTTTATCCAGTGAGACAGGCGGCGTGAGAAGTGCATAAATGTAGTCTTCGCCATTATAGTGTTCCTTGAACAGCGCGGCGGTCGGGGCCTTGCCTTGCTTTGCTTTCCAGACAAGCTCAAAATCGCGATTGGCCGGAGTGGCCTCCGCTCCGAGCTGAATCGAAACCGTGTCCCGGTCAATTTTCTTTTTTACGATAGCGTGAAAGGGACTGACGATCCCATCGAGTGGAAACCCGGCGCGCAGTGTGACCTCAAGGGTAACAGGATTTATTATGGTGCCATCAGGCACGGTAGCCGGATCAATCACCGGGGGCGTGATGCGGGTCCGGTCAGGAACCGGGTCCTGGCCAGTGCCCGCGCCAAAGCCATCTGTGCCGAGCGAGACCATCTGGACTTCGGCGGAGGGATTAAAGCGCGGCGCAACAACCATAGGGAAGCGAAGCCGCACCTCACCGTCTTCAATCTTCAATCCCTGCTGGTACTCGATCTGGATGACGACCAGTTCACCGGGACCAATATTGGCAACCGAATTGGTGAAGATATTGGGCCGTTCCTGCTCCAGCAGGCTGGCCTTCTTGCCTTCGGCCTTCGCCGCCTCATAGATCCGCTTGGCTTCCTGCCGTTCCTTGATCTTGCCTTCAATGAACCGATCACCGATCTGCATCTTGAGGGTATCGACCGCGGCGTCTTCGGGCATCGGGAAGACGTAGATGCCTTCGAGCCAGCCCTGTGTTGGATTGTAGAAGCTCTGGGTGACTTTGGTGCGCGCGGCAAGTCCTGTCACTTCGATCTTTACGTCAGAGGCCTCCAGAGGTGCCTGGATGTAGCGGCCTTCCTCGACGGCACGAAACAGCAGAGTGCCGCTGGTCGCCTCACCGGGCGTCATGGTGCGAGGGCTGGCGCTGACGAAGGCTGGCTCTGCTGCTATCTCCTGCGCCTGTGCGAAGGGGACCGGCGGCCAGAAGCTCAGGGCCAGCAGGATTGAAAAAATGAAAGAGGATGAAATGACAGTCGGGAAAACGGGCCTTCGACGCTGAACAAACATGGGGCTGACTTTCTGAAATCCGGTGGACACAAAACGTGTGCCAGCCTTTAAACGCCGCAAAGTGTCCAATCGTGTGACCGCAATAAGATATCTGCGGCCAAATCGGGGCAATGTTGGGGCGGTGAAACGCGGTGAATTTCAGCAATTCCTGATTGCCATGCGGGTCAAATCTCGTTATTGGCTTGGCGACGCATGCGTCTCCCAAAACCTGATTGCCGCCATAAGGAGTTAGACCATGGCTTTCCTGTCCGATGCCCTTGCCCGTGTGAAACCTTCCCCGACCATTGCCGTGACGCAAAAGGCGCGAGAGCTGAAAGCAAAGGGTGTTGATGTCATTGGTCTTGGAGCCGGGGAACCGGATTTTGACACGCCGGACAATATCAAGGCCGCTGCCATTGACGCGATCAATCGGGGCGAGACGAAATATACCGCTGTTGACGGGATCCCTGAACTCAAGGAAGCTATTGCTGCCAAGTTCAAGCGGGACAACGGGCTCGACTACAAAACCTCACAAATTACAGTCGCACCTGGCGGTAAGCCGATTTTTTACAATGCCATGGTTGCGACCCTGAACCCGGGCGATGAAGTCATCATCCCGCGCCCCTATTGGGTCTCCTATCCCGATATGGTCGTGCTGGCTGGCGGGGTTCCTGTTTTTGTCGATACGACACTTGAGAAAAACTTCCGGGTCCAGCCTGAGGATCTCGAAGCAGCGATTACCGACAGGACCAAGTGGTTTATCTTCAACTCACCGTCGAACCCGACCGGTGCGGCCTACAGCCATGCTCAGCTGAAGTCTCTGACGGACGTCCTCGTCAAGCATGAGCAGGTCTGGACCCTCACCGATGATATGTACGAGCACCTGGTCTACGATGACTTCAAGTTTACAACCCCGGCCCAGGTTGAGCCAAGGCTCTATGACCGTACACTGACCATGAACGGAGCCTCAAAGGCTTACGCCATGACCGGCTGGCGGATTGGATATGCGGGCGGCCCCGAGGTCCTGATCAAGGCCATGGGCAAGGTGATCTCCCAGACCACATCAAATCCGACCTCAATCAGCCAGTGGGCGACGGTCGAGGCGCTTAACGGTCCGCAGGATTTCTTGAAGGAACGCGCCGAAGTTTTCAAGGGCCGCCGCGATCTCGTTGTCTCCATGCTCAATCAGGCGTCAGGCCTTTTCTGCCCCACACCCGAAGGCGCGTTCTATGTCTATCCCAGCTGCGAAGGCTGCATTGGCAAGACGACGCCTAACGGCAAGAAAATAGAAAATGATGCTGATTTCGCCGAAGCTCTGCTGGAAGACGAAGCGGTTGCTGTCGTTCACGGCGAAGCCTTTGGTCTCTCGCCCTTCTTCAGAGTTTCCTATGCGACGTCTACCGAAGCGCTGGAAGAAGCCTGCATCAGGATCCAGAGGTTCTGTTCCTCGCTGACGTAATCCGGCATTGTCTGCCAAATTTGCGTTCTCTCTCGGCTGGCACTAGACTTTGCATGGTGACGGGGGGAAACGGGGGCAATTATGAGGCAGGCTGGACTATTTGCTGCGGGAGTGTTCACACTAGCCATGTTTCTGGCGGCGGCGCTTGCAATTGTCGAGCGCCATATAGGTGTCAGGGGATTCAGTGAAGACGTGATGGACCTGCTTGGCTCCTTTGGCGGGCTGGTGTCCGTCTTTTACGGACTGCATCTATCGCTCACAGGGTTTCTGCAATCCTTCACAATTGTAATGGAGTTGCTTCTGCTCTTCGTCTGGTTCCTTGCGGCTACTCGGCTGTTGCGGATGGCGGTGGGCCGATAAGCAGGTTCTGACAGGAAGGTCGTCTGTCTGCAAAACGTCGATGACCGACCGCAGCGCTCTAGTTAGACAATGAAAGATCACCCAACCGAAAGAGCGGCACCACATTGAGCCCGAGGTCGCTTAAGCTTGGGGGCGTCTCTTCCTGCCTCAGGATCACGCAGACCACCTCGGATACCAGCGCACCGTCGGCGAAGTTCCTTGACCGCGTCTATGACAGCGCCGCCAGTGGTGATGATGTCCTCAACGATGGTGATGTGTTTCCCGGCAAAGTCCGGCCCTTCTGCCAGCCGCTTTGTGCCATAGGGTTTTCGCGCCTTGCGGACGAAAATTTGCGGCAGACCGGTTGCAAGAGAGATGGCTGTTGCGACAGGAACGCCGCCAAGCTCGAGCCCCGCAAGCACCTCTGTGTTCTTTGGCAGGAGAGGGGCCATGTGGCTCGCGATTTCTGCAAGCAAGGCGGGGTCTGCCTCGAAACGGTATTTGTCAAAATAGGTGTCCGAGGTCTGACCGGATCGCAGCTCGAAGGAGCCTTTTAGCTGGGCTGCCTCGGCAATTGCCTGTGCCAGTTTTATCTCTTGCATAGCTCACACCAATAAATTCGTCACAGTATGACAATTATAGCGTGATTCATCTGCAAAGTTATGTTGCAAACGCGAAGCAGACGTAAGAAATTTCGGCACCCGAGGGCGCCCGATCCGTTAAAAGGGAGGGAGGAAACGGATCGGGCATTTGGGTGCTCAGGGTTCATAACCCCGGGGGAGGGTTACAAACAGCCGAAAAATCACCAGGGGAGGTACAAATTCCTCGGCAACATCTCAAGGACTGTGCCGTGAGATGTAAGCGTCTTGAGGAACGCTATGAACACTACATAATGCTGCATCTGCGAAGTAACAATTGCAAAATACTCAGATCAGCTATGCTATGCGCGCATACCAAAGACCGACCCGGAACTTCAGAATTGCCATTCCCTGACCTTCTCCATCAGAAAGTCGCGAAAAACAGCCACGCGCTTTGAGTTTCTGAGTTCTTCGGGGTAGACGAAATATGTCTCCATGATCGGGGCCTCGACGTCCCTCAGGATCCGGACCACGCGCTCATTGCCAAAGGCGATATAGTCGGGCAGGGCCGCAATGCCGATGCCGCTCTCAACGGCTTTCAGGATCCCGTAAATGCTGTTGATCCGCAGGACCGGCTGAATCGGCCTGGCCTTGGGGTCGCCACCCTGCTCGATATAGTTCATGAACTTGAAAGGCAGGTCCGTATGGGCGCCATACAGGACAATTTTGTGCTCACGCAAAGCCTCCGTAGTCGCCGGCGTGCCGAATTTGTCGAGATAGCCAACAGACGCATAGATATGATAGCCGCCAGAAAAGAGCCGTCGCTGGATTAAATCCGGTTGGGTAGCCTTTTGCAGGCGAAGTGCGATATCGGCTTCTCGCATCCCAAGGTCCAGACTGCGATCTTCAAGAATCAGATCTATACAGATGTCTGGATAGACTTCAATAAATTCCTTGAGGCGCGGTGTCAGCCAGGTGGACCCGATGCCGACCGACGCCGTGACACGCAGATCGCCCGACGGCTTGTCCTTCTTATCCTTGAGAATACTTTCGGCGCGAGCGATTTTGCCATAAATTTCACGAGCTGTACGAAACAGTTCCTCGCCCTGCTCGGTCAGAATAAGTCCGCGTGCATGGCGATGAAAAAGTGATGTACCAAGATTATCCTCCAGCGCACTGATCTGGCGGCTGACGGCTGATTGGCTGAGACCCAGTGTGTTGCCGCCACGGGTCAGCGACCCGGCTTCAGCCACGGCGTGAAATACTCTTAGTTTGTCCCAGTCGAGTGAGGGCAACGGGTCAGCCTCGCTTTATTTTCAGCTTTCAAGTTCCGCCAGATACTTTTCTACTTCAAGCGCGGCCATGCACCCCATGCCGGCTGCGGTCACGGCCTGACGATAAATGTCGTCCGTGACATCTCCTGCAGCAAAGACGCCGGGAATGTTGGTGGCTGTTGAATCCGCCGCCGTTACCAGATAACCGCCCTGTTTGGTTTCCAGTTGTCCTGCGAAGAGATCGGTCGCCGGGGCATGGCCGATGGCGATAAAGACGCCGTCGATCGGAATGTCAAACGTATCGCCGGTTTTTACATTCTTGAGTCGCGCACCGGTCACTCCGAGAGGGTCTTCATCGCCGAGAACTTCTTCCAGGCCCGTGTCCCAAAGGACTTCGATCTTTTCATTCTTGAGGAGACGGTTCTGAAGGATTTTCTCGGACCTGAGTTCGTCGCGGCGATGAACCAGCTTTACCTTTGATGCAAAGCTGGTCAGAAACAAAGCCTCCTCAACAGCGGTATTGCCGCCGCCAACGACGATAACTTCCTTGCCGCGGTAGAAAAATCCGTCACAGGTTGCACAGGCCGAAACACCGTAGCCCTGAAATTTGGCTTCTGATGCGAGGCCCAGCCACCTGGCCTCTGCGCCTGTGGCAATGATCAGCGTGTCGCAGGTATAAACGTCGCCGCCGTCGCCGGTGAGGCGAAAGGGACGTTGCGACAGGTCTGCCTTGACGATGAGATCGTTGACGAACTTTGTACCGACGTTCTCGGCCTGAAGCCGCATCTGCTCCATGAGGTCCGGTCCCTGAACCGCAGTTGCAAATCCGGGGTAATTCTCGACGTCGGTCGTAATCGTAAGCTGTCCGCCCGGCGTGAGGCCGGACACAAGCACGGGTTCCAGCATGGCTCTGGAGGCATAGATGGCGGCTGTATAGCCAGCCGGGCCGGAGCCCAGAATGAGGGTTTTTGAATGGGTTTCCACGTCGCGGGCCCTTTTTGAACATTTACCAATCTCGATATCGAGGTATCAGGTAATAGGGCGCGGCCCCGGGTGCAAGAGGGGAAAGCGGGCCGGGACGGAAATCAGTAGTAATTCAACCAGTTGTGTAGATTATAACCACACCAGACGGCTGACGCCCAGGTCAACGTGGACCACAGAAACATCATAAAAAACAGTGTCTTGCCACCAAGTTCTATCCTTGGACCATCGCTTTTTGAGTAACTGAACTCAATGGAATTTCTGGACATGGATCCTCTCGAACTCTTGTTTTCGCCGTCCCCGCAGGCTGGTCAAAACGCCGGGTTTCAGGTTCGATTATCCATGGTTATGGTTAAGAATCAGTATGGATTATGGAATTCGATCTCAGGTGACTGGCGACTACTTTCGCGGCTCGTCCGGTTTCATTGAGCGGCTCATAGTGCCAGCTATCGAGAATGCCATCGAAGATCCGCGTGATCCCGGCTGATTTCATCTCGGCATGGAAACGGGCAAATTTGGGCGAGCGGCCCTTGAGCGCGATGACGTGAACCGGTTTGCCGGTCGCCGCCGCCTCCGTGACCATATTTGTCGACTCTTCGGTCACCATGATGTGGTCGGCAAGCCCGAGCATGGCGAAATAGGGATTCGGGTCGACCCCGTTCCAGATATGAACATTCGGCCCCTGAAGCCTGGAGCGAAGCAGGTCCTCTTGCGCCGTTCCTGTGCGCCTCGATGTGGTGATCATGAGGCCGTAGCCGTCACTTGCGAGGCGAGCCAGTCTGGCCGCCAGGTCATCCATGACCTCAAGGTCGAGAGTAAAGTGCCTGCTTGAACCGCCGATCAGGACCGCCACAAGGGGACGGGGCAAAGCATCGAAAAGACCTTCTGCTTGTTTGGTGCCATCCGCCAGTTTTCCCGGGGTGATCCGGTTGGGGCTCCCGAGAATCGGCAGCACATTGTCTCCGGTCAGATGGTCATGTTTTGGCGGGATCACCAGATCAAAATAGCGCGGGCTCAGGCGCGGGTCCTGGAGTTGCACAACAAAGGTACGGCCGTGCGAGCGTCGCTTTATGGCGGCAGAATAGGCAACGGTCTTGCGGCCACATGCGATGAGGAGGTGCGGCCATGGTTCCACAAGAGTGTCGCCGTCCTGGCGGAGTGCCGCGAAGGGAAAGGGCCACGGTTGGCCCAGGATACTCTCGGGCAACCATTTCCAGGGCGCGTGTGGTTGGATACGTTTTATGGCGACGGTCAGATTGCCGATTTCATCAGCAACGCGTTCCGCCAGGCCGAGGCACTGGTTCTCCATGCCTTTGCGTCCATCAGAAAGGACCCAGCAAATTACACCCGTATCGGCCATGTCAGCGCTTTTGTTATCCAAACCAGTAAGAAAGTTACTGACTTGGGTAATATATGAATTGAAAAGCCCGTGCTACTCCTATATTTATTGCTGCTATGCCATCTACCAAACTCGATGAAATAGATCGCAAGATCCTGACTGAGCTGCAAAACAACGGCCGCATTACCAATGTGGCCTTGTCGAAGCTGGTCGGAATTTCTGCTCCGCCGTGCCTGCGCCGTGTCCGCGCGCTGGAGGAGGCGGGGTATATTCACGGGTATCACGCCGCGCTTGATCCGCAGGCGTTGGGATTTCAGGTGACAGTCTTCGCGATGGTCGGGCTGAACAGCCAGGCCGAAGCCGATCTGGTTGCTTTCCAGGGCATGGTCCAGGACTGGCCGATGGTTCGTGAATGTCACATGCTGAACGGTGAAATTGATTTCATTTTGAAGGTCGTTTCGCCGGATCTGGCGACGTTCCAGACCTTCCTCACCGAAAAGCTGACCTCGGCTCCCAATGTCGACAGCGTAAAAACCTCGCTGACGATCCGCACATCAAAGGACGAACCGGGCATTCCGGTCGACTTCCTGAACGCTCAATAGTCGGGCTCCACGATTTTTTCCTCAACTGATCAATTTGTCTGCAATGTCGAGAAAGACTTTCGCCTGGGCACTGTCTGGCTCCGCAATGACGACAGGTGTTCCTCTGTCGGCGTGCTCGCGGATCTTCATGTCGAGCGGGATTTCGCCGAGGAAGGGCACGCCGGTCTCTTCAGCTGTGGTCCTCGCACCGCCGTGGCCGAAAATCTCGAGACGCTCGCCATCGGGCAATTCAAGATAACTCATGTTTTCGATGACCCCGAGGATCGGCACATCGGTTCGTTCAAACATGGCGATGCCGCGCCGCGCATCGGCCAGGGCAACTTCCTGCGGTGTTGAGACGATAACGGCGCCGCTGAGATTTACCTTTTGCACAAGGGTCAAATGGGCATCGCCGGTTCCGGGCGGCATATCGACAATCATCACATCCAGTTCACCCCAGTCGACATCGCCGAGCATTTGGCCCAGCGCTCCCATCACCATGGGGCCGCGCCAGATCATCGCCATCTTGCCGCCGGCGAGATAGCCGATCGACATGGTTTTCAGTCCATAGACTTCCAGCGGCAGCAGTTTGTCGCCGTCGGAGTCCGGTTTCCGGTTAACACCGAGCATGACCGGCAGCGAGGGCCCGTAAATGTCAGCATCAAGCAGGCCGACGCTCAGACCCTTTGCCTTGAGAGCGAGGGCAAGGTTGACGGAGACGGTCGATTTCCCGACGCCGCCCTTGCCGGAGGCGACCGCAATGACCCTTTTCACACCGGCCAGTATTTCACCGAGCGGTGCGCCGGGTGACCCTGTCGGCAGCGGTCTGTGGCCACCCCCGGATGACGGGGTTGGTGGCGGCGGTGAAGGTGGCGACGGGGGGGTATGCGCCTGGGGTGCCGACGGTGTCTCCGAATGAGCGGTCAGCATGATTTTTACTGACGAAACGCCGTTGAGGGCGACGATTTCGCGCTCGCAGACCTGGACTTTGGCTTCCATTTTGCTCGCATCAGCCGGATCTATGGCCAGGACAATGAAGACATCGCCGCCTTCGCCGGACATGGACTCGAGTGAACCCTCGGGCGCATGTTCCCTGAGGATGATATCAATTTCCCCTTCAAGGGACGGGGTGTTTCCCGATCTGTCGGCGTTCTTTGCGAAGGGCCACTTCATTTGCATTTTCCTCCAGTGGAGTTCTGTATCTTTCTGACAAATTGCGGTTGATCCTTGTGCAGCGATACCCATATGCGGATTTCGGGCGTTGTACAGGATCGCAGGCAGGTCAGAATTGGCTTATTTGGCGGGTTTCGTTGCGCCGGTCGGTGGACTGTCATATAACGCCCGGGAGCCTGATATCAACGATTCGTTGATCAGCCAGTGCACCATTGGGTGCATTTGAAGTTTTAAAGAGGAGACTATAGCCATGCCATGGAACGACCAGAATGGCGGTAATCGCGGTAATGGCGGCGGCGGTGGCCCGTGGGGCAACCAGCCAGGCGGCGGCGGCGGTAGACGCGGCAATGGACGCGGGCCTCAGCAGCCACCGGATCTTGATGAATTATTGCGCAAGGGCGCAGAGCGCCTCAAGGGCGGCGTTCCCGGCGGCGGTATGGGCGTGGCGCTGGTTCTTCTGGTCGTCGCTGCAGTCTATCTTTTGACCGGTATTTATCGGGTGGAAACAGATGAGCGCGGTGTCGTCCTGCAATTCGGAAAGCATCTTACGACGACTAATCCTGGTCTGCGCTATCACCTGCCCTGGCCGGTTCAGTCGGTTTTCGTCGTCAAGACCGAGAGCCAACAGAATATCGAAATCGGGGCGACGGAACGCGAAAGCCGCATGTTGACCGGTGACAGTAATATTCTTGACCTCCAGTTCAACGTGCAGTGGATTGTCGCTGATCCGCGCGAATTCCTGTTCAACGTTGCCACTCCCGAAATCGTGATCAAGACAACAGCCGAAAGTGTGGTCCGCGAAGTCGTGGGACGCAGTACGTTCTCCAACATTTCCGAGCGTGGTCGCCAGGAAGCTGAGGAGCAGGTCAAGGCGGAAATGCAAAGAATTCTTGATTCCTACGGCGCTGGAGTTTTAATCGCCCAGGTCAAGTTCGGGAAAGTTGACCCTCATCCTCTTGTTGTTGATGCTTATCTTGATGTGACAACCGCCCGTGCTGACAGAACCAAAATGGAAAACCAGGCTGAAGCCTATCGTAACAAGATCGTTCCGGAGGCTGAAGGTCAGGCAGCACGTGTTGTTGCCGAGGCTGAGGCCTATCGCGAACAGGTCATCCGGGAAGCTGAGGGTGAGGCCCAGCGCTTCACTTCCGTCTACAATGAGTATCGTTTGGCGCCCGACGTAACGCGTCGAAGGCTCTACCTTGAAACGATGGAAGATGTCTTCGAGGGGACACCCAAAATGATTCTTGAAAACGATGGCTCGGGGGTCGTTCCCTACCTTCCGCTGAAAGAACTTTCCAAGCCAAATCGAAACTGAACGTAGAGTAAGGAGAAAGACATGAAGAAATTGACAGTTACCCTTCTTGCTGTGCTTGGTTTTGCGACCTTTGTAGCAGTGACGTCGGTCTATACAGTCAACGAACGCCAGCAGGCCCTGTTGTTCCAGTTTGGTGAAATAAAGGCGGTTCACGACGAAGCCGGTCTCTACTTCAAACGTTCGATCTTGCAAGATGTTGTGTACCGCGAAAAGCGACTGCTGCGCTATGATCTGCCGGAGCGCCAGGTCATTCTGGGTGACACCAATCGTCTGATTGTGGACGCCATTGTGCGCTACAAGATCATAGATGGTTTGAAGTTTTATCAACGTGTTTCAGATGAACGCGGCCTGCAGAGGCTTCTTGACCCTATCCTGGAAGCAAATTTGCGTGGCCAACTTGGTGAAATTTCTGTCAAGGAAGTACTGTCGGGAGAACGCGCTGTGATCATGCAGCGCATTGCCGCAGACAGCTCCAGGAGCACGGCCGATCTCGGCATTGAAGTGGTTGATGTTCGGATTGTTCGGGTCGATCTGCCACGCCAGAATACTGAAGGCGTGGTTCAGCAGATGATTGCTGAACGTCAGAGAGAGGCCGCGGAACAAAGAGCCCAGGGTCAAAAGACCTCGCAGGAAATCCGATCAAAGGCAGATCGTGACAGCACTATCATCATTGCTGAAGCTCAAAAGACAGCCGATATTATGCGCGGTGAAGGTGAAGCTCAAAGGAACAAGGTCTTCGCTGCAGCCTTTTCAAAGGATCCCGAGTTCTTTGAGTTTTATCGATCAATGCAAGCCTATCGCACCGCGTTGAACAACGATGACACCACAATGGTGCTTTCGCCTGACGGTGATTTCTTCAAGTACTTCGGGAGCGACAAGGGTAGGAAATAGGCGCATTTAACAAGAAGAGTGTTCCATAATAAGAGGGCGGTTTCTTGTGAAGCTGCCCTCTTTGCTATTCCGGGCGATATTTCTCCGTATCAGCACCTGAAGTGTCCGCGCAATGGACAGTAAAAACTGGCAAGGATCTTGCTCATAAGGGTGGGAAGCTGACAGACTTGGGGCCCAATTTGGCCCACAATTGTCAGGTACAGGGTTAATGGCTTGATTTGGAGCGTGGGTCTCCGCAGTGCAAGCCGGTGGGATGGATAACGGGAACAGGACAGGGTCATGAACGCACTGACGGCGGTAATATCGGAGAACGAATGCGGTGCACCGGAAGGTGAGATGGCCGGGAAAATTGATCGATCTTCTGGTGGGGACGCGCGCCGGACAATTGGCTGGTTCATTGTATTTTTCCTTACCGCCTGGGTATGGCTGCAGAGCGCTCCGGCCGCCTTCGCTCGCGGTGCTCCGGAAAATCTTGCAGATCTGGCCGAAGTGTTTTCTCCGGCCGTCGTCAATATCTCAACCGAACAGGTTATTGAGAAGGCGGAGGATCAGGGTGCGCCTCGGGGCAAGACCTCTCCTTTTGATGATCTCTTCCAGGATTTCTTTGACAGCCCGGAAAGCGGGGCAGGCGGTCCGCGCCGGGCAGCTGCCTTGGGTTCAGGGTTTATCATTGATGCAGATGGCACGATTGTCACAAATTTCCATGTCATCGAAGGGGCAGACTCGATCAAAGTGTCACTCAGTGATGGTACGAGCTTTGATGCAGAGGTCGTTGGCCGCGATGAGAAAACCGATATTGCGGTTCTCAAGGTGAAGTCGAAGACACCATTGCCGTTTCTGACATTTTCTGACTCAGAGAGCGCCCGTGTGGGTGACTGGGTCATGGCCATCGGCAACCCGTTTGGTCTTGGCGGCACTGTAACAGCCGGGATTATATCGGCGCGTAACCGTGACTTTGAAAGCGGCGGGCCCTACGCCAACTACATACAAACCGATGCTTCAATCAATCAAGGAAATTCGGGCGGTCCACTGTTTGACATGGATGGTCATGTTGTCGGTGTGAACACCGCCATCTTCTCCACATCAGGTGGGTCAATCGGAATTGGATTTGCCATTCCGTCAAACCAGGTTAAAAAAATTGTCGGTCAGCTCCTGGAATTCGGTGAGACCCGTCGCGGATGGCTGGGTGTTCGTGTCCAGCAGGTAACGGATGATATCGCTCAAAGTCTCGGATTGGATAAATCAGAAGGCGCCCTCGTCTCCGAAGTAACCAAAGACGGGCCCGCCATGAAAGCCGGTTTTCAATCAGGCGACATTATCCTGAAGTTTGGCGTATCGGAGATCAAGACCATGCGTGATCTGCCGCGAGCGGTGGCTGACTCCGAAATCGGTTCGGACGTCAAAGTCAAAATTCTCCGCGATGAAAAGAACAAGACGTTGGTTGTTCACGTCGCCAGGATGAAGTCAACGCCGATCCAGGTCGCCGCTGCAGAAAAATCACCTGAACCTGAATTCAAATCCGCGATCGACATTATGGGGCTCAAGCTCGTCGCCTTAACCCCTGAGCTGCGCACGCGCTTTGCGATCAACAAGGACATCAAGGGCGTCCTCGTCGTGGCGGTTGATCAGAGTAGCAATGCCTCGGGTCGAATTCAGCCCGGCGACGTCATTCAGGCGGTCAGTCAAAAGCAGGTTTCATCACCAAAGTCTGTCAAGACACTGGTCAATGAAGTTACCCGGCGCGGCCAGTCACGCCCCATCCTTCTGATGTTGAACCGGGGCGGCAGTCGCGCCTTCGTTGCAGTGCAGAATCAGGAAGGCTAACCCTTATCCGTCACCTTCAGTTTTATGCGCCCTTCGTTCACTCTGGTGGCAAAAGTCCGGACACAGCCGACATCAGGAGCCACAACCGTCCCATTATCAAGATTGAGCACGCGGGAGTGAAGTGGACAAGTGACCTGCTTTCCGTGGACGAGACCTTCTGAAAGGGGACCACCCTTGTGCGGGCACTTGTTCTCCAGCGCATAGACCTCATTCGTCGAGGTGCGGAAAACAGCGATGTCGATGGTTCCGGTCTTCAGAACACGCGACCCCAGAAGGGGAACGTCTTCAAGGTCACATACGTCAATCCAGTCACTCATGCGTCTACAGGCTCCTTAAGGCCGAGCGGCTGGAATTCCGCCGCGGGTGTTTCGTCCTCGGCCCAGGGGTCAATCTGGGCGAACGTTTGGGAAAAGAGGAAGCGCTTAAAGAGCTCGACCCTGCCGACCGAATCCTCGACAATCCTCCGTTTCAGATAGGCAAGACCGACCCGCTCGATATAGGGCGCGGTGCGTTCGAGATAGTGACCCTCCTCTCTGTAGATCTGCATGAAGGCCCCGCAATATTCCTTGACCTCGGCATCTGTCGAGACCTTGCACAGGAGGTCAGTGGCGCGGACTTTGATGCCGCCATTGCCACCGATATGTAGCTCCCAGCCCGAGTCAACGGCGACCACACCAAAGTCCTTGATGGTCGCCTCGGCGCAATTGCGAGGGCACCCCGAGACAGCGATTTTGAATTTATGCGGTGTCCCCGCGCCCCAGGTCATGCGTTCGATATCGATGCCCATCGACGTGGAGTCCTGGGTTCCGAAGCGGCACCACTGGGACCCGACACAGGTCTTCACGGTCCTCAGCGCCTTGCCATAGGCATGTCCGGAGACCATGCCCGCCTTGTTCAGATCACGCCAGACCGCTGGCAGGTCTTCCTTGCGGACACCAAAGAGGGCAATCCTCTGGCCTCCGGTTATCTTGACTGTCGGAATATTGAACTTCTCCGCCACTTCGGCGATGGCGCGCAGATCCGCCGCCGACGTGTCGCCGCCCCAGATGCGCGGAATGACCGAGTAGGTTCCGTCCTTCTGGATGTTGGCATGTACACGTTCATTGACAAAGCGTGAGCGGGCATCATCGACATAGGTATCGGGCGAGGCACACAAGAGGTAGTAATTAAGTGCCGGGCGGCACTTTGGACAACCGTCAGGCTCACGCCACTCGAGAAACCTCATGACTTCCGGGATGGTCTTCAGTCCCTGATTCAAGATTGTATTACGCACGATGTCGTGAGTGTAGTCCGTGCAAGGGCAAAGGGGGCTTTCCTTTGGCGTTAGAGAATAGTCTCCGCCGATCGCCGCCGCGAGGAGTTGCTCGACAATTCCGGTGCACGAGCCGCATGAGGAAGACGCTTTGGTATGGGCGCGAACTTCATCAAGGGTTGTCAATTTGTTTTCTTCAATACTGGCAACAATCTCGCCCTTGCAAACCCCGTTGCATCCGCACACTTCGGTGTGGTCGCTCATGGCAGCCGCCGAATTTACTCCTCCATGACCGGAGTCACCCAGCCGTGCCTCACCAAACATAAGTTGATCGCGTATTTCGGAGATATCAGTTTGATCGCGCAGCAGCTGAAAATACCATGCACTATCGACCGTATCCCCGTAGAGCACAGCGCCGACCAGCCGGTCTTCCTTTATGACGAGCTTCTTGTATCTGCCGCCGCCGGGATCGCCGAGCACAATCTCTTCCTTGCCGCGGCCGCTCTCAAAGTCGCCCGCCGAAAAGAGGTCGATGCCCGTGACCTTGAGTTTTGTCGAAGTCATGGAGCCGTGATAGGTCGCAAAGCCCTTATGTGCGAGGTGATTGGCGCAAACCTTCGCCTGCTCAAAGAGGGGGGCAACAAGGCCGTAGACCTCATTGCGGTGCTGGACACATTCGCCAACCGCGTAAATCAGCGGATCGTAGGTTTGCAAGGTGTCATTGACCACAATACCGCGTTCGCAATGAACACCGACGCTTTCGGCCAAAGACGTATTGGGCTGAATGCCGACAGCCATGACAACAATATCAGCTTCAAGGCTGGTGCCATCCTTGAACGACACGCCTTCAACACCCGTTGTGCCCAGGATCGCTGCGGTTGCGGTTCCCATGAGAAATTTGAGACCACGTTCTTCAAGGGAGGTTTGCAAAAGCAAGCCGGCCTGAGTATCGAGCTGGCGCTCCATCAGCGTGTCAACCAGATGAATAACCGTCACGTCCATGCCCCGCTTCACAAGGCCGTTGGCCGCCTCAAGCCCGAGCAGTCCGCCGCCGATGACCACAGCTTTAGCCTTGTGCGCCGCACTTTCAATCATCAGGTCAACATCGTGAACATCGCGGAAGGTGATCACACCTGGCAGATCCGCTCCGGGAATCGGAAGGATAACCGGTTTGCTCCCTGTCGCCAGGATCAACCGGTCATAAGGCACACAGAGGCCATCCGACGATGAAACCGTTTTTCGTCTTCGGTCAATGCGCGTGACGGTTTTGCCCTTGTGAAGCGTTACATTGTTATCATCATACCAATCATCATCATTGAGCATGATGTCGTCGATAGTTTTTTCACCTGCCAGCACCGGTGAAAGCATAATCCGATTGTAATTTCCGTAGGGTTCAGCACCGAAGACAGTAATGTCATAAAGATCCGGAGAGATCTTCAAGAGCTCTTCCAGGGTCCGAACGCCCGCCATTCCATTTCCGATAACCACCAGTCTTTCTTTCTCAATAACACTCATACGCGGCTGTCCCCACTTTCCTTTCGGTGTAATGTTTTCGATTTTCTTCACTCCTTCGCAAGGCACGTGCCAACCGTGGGAAGTAGAAAAAATCGTGAGAGTCCTGCCGATAGTTGTGAATTTTGAACCAGGAAATAGATCCCGTCGCCAGGAGCTGCAAGGAATTTGTGCAACGCAACAAGGTCGCTGGGCGTTTCTTGAGCAGCGAAGCCACTTGTCGTTCCAATAGGACCGGGGCTGTGATTTGGAAATCCCCAAACTCTGCCAAACATGCGTAAAAAGTTAGGTTCCAGGCGGTTGGCACAAGGCTTGCGAAGAGTTAGGAGAAGCGCTGTGTGATGTAATCAGTATAAGTAGGAAAAATCATGTGGTGAAAATGCAAGTATTGCTAACAAGAAAGTGAAGAGGAACGCTTGATGACCCTTGATGACTCCATTAGTGCACTTGGTGAAATTGCCATAGCCAAGATCAAATTTATCACGCAAAACCCGCTTGGCTTCTGGGTCGCTTCAATGATGGCCGGGGCGTATGTCGGCATGGGGATACTCCTTATCTTCTCGGTCGGGCAGGGAGTTGATCCTTCAGTGCGCGGCCTGGTGATGGGGGGTAGTTTTGGAATTGCGTTGACGCTGGTAGTGTTTGCCGGGTCGGAGCTCTTTACAGGCCATACCATGTACATGACTATTGGCCGGCTGACCGGTAAGATCAGCAATCTTGATGTACTCCGTTCCTGGGGAATGACGTGGGCAGGTAACCTGGCCGGTTCGGTCCTGCTTGGCGCATTGTTCGTCGTCGCTGGTGGCGGCGTTGTCCTTCAGGCGGGCGGACAGGATCTAATCCATGCTGTGGCGGCCAAAAAAATGTCGGCACCCGGCATCGAACTTTTTGTTCGCGGCGTGCTGTGTAACTGGTTGGTATGTCTTGCCATCTGGAGTGCTTCACGAACCACAAACGATGCTGCCAAATGCATCATCATCTTCTGGTGTTTGTTTGCTTTCATCGCGACAGGGTTTGAGCATTCCATCGCCAATATGACGGTGTTTTCCGTCGCCCTGCTTTCCGAGCACGCTGAGACTGTTTCGATAGTTGGCGCGGCGCGGAACCTGGTCTGGGTAACGCTGGGAAATGTTTTCTCCGGCGCCATTTTCATGGGCCTTGGTTACTGGGTGGCGGCAGGTCGCCCGACGGAGAAAGAGCCATCCGAGAAAATCATCAAGAGCGGCCTGGCAGCCGATTGACAGTAGAGGGCAGGGTGAGTACCCGAGCAGCTCACTCTGCCGTTTTTGCCGCCATCAACAAAATCGCCGTCATGACCGCTTCAATGATAATGAAGGGAAGCGCCAGCTCGGCACCCTGAATGAGGCTCGCCAGGATGCGGAAAACCGCAGCCGTTCCGACGAGGAGAGCGGGCGCGAGATACCATTCGGCCTTTTGTTTCCAGACACCAAGAAGCACCAACGTACCGCCGGCAAAAAAGAACGCGCCAAGATCCCCTATCTGGGTGCTGCGCGCAAGGCCGTCAAGCAGCGGCAGACCAAGTCCAGTAGCCGCGCCGCCTGGATCAATGATCCACCGGAGACCGGATGCGACAAAAAACAGACCGACAAGACCCGCCAGACCGCGAAACACTTTATCCATACAATTATTCCTTCCTAGAGACCGAGCACCGCTTTTGCGATGACGTTACGTTGCACTTCATTGGTTCCACCATAGTTGCTCGAGGCCCGACCAATAGCCATGGAAGAATAGGCGTCGGACCAATAGCCGGGACCGATAGGCTGGTCGATGTTCGAAAGACTGCGGGGGACATGTTTAATCAGCGGCATGCCAAAGTAAGAAGCGGCTTCCATGGTCAGGTGCTGCATGGCCTGGGCGACCTCCGTCCCGAGGATCTTCAACATTGAGGATCCGGGTCCCGGATCCCGTCCGGCGGCAACTTCCGCAAGGGTGCGCAGGTTTGTGTACTCAAGAGCGGACAGCTTGACTTTAATGTCTGCAAGTTTCGTTTGAAAGGCGGGGTCATCACCAAGCTTCTTACCATCTCCGAAGGGCTCCATCCCGGCAATGACCTTTAACCGGTTGGTCCAGTGTTTGGTTGAGCCGACACCGGCGATGCCGGTGCGTTCATTGGCAAGCAGGAACTTTGCATAGGTCCAGCCGATATTCTCTTCGCCAACTCTGTTGGCAGCCGGCACACGCACATCGCTGAAAAACACTTCATTGAGATGATGGTCGTTGTCGATGGTAACGATTGGCTTCACGTCAATCCCCGGCGACTTCATGTCGATGAGCAAAAAGGATATGCCTTGTTGCTTCTTGACATCGGGATTGGTTCGCACGAGGCAGAAAATCCAGTCGGCAAAATGTGCATTTGACGTCCAGATCTTCTGGCCGTTAACAATGTAATCTTCGCCGTCGCGCACTGCCGCTGTCTTGAGAGAAGCAAGATCAGACCCGGATCCAGGTTCCGAATATCCCTGACACCAGTTCATCTCTCCACTGAGTATTTTCGGCAGATGCTGCGCCTTTTGCTCGTCATTCCCAAAAGTATAGATAACCGGACCGACCATCGAGAGGCCAAAGGCGGAAAGGTGGGGCGCGTCCACGAGTGCGGTCTCTTCGTGAAAAATGTGTTTTTGCGTCTCGGTCCACCCGGCTCCGCCATATTCCACCGGCCATCCGGGCGCAATCCAGCCTTTTTTGAAAAGCTTCGACTGCCAGTCTTTGACGATGGTTTCTTCAGTGTAAAAGCTGTAGAGCCTCTCTTGCAGGGGGGCAGAGTCAAGATTGTCAGCGATAAACTCGCGGACTTCCTGCCGAAAGGCTTCATCTTCAGGCGTGAGTGACATATCCATGTGGCAAGACCTCCCTCTGCGATTTTCTTCGGAACCGAGATTAGGTGAGGGTGTCTGAGTTGTCGAGAGAGGTGATTACGTCGGGCTCGAAACAGCCTGGAATTCCTCAATCCTGTACCCCTGCAGGTAAAGCAGAGCTGTCAGGTCTCCATGTTGAATATGGGCGTCCGCCGCGTCAGCCAACAGGGGCTTGGCGCGGAAGGCGACGCCGAGCCCGGCCTCCTCGATCATGGTGAGATCATTGGCGCCATCGCCCACGGCCATGGTCGCAGAGATGTCGAGATTTCTTTCGTCGCGAAATTTGCCAAGCGCCGCTTTCTTCGCATCGCGTCCGAGGATCGGTTCGCCAACCTTGCCGGTCAGAGCGCCATTTTCCTCACGGAGTGCGTTGGCCTGTTCAAACTGAAAGCCGACGAGCTTTGCGACCCGTGAGGTAAAGAATGAAAATCCGCCCGAGACCAGCGCTGTAAAAGCGCCTGCAGCGTTCATGGTAGCAACGAGTTCTCTTGCCCCGGGGGTCAGCTCAATCCGCTCCTCGAAGACCTTTGGCAGGATTGAGGTTTGAAGCCCCTTGAGAAGGGCGACGCGTTCACGAAGGGCACTTTCAAATTCAAGTTCACCGCGCATGGCCCGTTCGGTGATGTCTGAGACCTGATCCTTGAGAGCCGCAAAATCGGCCAGTTCGTCGATACACTCTGCGGTGATTATTGTGGAGTCCATATCGGCGACCAAAAGCATCTTGCGTCGGCCTTGCGAGGGGACAACAGAAAAATCAACCGGTACATTTGCGGCAATATCGGCTAAAACCTCTGAGGCGTCTTTGGGTTGGAGCCCCCGAAAGCCAAGCTCCGACGCGTCATCCGGGGCCAGCGCCTTGGCGTCGCTCACATCGGCGCCAGCTGTTGCGAGCGCGGCGCGAGCGTCAGAGACGAGGGCGGGGGTAACGGATTTACTGCCGGGTTTGCCGGTGAGGACGAGTGTCTCGGTCATGAATGGCCATTAATTATCTGGAGTGACTTTGAAAGCGTGACGACGACTATGGAACCAATAAGCGCTGTCCTTATTGCAGGACCGACCGCGAGCGGCAAGTCCGACGTTGCGTTGGGGCTTGCCGAGCGGCTGAAGGGCACCATTATCAACGCGGACGCCATGCAGGTCTATGAAGGACTTCGAATCCTGACAGCGCGGCCCAGCCCCGAAGATGAAGCGCGAGTTCCTCACAGGCTTTATGGGACCGTGCCGGCCTCCACCGCCTTTTCGGTCGGCGACTGGACGGCCGCGGCGACACAGGCCGCCATCGAAGTCACCGGGGCGGGGCGCCTTCCCATATTCGTTGGCGGCACCGGCATGTATCTCAGTGTTCTCAGTGAGGGGATCTCACCGATGCCTGAAATCCCGGCGGATATTCGCGAAGAGGTGCGCGGTATTCCTGACAGGCAGAGCCTTGCCGAGTTGTATGAAATGGTTCGCAAGGTAGACGAGGCATCAGCCGAGCGGATTGGTCCAACGGATCCCCAAAGGCTCATGCGGGCTCTTGAGGTCTTTCGGGCAACCGATGAACCTCTGACCTCATGGCAACAAAAGCCGAGGCAAAAACCCTTTGAAGGCATGTTTGCCCGCATCGTGTTGGCCCCAGAGCGGCAATGGGTCTATGACCGGATCGAGCGGCGTTTCGATGCGATGGTAATGTCAGGCGCCATGCAGGAGGTCGAGGCTCTCGCTAAGCGAGGTCTGGATCCGGATCTTCCTCTGATGAAGGCTCTTGGCGTTGAGGATCTGATCAGAGTGCAGTGCGGCAAAATCAGCCTCGAAGAGGCGGTCACAGAGATAAAGACCAAAACCCGCCGCTTTGCCAAGCGCCAGATGACCTGGTTTCGAAACCAGATGATTACGTGGAATCGTATAGAGACGCAAGAAATGGAAACAAAAATTAACGATATCTTTGCAAATATTTTAGATTCCGGGTTGACCTTGCCGAAATGACGGGGTAGCGTGCGCAAAATTTCGCCCGCGCCCGTCGCGGGCGCCCTGGTATTGTGCAAGTGCGAAGAGTGATACGAAAGACCAAAGGTAAAGGACTATGACCGAGACACAGCTCAGCGGCGCGGAGATCGTCATCAAGGCTCT
>JAUWTJ010000021.1 GCA_030614785.1 Alphaproteobacteria bacterium | reverse complement strand
GCTGGCTCGAATCCCTGTCTCTCCGCCACTACTTGGCGCAAAGCGCCGAGCCAAAGCCAGCCCCGTCACGGGCGGCTCCAAATGCACTGCATTTCAAGCTGGCTCGAATCCCTGTCTCTCCGCCACCCTGCGCTCTTCGAGCTTCGGGTGGCAGGCCACGGCTTCCCCGGCGCCAGCCCACAAATTATCAAAACCGGCTGATATTTGACTGTGCGATATCGTACAAGGCCGTGATCGAATTCGTACAAGTTACGCCGGCGGGTATCAAAACCCACCTTTAACATATTGTTTTTGCTGCATATCTTCTGTGGCACGGGGTTTGCGTTAACCGCGGGTAGTACTTCCACCACGAGAGTTCACAAGCACCCGCCCCGCCTTTCAAATTACAGAGTAGTAGAGCCTCATGTTTTTGACTCGGAATTGCCTCAAGAACCCGGCCATCATCGCAGTGGCTGTTGCGATTGTCTTCTTTGTCGGCATGTTCAGCCTGACCAAACTGCCGCTGCAACTCTTCCCGGCAATTGAAAGACCGCAAGTTTCCATCCAGACGTTCTGGCGGGCCGCTTCTCCGAGCGAGGTCGAATCCGAGCTTCTGGAGCCCCAGGAAGATGTCCTTGAGGGTATTCCGGGATTGGTCGAAATGCGAGCCTATGCGGGCCAGGGCGCGGCTTTTGTGAACCTGACTTTCGATCTCAAGACTGACATGACTGTCACTCTGCTGGACATTATCTCCCGTCTCAATCGTCTCCCGACCCTGCCAGCGGATGCCGAACCGCCCCAGCTTGTGCTCGGCGAAGGCGGCGGGGCCAATGAGACCCTGAGTTTCTTTTTTATCCAGCAGCTCCCTGGCAATACGCGCAAGCTGACTGATTTCAACGGTTGGGTGCGGGATTTTGTGATTCCGAAAGTCGAAGCCGTTCCCGGGGTATCGCGTGCTTCACTGGAGGCCTCGGCAGGCGTTGGCGAAGAGATCCAGATCGAGTTTGATCCCTTTCTTGCTGCACAATATGGCATTCAGCTGCCTCAAATAGCACGTGTGGTTGGACGTTCATCTGATGCATCAGGGGGGTATGTCGATGTCGGCCGCAGGCGTTACAGTTTGCGGTTCGAGGGTCGGCGGACGCCCGAAGAATTCGCAGATCAAATTCTCGAATGGCGAAACGGGAGCCCCGTTCGATTGGGCGATATTGCAACTGTCTTTGTATCGCAAGGCCGCCGGGAAGCGTTTTCCTATCAGAATGGCAATCTCGCCATTGGGATGCGTGTCTACAGGGAAAGTGGTGCCAATGTCCTGAGTACACTGGATGCCGTCAAGGAGGTGCTTTCTGAACTGGACAGCACTGCCTTCAAAGAACGTGGACTGACGATTGAACAATCCTATGATCCCTCAGTTTTCATACGCCGCGCCATTTCACTCTTAACAACCAACCTCGGCATCGGCATTTTCTTTGCTGTCGGTATCCTTTGGCTGTTCCTGCGTCAGATCAAGGCGACACTTCTGATTGCACTGACAATCCCGATTAGTCTTCTGGCAACTCTCATCGTCCTTCAGCTTACCGGGCGAACCCTCAATGTAATCTCGCTGGCGGGCCTCGCCTTTGCCGTGGGTATGGTGCTCGATGCCGCCATCGTTGTGCTGGAGAATATTGTACGGCTTAGAGAGAAAGGCGAAAGTCCTGAAAGTGCCTCCGAAAAAGGAACCTCTCAGGTTTGGGGCGCCCTCCTTGCGTCAACGGCGACGACCGTCGCGATTTTCGCACCGATTATTTTCCTCCGCGACGTTGAAGGTCAGCTGTTCGCGGATCTGGCGCTCACGATTGCGATCGGGGTCTCGATGTCGCTGATTGTTGCCGTAACGGTCTTGCCAACTGCTGCTCGCTCGTACCTGGCAGAACTACCGAAAATGGAGCGCGGTGAAAGGTTTTACCAGAAACTCACCGGGCTTATCATGAAAATGACCGGCACCGGACGGCGTCGGATCATGTGGATTACAGGTCTGATGATCGGGCCGATGATAGCGACCTGGCTTCTCTTGCCACAACTCAACTATCTACCGCCGGTCAAACGCGATGCCGTTGATGCCTTTGTAAACCTTCCTCCCGGATCCACCCCTCAACTCATGGAAAAGGAGTTTGCAGAGGTCATCATTCAACGTCTTGCGCCCTATATGAGCGGTGAGAAAGAACCAGCCCTTCGGAACTACTATGTCTCCAAGTGGCCAGGAAATGACGGGTTTGCTGTTGGCGTCAGGGCGAAAGATCAGGGTAAGGTCGAGGAACTTCTTGCGATTGTGCGCGATGAGGTCTTGATCGACTTTCCTGATGCCAACGTCTTCGCGCAGCAGGGCAATCTCTTCGGAGGCTTCGGCGACGGCGGTTCAATTGCCATGCACATTCAATCGAAAGACGACAGCGCTGTGGCTGATGCGTCCGCTCTCGGTCTGGAGCTGATCCGCGAAGCCTTGCCGGGTGCGAATGCCTTTTCCAACCCGAACCCGAACCAGGCTCAGCCGGAAATCCGCATCACGCCCAATGATGATAGAATTCGCGAAGCCGGATGGACGCGAAACGATCTTGCCTCCATCGTTCGGACCCTTGGGGATGGTTTGTATGTCGGTGAATATTTCAATGGCGACAAGCGCCTGAACATTATCCTGAAATCAACGCCTGCAACCAGCGCCGGCGATCTTGAAAAAGTGCCTCTCGTGACCCCGACCGGCGGCGTCATCCCGCTGGGAGAGCTCGCCGAAGTCCGCAGAACAGTTGGGCCACAAGGCGTGAACCGCATTGACGGACGCCGAACTGTGACGCTCAACATCAATCCGCCCGAGGGTATGCCGCTTGGCGAGGCTCTCAAAATCATTGAGGCCCAGGTTGAACCAAAGGTCGCGGCGTTGCTGCCTGAAGATGGCAGCATTCAGTATGGCGGCAGTGCAAACGGGCTTAAGAATGCCATTCGCACCATGAGCGAAAACTTTCTCTTCGCGATCGGGCTCCTGTTTCTGCTTTTGGCCGCGCTGTTCCGATCCGGCAAGGACGCATTGCTTGTTGTTATTACCATTCCGCTGGCCACAGTCGGCGGCGTCGCGGCCTTGCGATTGTTGAATCTGGTGACCTTCCAACCCATGGACCTTCTCACCATGATTGGTTTCATCATTCTGCTGGGTCTCGTGGTCAACAATGCCATCCTGCTGGTCTACCGAACGCGCCAGGGAGAAGCAGAAGGCTTGTCACGCCGGGATGCAGTTGAACAAGCTTTGCAGTTCCGTCTGCGTCCTATTTTTATGAGTACATTGACATCAATTTGCGGCATGCTTCCGATGGTTCTCATCCCGGGCGCTGGAAGTGCAATCTACCGAGGTCTCGCCGCGACAATTGTCGGCGGGATGGCCGTCAGCACAATATTCACACTCATTCTTCTTCCCTGTCTCCTGCGCCTTGCCGAAAGTGGCCAGCCGTGGGCGAGACAATGGCCAAAACAATGGTCAGGGAAGATCTATTCACTTCGCCGTCCGGATGAAAAACTCGAGGAAGCCGCTTGAGTTAGGACGTTTTCGTTTTTGATTGTAAAAGGTAATAATCATGAAGCCGCATTTCAGGTCCATTGGCATTGCTACAGCTTTGACGCTTGTCACATCACCGGCTTTTGCCCAACAGCCGCCGCCACAAAAACCAAAAGTTGAAGTTCATCTTGCCCAATCCATGTTGATCGCGCCGGACTTCGAAATTCCAGGGACCGTAGTCAGTCGCAACGATGCGCAGATCGCCTCGGAAGTGGCGGGCCGCGTTGCCTGGGTTGCAGATGAGGGCGCAGTACTTGAAATCGGTGATGTGATTGTCCGGCTTGACGATCGGGATTTCAAGTTTGATCTTGCCGAGGCCGATGCGAATATCAAGCGCCTCAAGGCTGACTATGACTATCAGCGCCGCGATAGTGACCGTCTGAAGGAGCTGGCAGGCAACGGTAATATTTCGAAATCACGACTTGATGAAACAACATCTCGCCGTGAAATGTTACGACAGTCTCTCGCGATTGCCGAAATACAGCGTGAACGGATCGCCTACAATCTTGAACGCAGCGAAGTCCGGGCGCCCTTCCCTGGCCGTGTTGTTGAGCGCCTCGTCCAGGTTGGTGAATTCACCTCCATTGGCCGCGCTGTCGCCCGCTTCGTCGACACGCAAAACATTGAGGTGCGTGCCCAGGTCCCTGTCGCTGCTGCGCGGTGGGTCGCGGCGGATCAGTTGGTTGAGGTGCGTTACAATGGCAGTGCCCGGTCCTTCCCGGTTCGCGCCGTCATCCCGGTCGGTGACGAACTTTCACGGACCTTTGAACTTCGTGTCAAACTGGATGATCCCCACTGGATTGTCGGCAGCCCGGTGCGCCTTTCTGTGCCGAATGGCGAAGCGCGCAATGTCATCGCGGTTCCGCGCGACGCCCTGATCATTCGGGCAACGGGTGTGTCAGTTTTCAGGATCAATGCAGAGAACAAGGCCGAGCGTCTGCAAGTCAAAACCGGGACTGGCAAAGCCGATTACGTTGCCGTTGAAGGGCCTGTCGCATCAGGTGACCGTCTGGTTGTTCGCGGCGGCGAGTTCCTCCGCCCGGACCAGGAGGTCGAGATTCTTGAAGCATCGTCCTGATACCATGTTTTCAAGAAATGGTGTCAGGCACCATTTTGGTAAAACATGGTATCCCAGACACTTTTTGTGCAAAGCTATTTGCATAAAATTCATGTAAACACGTTTACAGAGGTTTTGAACGACAATGGCTATACATTTGGGCAGTACCGCCTTCGAGCAAAAGGACAGTCATATGCAGAACAATCGCTCGGCACTGCTTGCCAGCCACTACATGTTCAAGGATCTTCCGCCCGAGCTGATTGATCGGATCGCAAGACTGTCCGTGACCAAAAAAATCCGGGCCGGTGAGACATTGTTTTTCAAGAATGACGACGGCGATGCGCTCTATGGCATTCTTGATGGCCGCATCCGGATTTCAACCGGAACGGCCGGTGGCCAGGAACTGGTACTCAACATCATCGAGAAGGATGAGATCTTTGGCGAGATTGCCTTGCTCGATGGCAAGCCCCGCACGGCGGATGCGATCGCGATAATCGGCTGCGAGCTGATGGTCATTCACAGACGCGATGTCAGACAGTTGATCGAGCAGGAAACGGCTCTGGCCATTCACTTCCTTGAACTGGCCGGCGAACGCTTGCGATGGCTATCGGACCGCATCGAAGACGCGGCGTTTCTTGATGTCGCAGCGCGCCTCGCCAAGCAACTACTTCACATGGCCGAGATTTCCGGCGAACAAACACCGGAAGGCATCATCGTCAAGCTTCAGCCATCACAGGCCGAGCTGGGTCAGATGCTGGGAACATCACGAATTTCTATTTCCAAGCATTTGCGGCGCTGGCGCGATCGCGATTGGGTAACCCTCAAACGCGGGACGGTTCTTATCAAGGACCGTGAATCATTACAAAATATTATAGAGGCCCGGCTTGACACCTGAGCGGGAGTCAGAGAATCTCCACATACTAACTCGGTGATATATTTGGCTTTTTATGAGTAACAGCAAGTGTGTATTTGTCTGGTGTCATCCATATCTGTGTAAATCGATTTACACAGAAACATTGAGTTTGGCGTTACACTGAACGACATCTTACTGGTTATGGGGAGTTTTGTGATGTCGATGTTTTCAAGCCTTGCCTGTGCGTTAATCGTTACGGTTTCCATCTCGGGAACGTCCGGTTCACGTGAGATCCGTGTCATACAACAAGTCTCCCATGCTTCATCTGTCCGAGTAACGGCTCAGCCAGTCGCTGATTGTGATCAGAGCTCAAATAGCACCGCATCCAGTTTCCTTATCCCTCTTCTTGAGCTTCACGTTAAGCCGCCCAGGAAGAAGCCCGCCACTGAAGATGACGGTCCAACCGGGTTCTGTGCTGCATTTTCGGGACCTATGGGTGGCGGTCCACGTTGTGACTTCCAGCTATTGGCATAAAGCCCTCGAAACGGCTCTGGCAATGATGCAACGGTATAGCGCATCCACCCCTTCATAAATCCTCGCAACGAGCGAACAAACCCGTATAAACTGACACTGACCCACTTCATGTTTGCAGCGGCGGCATGTTCCGGGCCAACCGCAGGATCAACTATCAAACTGAAACTGCCGGAAACCGCTTGTTTGTTTTGAAGGTCATCAATCGCTTTGAAAATTATCTGGGACGAAACGACACGCGGCGAATGGCAAGACCTCCTCGCCCGTGTTCCGAAGAGCAATCTTCTCAATACCTGGGGTTATGCCCATGCCGTGCGTCTGCACCAGCAGCTGATGACACGGTTTGGTGTCATTGAACTGGATGGCCAGCCGCGCGGACTAATAGAAATTCAGGAAGCCGGACTTGGGAAACTGATCCACGCGGTCACCTTTCATCGCGGGCCACTGTGGCTCGATGAACCGGCAAGCACCTCGGAATGGAAGGTTTTTCTGGACCTGTACTCATCCACCTTTCGCAAGCGCCCCGGCCGTATTCGTCGCTTCCTGCCGGAGCTTGAAGACGCGCTCGAGGCGCGCAGCTGGATGGAAGACGCCGGGTTCACCCGCGTTGGCGAAGGCTATCATACACTTTGGCTTGATCTTCGTCCCGAGACGGACACCTTGCGCAAGAACCTCAAGGGTAATTGGCGCAACAAGCTCAACGGAGCCGAGAAAAGCGGCCTGAGCGTAGAAGAGGACTTCAAGGGCGGCCATGCAGAGTGGCTCCTGTCACGCTATGCAGCGGACAAGGCGGAGCGAGGATATGGTGGCGCAAAGCCAAAGTTCCAGCAACAGTTGATCAACGATCTGGTCCTCGACGACGGCGTTATAATCCTGCGCGCTATGGATGGCGAGACACCGGTCGCTGGCATTCTCGTTCTGCAGCACGGCGTATCAGCGACCTATCAGATCGGATGGTCAGGCGATACGGGCCGAAAAACCCGTGCCCACCACCTTCTCCTCTGGCACGCAATGACGCGGCTCAAGTCACGCGGCATAGACTGGTTTGACCTTGGCGGCATCAATCCTGACGAAGCAGAGGGCGTCACGCAGTTCAAGGTGGGGCTTGGCGGGCAGGACTATACGACAGTCGGGTTGTATAAATAGCGCCGCGTCAATCGCTTTCAGCGGGCCAAATATCTCGAAAGGCCGAGGATGCCGATCCGATCACGATGGCCCAGGAGAAAATGTAGGCAAAGAAGACACCTATCTGGGCCAACCCGGCTACAAGGTATCGTCCCCAGGTTGGCAGATTACCAATCAGGCCTTCCATGTCCTGCGACCTTTGCTCAACAGCGCTGATCGCCTCAGGCGAAAGAATTGTGACCAGAATACTTGCCGCAACCATCTGCGCAATCTCAATCAGGTAGAACAGAGCCAGGGCGAAGACAATTAGCGAGATCACAAGAAAAAGCACATAGCACGCCAACCTGAACCCATTGCCTCTGGTCACAGCCCAGACCTCTCCCAGCGTTGTTACACGGTGTTCGAGCGCGGCCGGTATAGCCAGGAAGAAGCGTGAATAGACCCAATACATCAGAAGCATTGAAAGCCCGAGCCAGACCCAAAGCAAGGCGTTGCTGTTGACGCTCATGAGCTCAACGAGGGCCACTCCTGAACCGGCGCTGTTGCTGGAGATCCCGATATATCCGGCAACCACAATGATGAGTGTGTAGACCAGTGTCATAAAGAGCGCGTAGAGGGCGACGACCACAAGAAACCAGATTCCTGCAGTGCGCAATTCATCATTTCGAAAGCGGAAGTAAAGTGGTCCACGCGGGCGAAACTCTTGCAGCGCGACACGGTAGAACCCGACAATCACCACGAGAGTCATGGCAAGCTGAAAAAGGGAATAGGCTGTCATGATCTCAAGCAGACGGATCAGGGCGCCTTTTACCTCGCCGTTCGGCATATTAATGATGTCAATCTGGCGCATATATTCGTTGGCGATGATCCCGGCGATGACGAAGAGAACACCGGGAAACCAGGCGACGTGGACCAATCGCGGAAGACGCCCGAATAGAAATTGATAGCCGGCCAGAACGCTGGAGATAACCCGTACTTTTCCCCTGTCCACCACTCGAAACCCCTGTTTGCCACCAATCAAATCAAGCGATACGGCCCCCGGCATCGCTGATATGATCGCTTGATGAACAGTATTTTACAGCAATCGGAACGCGGCACCACTTATTTTCCGCCTGGCTAATCAGCCACGGAGCGAATGAGTGTGGATTTACCTCATGACAAAGGCCCGCGGTTTGAGTAGATTGCGCCCGGTTTTTCTGCGAATTTGCAGAATTGAGCAGATATTCAAAGATTGACAACACCCTATGACGCACGATGGCCTTGTACATGTAATTGGTGGTGGACTTGCCGGCTCCGAAGCGGCCTGGACGGCGGCCAATCGGGGCGCAAAGGTGCGCCTCTATGAGATGCGCCCGACACGGGGCACCGACGCGCATGAGACCGGGCGGCTAGCCGAGATGGTCTGTTCCAACTCCTTCCGCTCTGACGACCATGAGATGAATGCGGTGGGTCTGTTGCATGAAGAGATGCGCCGGGCCAGATCTCTCATCATGTTGTCCGCCGATGAAAACAAGGTCCCGGCTGGATCGGCTCTGGCGGTTGACCGCGACAACTTCGCCGCAACTGTTGAAGCAAAGCTTGAAGCCCACCCGAATGTGGAAATAATTCGCGAGGAAGTCGAGGGCCTGCCGCCTGAAGACTGGGACAACGTTATCATCGCGACCGGACCCCTCACCTCTCCTGCCATGGGCGAGGCGCTCGCCGCACTGACCGGCGAAGACGAGCTGGCCTTCTTTGATGCCATCGCGCCGATCCTCTACACAGACAGTATCGACTTTGAAAAAGCCTGGTATCAGTCGCGTTACGACAAGCCAGGACCCGGCGGCACCGGCAAGGACTATATCAACCTGCCGCTTGATGAAGATCAGTACAACTCCTTTATTCAGGACCTCATCGAGGGTGAAAAAGGCGACTTCAAAGAGTGGGAGAAATCAACGCCCTATTTCGATGGCTGCCTGCCGATCGAAGTCATGGCGGAGCGCGGTGCCGAAACTTTGCGGTTTGGTCCGATGAAACCGGTTGGTCTGACCAACCCGCACCAGCCCGATGTCAAAGCCTATGCAATTGTTCAACTGCGCCAGGACAATGCTCTGGCGACGCTCTACAATATGGTCGGCTTTCAGACCAAACTGACCTACGGCGAACAACAGCGGGTCTTCAAAAAGATCCCGGGGCTGGAGAACGCCGTCTTCGCAAGACTTGGCGGTCTGCACCGCAACACATTCCTGAATTCTCCCGCCCTGCTCGATCAATCGCTGCGCCTCAAAGCCCACCCGCGCCTGCGCTTCGCCGGGCAGATCACCGGCGTCGAAGGCTACGTCGAAAGCGCCGCCATAGGCCTCCTCACCGGGCGCTTTGCCGCGGCAGACGCAATGAGTGAGATAGCCCCCCCTCCGCCCCCGGCAACAACCGCCATGGGCGCGCTGGTTGGCCACATCACCGGCGGTCACCTGGCGCAGGAAAAAGGCTCAAAGAGCTTCCAGCCCATGAACATAAACTTCGGTCTCTTCCCGCCGGTCGAGTTTTCGAAGACCAGCGAGGATGGGAAGAAGCTGAGAGGCAAGGATAAAGGCCGCGCGAAGAAGCTGGCAACGACGCAGCGTGCGCTGATCGATTTTGGGATGTGGCTGGAGAGTTGAGATCTTCAGTCTGCGGCATCCAAAGTGTGACGTACGGCTGTTGCCAGTTCTTCAAGGGTATAGGGCTTGCTCAGCAGATCGGTCGCCAGCCGCGCGATGGTCTTATCTCTTCCCTTGATGAATTTTGAGCGATTTTTGGCAAATCCGCTGGTCAACAAAACTTTCAATGATGGATATTCTCTCATTGCGGTCTGCGCCAAATGATAGCCATCCATTTTTCCAGGCATGATGATATCGCTAAACAGGAGATCAATACCTGGATGAGTCTTGAGTATTTTCAGGGCTTGCTCGCCGTCTCTGGCTACAAGAGTTCGATAATCGAGGTCTTCAAGATGAGTTACCGCAAGCTCGACCAGGAAGTCCTCGTCATCAACAACCAGTACGGTTTCGGTCCCATAGGAGCATTCTTGTAGCGCGACGTCTGTCGGCATTGCCACGTCGCCGCCCGTCCCTTCTCGCGCCCTGGGCAGAAAGATGTGAAACGCGGTTCCTTGCCCTGGTTCAGAGAACACCTTGATGAACCCTCGCGATCGCTTGACGAATGCATAGACCATGCTGAGACCTAAACCCGTCCCCATGCCCGCCTCTTTGGTGGAAAAGAAGGGGCCGAAAATTTTCTCACGAACCTCTTTCGTCATACCAATACCGGTATCGGATACGGAAATCATGACATAATCTCCAGCCTCGCTGCCGGGGTTTTGCCTCACAAATCTATCGTCAAGAACCTTGTTGACCGTTTCAATTGACAGAATGCCTCCAGCCGGCATCGCATCGCGGGCGTTAATGGCAAGATTCAGAATCATGTCTTCAAGTTCAGCAGAGTCGATGTCAACAAACCACAAATCATCGGCAAGGCTGGCTTCGATTTTCACGGAAGCGGTCAACGATGTAGCCAAAATCTCCTGGAGATTTTCTATGAAATTGTTCACTGACGCGAGCCGCGTTTCGATGGCTTGCACACGAGAAAACCCGAGAAGCTTGCTTGTCAGCTCGGCGTTCCTCTGCGCTGCGGCAAAGACCGTATCCAGTCTCTGCCTGGATTTATCATCAAGTTCGCCTGCCCCCTGGATTAGCTGTATATTGCCAATAATCACACCAAGCATATTGTTATAGTCGTGGGCGATGCCACCTGTCAGTTGACCGACGGCATCCAACTTTTGGGACCGCCGAAGAGATTCTTCTGCGATCTTGTGCTCGGTAATATTGCGAATGGTCCCCTCAGTGCCAAGAACAATTCCGCTTGCATCCTTCCAGTGGCGCACCCGAATTGATGCCCATATCGTACCGCCTTCCTTGTTATACATCTCAGATTCAAACTCACGGACTTTGCCATCGTCCGCCTCAAGCCGCTCAATGATATCGGCTCTCTTGTTCTCAACCACATAGTGCCGGGCAAGTTCCTTGCCGACCAACTCTTCGGCTGTGTATCCACCGATATTCACCACCGACGGCGATATCATGACCAGGCACCCCTCCAGGTCGGCCCGATAAAAGGTATCAGCCATGGTGTCGAGCATGTTGCGGTATTCGCGCTCACCTTCCTGCAGATCTGTATAGGGCCCAGTCAAATGCGTGGTGACAATCGCCTGAAAAATCAGCCAGAATGAAAAGAGCTTAAAAATATGCCCGACTAAATTTGAAAGACCATAAACATCGACGTAAAAGGTAAAAGCAAGTTCAGCGCACATCGTCATGACGATAGCGGCGGCGATCAAACTCTTTTCACTTGACGAGATCTCACGTCCATAGCGAAAAAGAGTGACAAGCGCCACCGCCAGAATAAGGTCAATCAGGTATTCGCTGTATATTTTGAAATTGGTAAGACCTGTTCCCTCGATAAAACCAACCGGAAATTTCCCTATAAGAATTAGTGATGTCAGACCAACAGACACGATTCCAAAAATGCTTACCAACAGATAGCCATTCTGTTTTCTTGTGGCGGCAAAGGGGGCGGCAAGGAGCAATAACGCCTCAAGGTATCGCGTGCCAATCCAGAACTGAACTGCAAGATTTCCGTTACCTTCCACAAAGACATTCATCCCCTTGTAGCTAAGGGTATGCATCAGATCAAGCGAGCCAATCCAGAAATATCCGCAAGCCAGAAAGAGCAGAAAATTGTTTTTTGAAAAATTGCGTGTGGACCACGCAAACGCAAAGATGAGGTATGAAATGACAATTGAAAATAGTTCGGCGAAGGTATGGAAAGCCAGATAGCTGTGCCGGGAGAAAACAATCAATACCAGGGCCATGGTGAACGGAGGCGCCCACAGCCGCCAGTCCAACAGTGACTTGTATTCGCTGTCCGAGGGGATTAATTTCGCGATCATATTTCTAGTTGAAATTAGCACTCGGCCGGTGTCTCCGTATCTTTTGCCAGGATTATTCTTTGAGCCTGGCTCGAAGATGTAATGGCCAATGAGTGAACTTCCTCACCTTTTCAAGGCTTGCTCCACAGTGTTCAGGAAATAGGCCATGTCGATCGGCTTGGTCAAAGCAGCGGCAACCCCGTAGACCTCTGTAAGCTTGGTCGACCAGCTGGGCGGCAGAAGGCCTCCCCCACCGGAAATGGTAATAATCGGCGGAGGACTATCGATTTTCTGGAGTAGTTGAATAAGCTCGATGCCGTCCATTTCGGGCATAAAAACGTCCATGATTATCAAGTCATAGGCGGCATTCTCAATGAGCTGTAGCCCTGCCTTGCCGTTCTCAGCCTGATCCACAACATGCCCAGCGCTGTCGAGACAATCCGCCAGCGTTTTCCTCATGTTCTCATCATCATCAATCAAGATTATTTCAGCCATATTCCCTTCGTGCCTGTAGGCACCCCTCTGTCAAACTTTTCAAAGTCGCCTGAATCGAATTGGTGCCACCACCTCAATCATGAGCTGCTTCTTTCAAAAACACAACTGTCCAGTTGGTTCAGATGCGGCATCCGTGGATTCCGTGTACGACAATATCAATCATTCCCTTGAGGACTTCGCGTTTTGTTCGCGCCAACGGAGATCCAACGAAAGCATATTACTAATAATATACAAATTTTCGTCCGAGGCCCAGATCTGTTGTGCCGTTGATTGTAGCAGCCAACAGACGCAGCGATACGGATAGTATTGCCCCAGTTTTTACACTATGTTAGATAGTAAAATGGTTGGGGAACTAGGTATCGGGACCATCCCGAGCGGGCTATTTTTATGATTGATGTGCATGAGAGCTTCGAGCTCCTGGATGAACCTCTGGATGACAGGCTTCAGGAATTTTCGCAAGCGTACCGTATATGGTCGCAAGACTGTCTTCCCATCTATGATCAATTTGATTTTCTTGAGTGGCCTGAGCTGGTGAGCTGGATGACCGTAGTTCATTATCCGTTCGCGGACAGACACAGATACAGCTTGAAAAATGCCCGGGTTACATTTGACGGGGCCCGACGTGTCAGTATGTTCGCGGCCGATATGACTGATCAATCTCCCGATGAACTGGATGATCAATTCCAGGACCGATGGTCGTCAATTTACGGCCTGTGCCTGCGCCACAAGGCGCCTGAATGTGCTCGCTCCAACGTCTTTGGCATCGGCAAGGATGATGCCAGATTCGAGATCATGCTGTTCCCTTTTGCAGAAAAAGGCGGAGCAATTTCACATATACTGTCTGTGGTCCAAAGGGTTTACGATTGATGGATCGAATTTGACCTTTTAGGTGGGGAACATTGCCTACCTCTTGATCTGACTACCCAGCATTTTCTCAAGCTTCGCACCCCACGGCGGGCGGATCATGGCCATGACCTCTTTCTTCGGTGCTGTGAAGACAGCCTTGCGGTGGCTGAAGGTGTCGAAGCCATCCTTGCCGTGGTAGGCGCCCATACCGGAGGGGCCGACGCCGCCGAAGGGCAGATCGTCCTGAGCGACATGGAACACGACTTCGTTGACGCTGACGCCGCCTGATGTAGTGCTGTCGAGAACCTTGCGCTCCTCATCCTTGTCGGTGCCGAAGTAGTAGAGGCCGAGCGGTCTTGGATGGGTATTGACGTAGTCTATAGCCTCATCGATCTTCGCGTAGGTCTTCACCGGCAGGATGGGGCCGAAAATTTCATCTTGCATGACGGTCATGTCGTCGGTCGGATCGATGATCAAGGTCGGTGGAATACGGTGGTGCGGCTGCTGAGTGAAATCCTCATGCGCCGGATTGATTTCCACGACCTGTGCGCCCTTGGCTTTTGCATCTGCTATATAGCCTTGCAGGCGATCGAAATGGCGCTGATTGACGACCGAGGTATAGTCAGGATTATTTTTCAGGGTCGGATACATTTTGGAAACGGCGGATGTTGCCGCCTCGATAAACGCGCCGGTCTTTTCCTTTGGCATGAACAGGTAATCCGGCGCGAGGCAAATTTGGCCTGCGTTCAGTGTTTTGCCGAACATGACCCGGTTGGCCGTAATCTGAACATCCGCACTCTCGCCAACGAGAACAGGCGATTTGCCGCCCAGTTCAAGCGTGACAGGCACCAGGTTCTCTGCTGCCGCGCGCATCACATGGCGGGCAACAGACGTGGCGCCGGTAAACAGAAGATGATCAAACGGCATCGACGAAAAGGCTGCCCCAAGTTCTGGCCCGCCGGTAACCACGGCGATCTCTTCCTCGCTGAACGCCTCCCGGATCATCCGGGCCATCAGCTCGGAGGTCGCGGGCGTAAACTCCGATGGCTTGATGATACACCGGTTACCGGCAGCCAGCACATCGGCGAGCGGGCCAAAGGTGAGCTGAACCGGGAAATTCCACGGGCTGATGATACCGACGACACCAAGCGGCTGATATTCAAGCCTGGCTCTGGCCCCAAGGAGATTGAGCGGAAACGCGGCGGAGCGCCTGTCAGTCTTCATCCATTTTGTGAGGTTCTTGCGGACGTGTTTCAATGGTGTGATGGACGAGGCGACATCAGTAAAGAGCGACTGGTGTTTTGACCTATTACCAAAATCTTCATTGAGAGCGTTCGCAATCTCATCCTGATAATCGACTAACAATCCGATGGCGCGGTTGATGCGGTCAATGCGCAGGGCAGCGCCCGGAGGGCCATCTTTCAGAAAGGCCGCGCGTTGCCGATCAAGCAGCGCCCTTATATCATCGGACGTTGCATTTCCCTGGCCTGCTCCCGCTGAGTTGAGACTTGTCTGGCTCATCTTTATTCCTCCCGATTGCGTGAGATTCTTTTGACTACTTTCAACCAGTCTGGAGGGATTTGAAAGACCTATTCGACCATTCCCGACGCCACATCACAGAAACCCCTCGTTTCCTGCCGCTCTTACGTCTGAGCCAACTCGATGGGTCCAGGCATTTGGGATAACTTCTGCCTGAAAACTGGCCGGAAACAGGCCAGAAAAACCGGCTGTGTTTACAAGTTATTCTCGAATTGTCCGTATGTTACGGCAATGGATTTACGGCAAATCCGGCCGAAGGGAATAAGAGCGGGCATGAGTAAGAAGTACAAAAAGTTTTTCCAGTATGCGGGAGATGCCATGGATTTCATGGCAAAGCATGGCATTTCGCCCAGGCCGACAAATTACCGGGTCTGGTTTGAACATGCTGCCCAGAGCACTCCTGCTCTCAATGAAGCTGTTGATCTGCTGAAGAGTAAAAAGAAACCACTCGATGAAAGTACTTCCGTTGACCTGCACAATCAATTCTTCGCGCAAGGCACCGCTTTCAATGATGCGGTCCAGGACACTGGCGATCAGCTTTCAGAAAAACTGGCAACGGCGCTGGAGCTGATCAAGGCGGCCGGAACCGGCACGCAGGTTTACGGCGACGCTCTTGACAGCATTTCGACCGACCTGGGGGCAAGAAAAACAGATGATCTGACAGGGTCATCTCTTCAAGCCGTGGTTGATACGCTTGTGACTGCCACCAAGGAAATGTCAGAACACTCGAATAAACTGGAAGGTCAGCTGCGCGAAAATTCCCTTGAAGTCGAGCAGCTCAAGCAAAATCTTGCGCAGACCAAACAGGAGGCCTTGACGGATCAATTGACGAAGTTGGGCAATCGCAAACACTTCGATATCGAGTTGGACAAAGCAGTTGTGCGGACCAACAAAGATGGAAGTCCGCTTTGTCTGATTATGGCGGATATTGATCACTTCAAGGCGTTTAATGATACCTGGGGACACCAAACCGGCGATCAGGTCTTGCGCCTCGTCTCGGCCTGCATCAAGAACGACGTTCGCGACAGTGATGTCAGTGCCCGATATGGCGGGGAAGAATTTGTTTTGATTCTTCCCGATACCACACTCAAGGAAGCGGAATCTGTTGCAGACAAGGTTCGCCAGACGGTTCAGTCCAAAAAAGTTATGAAACGTTCTACCGGACAGGATTTGGGGACGATTACTATCTCACTTGGTGTTGCTCAGTACCGAAAAGGCGAAGAACAGGCCAAATTGATAGAGCGCGCCGATGAGTGTCTCTATGCCGCGAAAGAAAATGGGCGAAACTGTGTTGTCCTTGAAAAGGCAGCCCGAAAATCCAAAAAAGCAAGCTAGACCCAAGCCTGACAAATACTTTCGAGTGTTGGCAGTATGGTTGATTAGGGGAAGTTTGGCGCGATGCCCGTCATTTCCCGTGATTTCCAGCTTTACCAATCCCCCATGAATTGTTGTATGCTCCCCGTCTGTACTCACTGGCATTGGCGTTTGAGGCGCCTCGCTACAAAAGAACAAGAAAAGAGGGTGGACGTGACTTACGAGGCCATTGAACTTGAATTTGACGGGCCCATTGCCCGCCTCACACTGAACGATCCTGACACCTTGAATGCGGTTTCGGGAAAAATGATAGCGGAACTGAACAAAGCGGCGGACGAGATTGCCAATCCCGTCAACGGGGCGCGCTGTGTCCTATGGACAGGCAAAGGCCGCGCCTTTTGTTCCGGGGCCAATCTTTCAGGCGGAAGCGCCGCAGGTGCCGGTGGCGGATCAGGGGAAATCGATGCCGGTTCGGTACTGGATTCGCATTATCACCCGTTCCTGCGCAAATTGCGCAATCTGGACATGCCAATTGTCAATGCAATCAACGGCGTTGCAGCCGGTGCGGGCATGAGTTTTGCCCTTTCCGGGGATATCAACATTGCCGCCCGCAGCGCTTATTTCCTCCAGGCATTTGGACGGATTGGTCTGGTGCCGGATGCGGGATCAACCTACATTCTGCCACGAAAAATCGGCATAGCCCGCGCCATGGAATTGTCGCTTCTTGCCGAAAAATTGCCCGCGGAGAAAGCGCTCGATTGGGGTCTCATCAATGCCGTCCATGACGATGACAAATTGATGGATGAAGCCGAACTACTTGTGCAAAAACTTGCCAATGGTCCAACGGCAGCCCTCTCCCGCATTCGTAAACTCTACCGCGACAGTCTGGACAACAGCTTCGAGGAGCAATTGATGGCGGAGCGTCTGTATCAAAAAGAGTGCGGGTTATCAGATGATTTTAGAGAAGGCGTCACAGCCTTTCTGCAAAAACGCAAGGCGGAGTTTACGGGAAAGTAGTCAACGACATTCGGTTTGTCATCTCAAATGGAACCGGCAGCTTCCAGATCATGGATCGCCGTGTTGTTCCATCCCAGTTCCCTCAAAATGTCACGGGTGTGTTGGCCGAGAGAGGGGCTGGGGCCTTCCAGGGTCGAGCTGGAGCCGCCAAATCGTACTGGCGGCGATACCATCCTCAAGGATCCCATCAGCGGATGAGACTGTTCCTCGATGGCGCCGATTGCCTTGACCTGCGGATGATGCGGCAGGTCTTGCTGCGCGAGACACGGGGCACACGGGACCCCGAGCTCTCCCAGCTCGGCAAGGACGGTCTCTGAGTCCTTGGCAACCGAGGTTTTGGCAAACTCGCTCATAAGCTCTGGCATATTCATCAGTCTTGAAACCCCATCGGCGAAACGGGGATCGCTCGCAAGATCTATTCTGCCAATAATCTCGCAAAGAGCATCCCAGTAGTCATCCTTCATGCCGGTCAGGGCAATGCATCCATCACTGGTCTCCAGCGTCTGGTAATAGTCAGACATCGGTGGCAAGTCGATTGCGTCATCGTCGAGCAGCGTGTGATGCATCATTCCATCCGGCCACAGGAAAGCCAGAGAAGCGTGCAGCATTGAAATATCAAGATGCTGCCCCCTCCCACTGTCCTTTCGGGCCAGCAGCGCTGCAGTTATTCCCTGGGCAGCGATGAAGGCAGTGATCTTGTCGCAAATCAATGTCCGCATGAAGGTAAATTCATCACCCTTACCCTGAAGTGATGTGTACCCCGCCATGGCCTGGATGATATGGTCATAGGCCGGAGCGTCAGCCAGAGGTCCTTCGTTTCCAAAACCGGAAATCGCGAGGTAGATAAGCCTTGAATTTTCGGCTCGCAGCTCTTCGCTACCAAGCCCGAGACGGTCCATGACACCTGGTCGAAAATTATGTACCAGAACATCGGCCTCGCTGGCCAGCTTGCGGACGACATCCCTGCCGGCATCACTCTTGATATCGATGGCAATAGATCGTTTGGAGCGATTGCAGTTATTGAAGAGGGCGGAGATGCCTGCCTTCTGGCTTCCCAAAAGCCTCATGGGATCACCAAACCCGAGCGGCTCGACCTTGATGACCTCGGCGCCTTGCGACGCGAGCGTCATGGTAGCAAGCGAGGCCGTGATCATGGTGGAGAGCTCCACCACCTTTATGCCCTCAAGCGGCCGTGCGGGGTCATGAGCCATGGCGCGAATTCCTCCATACAATGGTGCCGGAACAGAATTCGAAGTATGCTCTAGAGCTTGGCTGCCTGCAACATCACTGACTCGCCGCAGCCGCAGGCGTCGGTCTGGTTTGGATTGTTGAATGTGAATTGGGCCGAGAGCTTTTCGACGACATAGTCCATCTCGGTGCCGATGAGAAAGAGAATCGCCTTGGGGTCAATCATGACCTTGATGCCTTTTTCCTCGACCACTTCATCCAGAGGATTAACTTCGGTGGCATATTCCAGCTTATAGGCCATGCCCGCGCAGCCGCCATTTTCGACGCCAAGGCGTAGCCCGATGCAGTTGCCATCCCCGGCTTCCATAATCTCGGTTACACGGTTCGCAGCGGCATCAGTCAGTGTGATGACTTTAGGTCTTGGTCTGAGAGCCATAGGTTCCTCTAATACATATTCAGGACGAGTTGAGCTTCTTCGGACATGCGGCTCGGATCCCAGGGAGGATCAAAGGTCATGTCAACGCGCACGTCGCGGATACCGGCAACGGTTCCAACCGCATCAATGACCCACTGCGGCATGTACTCGGCAACAGGGCAACCCGGCGCTGTCAGTGTCATATCGATGGTAACATCCTTGTCGTCCGACACGTCAATTTTGTAGATCAGCCCGAGTTCGAACATATCAACAGGGATTTCCGGATCATAGACAGTCTTGATCGCTGCGATGATATCCTCGGTCAATCTGTCCATATCAGTGGTCGCCGCGCTAATATCCTGCGCTTCTCCTGTAGACCCCGGGACCAGAATGTCGCGTTCGATCGTTTCGTTTTTTTCTTGTTCTTCCATGGTCACTTATCCCAAAAGATCTCGCGCCTTTTCAAGCGCAGTACAAAGTGCGTCGACGTCTTCACGCCGGTTATAAAGTGCAAACGAGGCGCGTGCCGTCGATGTCACACCGAGGCGGTCCATCAGGGGCTGGGCGCAGTGATGCCCTGCCCTGACCGCAACGCCGGAGTGGTCAATAATCGTCGACACATCGTGGGCATGGGCGCCGATAAGCTCAAAGGACACAATCGAGCCTTTGTTCGGCGCTGTGCCGAAGATGCGGATCGAGTTCATTTCTCCCAGACGCTCCGTCGCATAACTCAGGAGGTCCGCCTCATGAGCGTGAATGTCAGAGCGATCGAATGACGTCATATAGTCGAGGGCAGCTTTTAGACCGATGACCTCAACGATGGCCGGCGTACCAGCCTCGAACTTGTGCGGCAGGTCAGCCCAGGACACTTCATTTTGGGTGACATTGGAAATCATCTCCCCACCGCCTCGATAGGGCTGCATGGCCTCGAGGCGCTCTCGCTTGCCATAAAGAACGCCGACGCCTGTTGGTCCATAGGTCTTGTGCCCGGTGAAAACGAAGAAATCACAATCGATATCCTGGACGTCGATATCCATATGGACGGCAGACTGGGACCCGTCAAACAGAACTGGAACGCCGTGATCATGGGCAATGCGGGCGATTTCCTTAGCGGGATTGATGGTGCCGAGCGCATTGGACATGTGCGTAAGAGTCACAAGCTTTGTTTTGGAACTGAAGAGGCCTTCATAGGCCTCCATGTCCAGCACGCCTTCATCGCTCATGGGCACCCACTTAAGGACTGCCCCGGCCCGCTCGCGCAGGAAATGCCACGGCACGATATTGGAGTGATGCTCCATGACCGACAGAATAATCTCGTCACCCTCGCCGATCTGGTCAACACCCAGAGAACTGGCAACCAGGTTGATGGCGTCTGTGGCGTTGCCTGTGAAGATAATTTCTGCATCTTCCTTGGCATTGACAAATTTTCGAACTGTTGTCCGCGCTGCCTCGAAACGCTCGGTTGCGGTATTGGACAGATAATGAAGGCCGCGGTGAACATTCGCGAATTCATTTTCCATGACGGCGCTCATGGCATCGATCACCGCTTTAGGTTTTTGAGCCGACGCCGCACTGTCGAGATAAACCAGAGGCTTGCCATAGACCTCGCGTGAGAGAATGGGAAAATCCCTCCGGATCGTATCAATATCAAAGGCGCGCTTTGTCCCGCTATGTTGGGTTATGGGGGTCTGGTCGGTCATGAGCTCCAGTCTCCAACAATTCTGCCCAGCTTGTCAGTCAATTGGCGCGTAAACTGCTGACGAACCCACTCATCTGTGATGAGTTCCACAACGTCCTTTGAAAAGGCCTCGACCAGTAACGCTCTGGCCTCGATCTGGGGGATGCCGCGCGACATCATATAAAACAGGGCGTCATCATCGATATTGCCAACCGATGTGCCATGGGCACATTTGACGTCATCGGCATAGATCTCAAGTTCTGGCTTGCAGCGCATCGACGCGTCTTCTGACAAAAGTAATCCACGCATCAACATACGGCTATCGGTTTTTTGAGCGTTCGGGGCGACAGATATTTGACCCTGAAAGACGCCGCGGGCCTGATCAGTAAGGATGGCCCGAAATTCCTCTTCACACGCGCAGCCAGGAACGTCATGGCGCGCCAGTGTCGTGTGGTCTATGTGATCCCGGCCTTCGCCCGCCAGAACCCCACCCAGTCTGGCAAGCCCGCCCTCGCCGGAAAACCGGACTTGCGTTTCAACACGTGCAGCCTTGCCGCCGAGCGACAAACCAACATTTTCATAGCGCGCCTCTGCCCCAAGGTCGGCGTTCGCCAGAGTGACTGTCAGGCTTTCGGAACTGCACTGATCGAATTTGTAATGATTGACCTGCGCAGTGTCGGCGAGCCTGAGGTCCGTCACGGCATTCAGGAAGTTTGCACCGGTGCCCGCTTCGCGATTTTCTACAAGGGTGATCTTTGCCCCCTCACCGGCCACAATGACATTGCGGACATGGACGGACGTTGGCTCCACGCTATCGTTCACATAGCGAAGGACAATGGGACGTGGATGGCTTGCGCCCTTTTCGGCTATGAGCACGAGCCCATCGTTCATGAGCGACAGATTGAGGGCGTAGAGTGAACTGCGATCAAGCGGACGGGCGGCGCCAATGGTGTTTTCGAGCACCTGTGGCGCCTCGGTCAGCGCAGTTCGGATCGACATGATGGTTATGCCGGAAAACCTTTCCGGTCGCAGGCTCTCTTCAACAACGAGGCCGTTCAGGATAACGATCTCATCAATTTCACCGACCCCATGAGCAAGCGGTGGAACCACTGTCGTGCCGGCCTGTGCGGGCGCAAATCCGGCGCGATCAAGCGCCCGTAAATCGGTATATTTCCAAGCCTCCATGCGGCGATGCGGCAGTCCGATCTGGGAAAATTCTTCAGTGGCCTGCTTGCGCAGTGCGGCAAGCCACGGGGCGTCGTCCGCGCGCGCGCCAGCAGCTGAAAGATAGAGACTTTCAGCGTCGCTCCGGGGTGCAGATTTCACAGGTTTGAGGGTCATTGGTCTTTCTTTCACGCCGCGTCAGTTGCTATGGCTTCATAGCCGTGTTCTTCAAGCTCAAGGGCCAGAGTCTTGTCACCTGATTTGACAATGCGTCCATCGGCAAGCACATGAACGACATCCGGAACAATGTAATCAAGCAGGCGTTGGTAGTGCGTAATGACAAGCGCCGAGTGATCAGGAGAGCGCAAGGCATTAACGCCCTCGGCAACAATCCGCAGGCTGTCGATGTCCAGACCGCTATCGGTTTCATCAAGGATAGCGAGTTTCGGTTCAAGCGCTGCCATTTGCAAAACTTCCATGCGCTTCTTTTCTCCGCCTGAAAATCCAACATTGAGTGGCCGCTTCAGCATTTTGTCCTCGACCTTGAACATCTTTGACTTTTCTCGAATGAGGCGCAGAAACGACGGCGCGTCCATTTCTTTCTCTCCGCGTGCTTTCCTCTGGGCATTTACGGCCGTCCTCAGAAACGTCATCGTTGGCACACCGGGAATTTCCAGCGGATATTGAAAGGCCAGGAAGACACCCGCCGCAGCGCGTTCATCGACGTTGAGTTTGCACAGGTCCTGGCCGCAAAAGGAGATGGACCCTTCGGTTACGTCATACCCGTCCCGGCCGGCGAGCACATAGGCAAGCGTGCTTTTACCGGCTCCATTGGGGCCCATAATCGCGTGCACTTCGCCTGGCTTCATCGTGAGATTGAGGCCTTTGAGAATTTCGGTTCCACCAACCGAGGCATGTAAATTCCTGACTTCAAGCATCAGAGTTACTTTCTTCTTGTCTATCCGACGCTGCCTTCAAGGGAGATGGCAACGAGCTTTTGAGCTTCGACAGCAAACTCCATGGGGAGTTGCTGCATGACTTCGCGGCAAAACCCGTTGACGATGAGGGCAACCGCCGCCTCTTCGTCGATACCGCGTTGCCTTGTATAAAATAATTGTTCTTCGCTGATCTTTGATGTGGTCGCTTCGTGCTCAATCATCACCGATGGATTGTTAACCTCGATGTACGGCACCGTATGAGCGCCGCAGGTATCGCCGATGAGGAGCGAGTCGCACTGGGTATAATTACGTGCGTTGGCGGCTCGCTTGTGAGCGCTCACCAATCCACGATAGGTACTCTGGGATTTTCCGGCAGAGATACCTTTGGAAATAATCCGGCTGGATGTGTTTTTGCCGAGATGGATCATCTTTGTCCCGGTATCGGCTTGCTGATGATTGTTGGTGATTGCGATGGAATAAAATTCACCAACGGAGTTATCCCCGCGCAAGATGCAGCTGGGATATTTCCAGGTCACGGCAGATCCGGTCTCGACTTGGGTCCAGGAAACCTTGGCATTATCCCCGCGACAATCAGCGCGTTTGGTGACAAAATTGTAGATGCCGCCCTCGCCGTCCGCATTGCCTGGATACCAGTTTTGAACTGTCGAATATTTGATTTCAGCATCTTTTAGAATGACCAGTTCGACGACGGCAGCATGAAGCTGGTTTTCGTCGCGCTGCGGCGCGGTACAGCCTTCAAGATAGGAGCAATAAGCCCCCTCTTCGGCAATAATGAGAGTGCGCTCGAACTGCCCCGTCTCGGCTTCATTGATGCGGAAATAGGTCGACAACTCCATCGGGCAGCGCACGCCCTTCGGAATATAGACACAGCTGCCATCGGAGAACACCGCTGAATTAAGAGCTGCATAAAAATTGTCGCTCTGCGGCACAACGGTCCCGAGATACTTTCGAACAAGCTCGGGGTGACTCTGAAGCGCCTCCGAGATCGGGCAAAAAATGACCCCGTCCTCGGCAAGGCGCTCCTTAAAGGTCGTCACCACAGAAACACTGTCAAAGACGGCATCGACAGCAACCCCGGCAAGCATCTGCTGTTCGATGAGTGGAATACCCAATTTCTCATAGGTCCTCAAAAGCTCGGGATCAACTTCATCGAGGCTCTTGGGGCGATCGTCATTCGACTTCGGCGCCGCATAATAGTAGGCGTCCTGAAAGTCGATTTCGGGATAGGTGACTTTGGGCCAGGTGGGTTCTTCCATCTGCAGCCAGCGCTCGAAAGCCTCAAGGCGCCATTCCAGCATCCATTCCGGTTCATTCTTTTTGGCTGAAATGAAGCGAACGGTTTCGCGGCTCAGACCTTTGGGAGCCTTTTCAGTTTCGATATCCGTGACAAAGCCATATTTGTACTTGTCGCCGGCATTATCCTGAAGATCTTCCACTTTTTCATCAACTTGCGACACGGGCTTCTCCTTCCACCGGGGCGTTCGAAGCGCCAGGTGCGTGCTTTGTGGCCGGATGTTGTGAAAGTCTGTTACGCATATTTATCCACGCATCAAGAAAACCGGAAATCTGTTCTTCGTCCGTACCCCAACCCAATGATATGCGCATGGCGCTGCCAGCCAGGGCATCACCAACGTTCATGGCATCCAGAACGTGGGATCGTGAGACCTTGCCGGACGAACAGGCGGAGCCGGAACTCACAGCGAAGCCGGCCAGATCCATTTGGATAACCTGCGCATCAGCCGGAACACCCGGCAGGCCAATCAGAATGGTATTGGGCAGCCGAGGTGCGCCTGCGCCTATAATGACCGCTTCGGGCGCTGCCGCCAACAGTGCCGCCTCAAGACCATCGCGCAGATCCTTCGATGAAATGTTCTTTCGAATTTTACCAAGAGCTATGTCTGCAGCCATTCCAAAACCAACAATTCCGGCGACGTTTTCTGTCCCCGAACGGCGTCCAAGTTCCTGACCGCCGCCATGGGTAAGTGGCGCAAGCGCAAGGCCGCTTTTGAGGACGAGCGCTCCAACCCCTTGAGGGCCGGCCAGTTTGTGTGCCGAGAGGGTCAGGAGATCAACACCCAGATCCTCGAAATTAACCGGAATTTTTCCGGCGGCCTGAACAGCATCTGTATGAATGAGCGCCCCGGCACCGCGGGCAATTTTGGTAAGGTCACTAATCGGCTGTATAACTCCTGTCTCGTTGTTTGCCAGCATGATTGAGACGAGGGTCTTTTGATCGCTTTCGAGCAAGGTACAAAAGGCATCCCTCTCGACAAGACCATCTGAATCGACCGGCACAAACGCGACATCCACATCGACAGCTTTGACAAGATCAAGAACCGACGGATGTTCTGTTGGTGAAACAATAAGACGCTCGATCTTCTGCGTGGCGATCAGGCCCTTGAGACCCAATGCATTTGATTCGGTCCCGCCACCGGTAAAAATGACATCCCTGGCCGCAGCGCCGATCAGGGCAGCCACCTTGCGGCGCGCCTCTTCCACCCTGGCATGGGCTCGGCGGCCGCTGCCATGAACCGATGAAGGATTGCCACCCTCGATCATTACGCGGGCAACCGCTTCGGCGACTTCCGGCAGTGCCGGCGCGGTTGCGTTGTAATCGAAATATGCCGAAGATTTGGTCATGAATTTTGTTACACTGTACGGGGTGCCAAGGGTCAATCTGCACTCACTGAATGAAGCGTGGAGGAAGGCGTTTCAGGATAGTCACTTGAATCAAAGATCTGCGCCTTTCCCAATATCCGTTTTTCGGTGACATCCTCAAGAGTTACAGAACTCAGATAGAGGTAAATTTGACGGCTCAGTTCGTCCCACAGGTCATGGGTCACACATCTGGAGCCATCGCGCGCGATACATCCTTTCGAAGATCCGCTGACACAGCGGGTTGCTGAAATCTGCTCGTCGACAGCCATAATGACATCGGAAATTCTTATTGAGGCCGCAGGATGGGCCAGCTTATAGCCACCACCAGGGCCCCTGTTTGCTGTCACCAGACCGCCTTTTCGCAGTTTTGCAAAGAGCTGCTCGAGATAAGAGAGCGATATCTCCTGCCGACTGGCTATGTCCGAAAGGGTAACAGGCTGCCCCTCGGAGCGCGTCGACAAGTCAACCATGGCCATAACGGCATATCGGCCTTTTGTACTCAGTTTCATCCGAATCTCCCTTACGCGGATTCTGCACGTCCCGATCACTATTCAAAACGGCCTAATTCCGCGGTATTTGAGGCATCTAGCTGGCTTCGGGAAGAATACACTTGCAAATTGAGCCCCGGATTGTGCTATGAGATGCTCGTCGTCGCTTCATTCCCTTGACCAACACTATGGAAATACTATTTCCTGAGTAATAAAGTCAAGTATTAAGCGGTGTTATTTTGAGGGTGTTTGCTGCTATTTAGTCGCATTTAGACAAGAACCCGAGAAAAATAGTAGGAAATACGTAACGAAGGATTGGACACTCCGGAAGACCTGTGTCTTTGACGCTGGTTCGGGATCCAAAAACATCCATGCCAGAAGTAACATTTGTTGGCCCGGCGGGCCGCCTGGAAGGTCGCTTTCAGGAACAGGAAGACCCGTCAGCACCGGTAGCGCTGGTTTTGCATCCCCACCCTCAGTTCGGCGGGAATATGAACCATCGGATCGTCTATGAGACGTTTTACACGTTTCAGCGGCGCGGATTTTCGGTTCTGCGGTTTAACTTTCGCGGCGTCGGTCGCAGCCAGGGCGTATTTGACAACGGTATTGGAGAACTCTCCGATGCGGCGGCGGCGCTCGATTGGCTGCAGCAGACAAAACCGAACTCACCGTTCTGCTGGATTGCCGGGTTTTCCTTCGGCGCCTGGATTTCGATGCAACTGTTGATGCGCCGGCCGGAAATCGCCGGATTTATTTCGATAGCCCCACAAGCCAATATGTATGACTTCTCGTTTCTGGCGCCATGTCCTTCATCAGGCTTGTTGCTGCATGGCACAGCCGACCGTGTTGCTCCCGAAGCGGATGTCGACAAGCTCAACGAGCGCCTCTCGGCCCAAAAGGGCATTGTCATTGATCATGTGAAAATCCCTGGTGCGAACCACTTTTTCGAGGGCAAGATCGAAGAGATGATTGGCGAGGTCGACAAGTATCTTGAAAAACGCCTTGCGCCTTCTGACGATCCTGCCTTTGCTCCCAGAAAGATTAAGGGCAGGCGGTAGAACGCCCCAAAAGCCGGTATTTGACATCAGATGGAGCGCTGAGCCTCGTAGAGTTTACCGCCGGTACATGGCGATTTGACGCCTGTCGTGGACGGTAAGCTGAGCGGCAAACCCAGATAGCTTCTGACCGCGAGAAATGCGAACGCCTCGGCTTCAAGATCATCACCGCGCCAACTTACATCCTCAGCCTTGCATACTGACGTCTGAAGATACGTTTGTATCCAGTCCATCAGGGTGTTGTTGTGTCTTCCGCCACCGCAAATAACCCAGGTCGCCGGTTTTTTCGGAAGATGATCGACACAGTTTGCAATTGATGCCGCCGAGAAAGCCGTCAACGTCGCGGCGCCATCTTCGATGCTCAACCCGGAAACAAGATCGCCTGAAAAGTCGTAGCGATCAAGGGATTTGGGGGGCTTTCGGCGGAACCAGGGATTGTCAAGCATGGTCTGCAGGGCGTGCCGATCCACAATACCGACGGCGGCAATTTTCCCGCCTTCATCGAACTTGTTGCTGGTCTTTTCCGAAATCCATTCGTCCACCAGGCCGTTTCCGGGCCCGGTGTCAAAAGCCAATATCTCATCACCGTCAATATATGTGACATTTCCGACGCCGCCGATATTTATGATCGCGACCGGCTGAGCCAGCTCGCTGGCGCGCACGATTGCCTGGTGATAGAGTGGCGCCAGCGGCGCGCCCTCGCCGCCCTCTGCAACATCGTTCAGACGAAAGTCGGCAATCACATCAATTCCGGTGAGATCGGCAAGGGCCTGAGCGTCGCCAATCTGGACTGTCCGACCGTTTTGTGGCTGGTGCAGGATTGTCTGGCCATGAAATCCCAAAAAATCGATATCGTGTGGTTCGAGCCCCGCACTATCAAGGAGCCGATTGACCAGACGGGCATGAGTGTCACTGACCAGCGCGGCGGCTTTGTAGATCGGTCGAGGTTCGGACCCACCGGGCCAACTGGCCGCAGCCGCGATGGCTTCCTGCAAAATCTCGCGGTTGTCATCGGAGTAGGTCAGGCCGGCAACGGGGCCGTGTTCAAGGACATGAACACCGTCGGTCCGCAGGATTGCGGCATCAACACCGTCCATTGATGTGCCGCTCATAAGACCAAGCGCTGTAAAGCCTTTTTGCATCGCCATGGGCGACAAGCCCTTTCATTTGCCTTAAAACCCGTGATACACACCCGCGGAGCTCAATTCCAGAGAAAAGATCAAGACAAGATGGCGCAATACCGTTCAGAATTCCTGAATACCCTCGAAGAACGGGGGTTCATTCACCAGTGCACAGACATGGAAGCGCTCGATGCAGCGTTGATGAAGGGTATTGTTACCGCCTATATAGGCTATGATTGCACGGCTCCGAGCCTGCACATCGGCCATCTAATCCAGATCATGATGCAGCGCCACCTGCAAAAAAGCGGACACAAACCTATCGTCCTTATGGGTGGCGGAACCACCAAGGTCGGCGACCCGACCGACAAGGATAAAAGCCGACCGCTCCTGTCCAACGAACAGATCAATGCCAACATGGACGGCATTCGGACTGTCTTTGCCAGGTTTTTGACCTTCGGCGAAGGTCCAACCGATGCCGTCATGGTCAACAACGACGACTGGCTCAGTGAACTTGGTTATCTCGAGTTTTTGCGTGACTATGGAACACACTTTACAATAAACCGTATGCTGACGTTTGAGAGTGTAAAACTGCGTCTGTCACGCGAAGAGCCGATGACCTTCCTTGAGTTTAATTACATGCTCATGCAGGCCTATGATTACCACAATCTCCTGGGTCGGTTTGGTTGCACCCTGCAGATGGGCGGGTCCGACCAATGGGGCAATATTATCAACGGGGTTGAACTGTGTCGTCGCAAGGACGAGACCCAGGTTTTTGGACTGACGACCCCGCTGCTTTCGACAGCTTCAGGTCAAAAAATGGGCAAGTCCATGGGCGGAGCAATTTGGCTCAATGCTGACATGCTCTCAGTCTATGATTACTGGCAAATGTGGCGCAACACCGAGGACGCCGACGTTGGCAAATTCCTCAAGCTGTTTACCAACATGCCACTTGATGAAATTGCCAGGCTTGAGGCTTTGCAAGGTCAGGAATTGAACGAGGCCAAAAAGCTCCTCGCCAATGAAGTTACGACATTACTTCATGGCGCTGAGGCTGCAGCCACTGCCGCTGAGACAGCCCGGCAGGCGTTCGAGCAAGGTATGGCCGCAGAAGGGTTGCCGACCATCGAAGTCTCTGCCGCTAAACTGGAAGTCGGCATCCCGGCTCCCGAACTCTTTACTGCAGCTGAGTTGACCAAATCCAACGGTGACGCACGCCGCCAGATCAAGGGCGGAGGTGTCCGGGTCAATGATAAAGTCATCAGCGATGAGAAAAGGCAAATCACTTCGAAGGACCTCGACGAGGATGGTGTGATAAAACTATCGCTGGGCAAGAAGCGGCATGTACTCGTAAAGCCGGTGTAAGCAGGGGATATGAAGTAGTTATGCGAGACAAGCCACCTCATCATTCAGCCGAAGCCTTTTTCACAACCGTCGACTATATGATGCCGTCACCGAAGGGCATTGCCTTCGGGGCGACGATCGGCGACCTGTTGGTGTCGTCAAATAGATCAGGCGTTTTCAATGCGTATCAACTGTCCCTCGATGGCAAGACCCAGACGCCTCTGACAACTTCGCAGACAGATGCGTGTTATGCCGTCAGCTGGTTTCCCGACGATGACCGGATACTCTTCACAAGCGACAGCGGCGGCGACGAGCTCCATCACGTTTTTGTCCGTGACCTTGACGGAAAGACACGGGACCTGACACCGGGCAAGGGCCACAAGTCCGCTTTCTTCGGCTGGAACGCAAAAACCGACGGGTTCTATGTGATCTCGAATGAACGAGATGCCCGTTATTTTGATCTCTATCATTACCGCGCGCATGACTATGGTCGTCATTGCCTCTACGAAAATCACGGCATGGCGTTGGAAGCCGTCAGTCCTGACGGGCGCTATGTGGCCTTTGTCGATCTCCTGTCGAGCCGCAAATCCAGCCTCTATCTCATTGACCTTCAGGCACCCGAAATCGCGCCCTATCCGATTTCTTTCAGCGACGGCAATGTGATGCATTCCGTGTTCGATTTTACGCGGGATGGAAAGCACCTTATATACGGCAGCGATGAACACAGCGAGTTTGTTCAGGCCTGGACCTATGAACTTGCTACCGGCGAGCGCGCCTGTTTCATCACTGCGGACTGGGACATTGTTTCCGTATCCCTGTCCGACAGCGGCAACTTGCGTGCCCACGGGATCAATGCCGATGGCGCGACCGAGGTTGAGCTTAAAGATCTTGAGAGCGGCTGGACCATTCACAAGCCGGAGTTGCCGCCAGGTACCACAGAACGATTTTTCTTCTCCGCCGACGAAACAAGAGCGGCCTTTGTTCACTCCGGCGACACGGCCGGCCACAACATCTATACGATGAACCTCGCCGACCACACATCGATCCAGTTGACCCATGCCATGACGGGGCCGGTGAAGCCTGAGGATCTGGTCGAAAGCACTGTTATTCGGCACGCGACCTACGACCAGGTTCCCATTCCCGGTATTCTCTATCGCCCGAAAGGCGCCTCAGCCAACAAACGCGTCCCGGCGCTTGTCTATGTGCATGGCGGGCCTGGAGGCCAGTGCCGCAAGGGTTACAATCCACTCATTCAGCACCTCGTCAATCACGGCTATGCGGTCCTCGCCATGAATAATCGCGGCTCCGGCGGCTACGGCAAGAGCTTTCATGAGATGGACATCAAGGCGCACGGTGAGGCCGACCTCAAGGACGTTATTTATTCAAGGCACTATCTCGCCGAGCAGGACTGGATTAACTCTGATCGAATTGGCATTATCGGTGGGTCATACGGTGGATACCTCACAGCCGCCGCCCTCGCCTTTCACCCGGATGTCTTCAGGCTCGGGATCAATATTTTCGGCGTGACGAACTGGGTGCGCACGCTTTCCTCCATTCCGGCATGGTGGGCCTCAATGCGCGCAAGTCTGTTTGACAAAATGGGTGATCCTGAGAGTGATGAAGAACGCCTTCGGCGCATCTCACCTCTGTTTCATGCGGCTAACATCAAAAAACCGCTGCTCGTCGTTCAGGGCGCCAATGACCCGCGCGTGCTTCAAATTGAAAGTGATGAACTGGTGGAAGCCGTCCGGGCCAATGGTGTGCCTGTCAACTATGTCGTCTTCCCGGACGAGGGGCATGGGTTTACCAAAACCAAAAATCGTATTGCTGCGTCAGACGCCTATGTGAAGTTTTTGGCTGAGTATCTCTAGGACCTAGCCATCACTCACCGATGGCCCATCGACCATTTCTTCCGGTAAATCCTGGAGGCCTTCACCAGGCGCGCCATCAGAGGGGTTAATCGGCATTTGCGTGTTTTGAAGTCGCTCAACAGGGACCCGGCGGGCTTCAAGCTGATCGCGTGGCTGGAAAACGCGGCGCAGAACACCGGGCGCAAGCCCAGCAAGAGGGTTCACATAGACAGTCGGTCCCGTAGTTGGCCCGGAAATCCCGTATGTGAAGGCAAAGACACCCTCGCCTTCACGGGATACCAGAATGGGTCCAAAGATCGGGAGATTTCCCAGAACGCTATTCAATGTGTAGGACGGCACAATTGTCCCCTGCATGTCTGTTTCGTCTGTCCCCTGATCAAATGTTCCATAGAGGGTCAATCCGAGCGCGGATCCCGACGCTGTAGCATCGGAGATTCCGATCATGCCATTCTTGTCGACCCAGAACGGGGCCTCCAGACTGTCAAAGTGGATACCCTCACCGTTCAGAGTGTCGCTGAGTCCTCGCAGGGAGCCAACGGTCAGCAGCTTTGCCAGGATTGGCATCTTGTTTACACGGAAGTCATCCATCTTGAGATATCCGTTAATGGCGCTTTGTGTCTTGATATCCCGATACCGCGAATGGCCTTCACCAAGTGCACTCCGAACATCCTCGCCCGCATCGCCTTCCTGTCGCGCATGGGCATAATCATTGAGATATTCCGCGAGGGTCAAAGGTTGGGCAGCGGTGATAACATCTGATGGACTGTCATCAAACTCCATACGCAAGGACAAGTTTCCGCCCTTGACCTGGTTCGCCCCGGTGATGCCGCGAATGACCCGGCCTCCATCGGTTGCGGTCACCAGAAGGTGGCGCTTGTCTTCTGTACCCGTAGTCAGGGCGGCAAAAACCTCACGATCATCACCCATATCACCGTTCACCGAAATCATGCGGAATCGGGAACCATCATTGTCGACTTCCATTTGCACGTTTTGCATGGCAACGCCGCCGCGCAGATAAAGGTTGTCTACGTCACCGCGAAGCGTCCAGCCCAGGCTTGGCTGCTTGTTGACATTTTCACCTGCTGAGGTTCCACCTGTGGCGAAGTCCTTCATGACATCTTCCAGGAAGGGTGCGATGTTGAGGTACTGCCCTTTGATATCAAGGTTGAGCGCTCCACTGGCCTCACGGTTCGCGAGGAACGCCACATCGACCACATCGTCAATGAAGATCCTCTCAAAATTCGCCACCTCCATGCGGCCATCGCCGGCAAGGGTCATCGACCCCTGAACGTCGATATTCTCGCCAGAGAGGTTGAGGGCGTCTAGTGAGAATGAGCCGTCCTTGCCCAGAGATGCATGGAGTGTTGCTTCGGCCTTTTCGCCGGATGGCTTTTGATAGCCAAAGTTCTCAATTTCGATTTCTGCCTGATCAAGGTCGGCTTTGACCGCCAGCCCCCGAACACTCGTCCCCCGGCCGCTTGCCACAACTTCAATCGGAATGGGCCCGGAAAAATAACCGAGCATGTCAATACCCCATTCATCTCGCGCGACATCATCAAGGACGGCGCTGAGATTGAACACAGATGAGTTTCCATCCGTAGAAAGAAAATTCTCTGTCCAGAGTACGTTGACCGGCACTCCTTCCACAATCACACCGCCCCGACCAACAAGACCATTCAGATCGATGTCCAGATCCAACGTGCCATCATCAATGGTCAAATCGTTTGGCAGGCCACTCAGGTTGAGCCCCGCCACGTGTCCTTTCGCCCGGAAATCCACAGTGCCTGGCACAAGCACCGCCGACATTGGAATGGAGAACCACATGTCAGTGTCACCCTGACCATGTATAAATGAAGGATCGAGCCCGAATTTGGACATGTAGTTAAGCGGCTCATGGTTGACGAGTGCAAGGATGTCTTCGGCACGGCCGGACAGGTTGGTGTTAACAACAACCGGTGATCCTTTGATATGAAGCGCCGCGATAGAGACTGTGGATCCTTTCGCAACTTTTATCGGTTGCTCGAGGTCACTGCGAATTACGCCCTTGTCCAACGTCAGATCAAAGCTGCGACCAGTTAGCAGCATGGTGCCGGCAGCCTCTTCCATCCAGGGCATGCCACGCTTGTATTTGACATCGCCGCCTTCAGCCGTAAAGGCAAACTGAAGGGCCTCGTATGGCATAGGCTTTTGAGCGAGTTCGCCTGCGGCGGCGTTAATCTTCAAATCTCCAGCTGTGATCGCGCCGCCGCGAATCCGTTCCATTACCCAGTTACGCGCGCCGACCCCCAGAGTCTTTGGCCAGTAGGTATCCAATTTGTCTATTGGAAGATTTTCTACTTTTGCGTTGAGTATCACCATCGGCGAGCTGTCGGATGCGACGATATCGCCCTCGAACTCAACACTGGTTGGTCCTGCGCTAACCGACGCGCTTTCGATCGAAAGCCAGCTGTTGGCTATGTCTGCGAACCCCACAACATCCAGTTTATCAATGGCCGCAGGGCCGGTCATTTCGTTGGGGAAAAACAGCGATATGTCCTGCCCTTTCAGATCAAAACGCGCCGACGTCAATCGCAGTCGCTCTGAAGTGTCGAATACGGCCCGGGTCGTGCCCCTGAACGTTGCCCGGTTTTCGCCGGCAGCATAGTGAAGGCGCTGAATATCGAAGAGATGGTCCGCCCCAAAGTATTTCGCCGAGAAAGCACCGTACCCTACGGCGAGAGCCTCCTCACCCAAAACACCGAGTTTGATAGATCCCTCGCCAGCGGAAAGTTCAAGTTCGGCAGTGGTCACACTGCCATCGGGGCCCAAGTCGAAGGCGGCCTTACCTTTCACCGGAAAGTCAAACCCCGCCCAGTCGGTGAAAAAACCTGATTTGGCAGCAAAACTGGAGGGATGAACGTCGCTGAACTCAATTTCGGAACTAAGCGTTCCCTTTTCCTCCGAGAGCGCGCCATTGAGTACAACTTCGACTTCTTCACGGCCAACCCGAAAAGTACCCGCCATAAGCCATGCAACGCCGTCAATCGCCCGATCTATTGACAGAAGTGCATTAGGGGCAACCCACAAAGTACCCGACTGACGATCAAAGAACTCGAGTTTGGCGTCCCGGATTGTAAAGGTTTTCAGTTTGCTTGCCGCGCCACCTTCACTGCGAAGCTGTTCGACCAGCATTCCCAGCACTTCACCGGGGTTGGTTTCGGGGGCCTCCACACCAATGTGTTCATCGGCAGGCGCTTTGGGCACTAACTCGTCACCAAATCCGAGTTGAAATCCTCCGTCAGCGCGGCGGACGATGGCGGCGGAGGGACCAAAAAGTTCAATCCGGGATGGAGTGATCTGGCCGTACATGAGGGATGAAGCGTCAAGGTCGACCTCGATTTCAGGTACGTTGCCAATCAGTGTGTCGTGCTCATCAATAAAATCGACACCAATCACCCGGACGTGAATAGATCGGTCTTCCTCTGACCAGCGCAGGACTGCATCGTCGATTTTGATCGTGAAATCCCGGACCGCAGAATTAAGCGTAGTTTCGATGATCGGCGAGAGGATTCCCAGTGAAACCGCGCCTTCCGAGAGCCGCCAGATCAGGACGCAGCAAGCGACGATGAGCACGGCCAGTAGCCCGGCCAGGCCTTCAATCACATGTCCTAGAGTTCGCCGTAATGAAGAACGTACCACTGTCAGTCTTTCGCGAAAGGATCGCAACGCCCTGGCTGGAACCCCTTCCCGCCCACGGCACTCTCACCACAAATTTTGCCCAAACCCTGAAACCCGAAGGTTGGCCGATGCTACGTTTAGCACCTTGAAAATTCAACCGGAATTCGATTTATCCACAGACCTGGAGTGAAATTCGGGCGTAAAAGTGGCAAAATTCAGTTCTGGCAGCATTATGCTTCTCCCGAGGTTTATATTTCGTCTCTTTGCGGGTTGGAATTTGATCAAAGCGGTGCAATATGCGCCGGAAAATCCTGCCTTACAGATATGCCCCGGAATGAGGAAATACCTATGACCCAAGAGATCGTTGAGGGCAAGAAGGCGCCCGCCTTCACCATGCCGACGGATGGTAGCGGGTCCGTTTCACTTAAGGATTTTAGCGGCAAGAAGCTGGTGATGTTTTTTTATCCGAAGGACAATACACCCGGGTGCACCACCGAAAGTGTGGAATTTTCCGAAAACCTGTCCAAATTTCGCCGTGCCGGGGCCGATGTTCTGGGGGTGTCGCGGGATAGTGTGGCTTCCCACGACAAGTTCAAACTCAAGCAGGGCCTAAAGATTACGCTTGCCTCTGACGCAGATACCAATGTCATCGACACTTACGGTTCCTGGGTCGAGAAAAACAACTATGGCCGGAAGTATATGGGCATCGAGAGGTCCACGTTCTTAATCGATGAATCAGGTAAAATCATAAAGATATGGCGAAAAGTTCGCGTAAAAGATCATGTTGCAGACGTTCTTGCGGCGGTCAAGGAATTGAGAGAGTAGCTTCCTTCCCATGAACCTCGTTACACAATTGGCTCTTGAAGTTCTGACGACCGCCGAACCGCTCCAAAAAGTTGCGGCCGCTCGCAAGGCCGCCGTTTGCTGGAAGAATGCGACCGAGTTTGGAAGCTTTGGCTCACAGCATGGCCTTCCGGATCGTCCGGCCAGACCCCCAAAACCCGTTTTAACTGACCACAGGCAGGTCCCAAAACGAAAGACGGGGAGCGCAAAAGGCCGTGTTGCGCTGATCCATGCTCTGGCACATATCGAATTGAACGCCATTGATCTGGCCTTTGACATGGCAGTGCGATTCGCCGGGGAGTGCCAGGCCCGGCTTGGAGAGACTACCGATGAAACATCCGGTGTGAGTGCTGGCAGTATGAGTGCTGGCGGCGTTGCGCGCGAATTCATATCGGACTGGATCGGGGTTGGCAGCGAGGAGGCTGAACATTTTGAGCTTCTCGAAAATCGCCTGAAAGACCTCGGCAGTTTCTATGGCGCGATGAACGCCCATGACGGATTGTGGCAAGCCGCCGTCGATACGAAAGATAACTGGTCTGCACGGCTCGCCATTGTTCCCATGGTGCTCGAGGCTCGGGGACTTGACGTCACGCTCGCCACTGTCGCCGAACTCCGGGATCATGGCGACCCAAAAACCGCAGAAATCCTGGAGAAAATATACAAGGATGAAATCAGACATGTGGAGACTGGCGTCAAATGGTTCACAAGGCTGTGCGAGGTTGATGGCGTTAAGCCTGATGGAACCTTTAAATCGTTGGTCGCAGAATTTTTCAAGGGGCAGATCAAACCTCCCTTTAACGTGGAAGCCCGCACGCAAGCAGGACTTTTGCCCCACTTTTATCGATCTGTTGCACACTAGAACTACGTTCTGCTATCCCTTGCGATTGCCGAAAGTAACCTTAATTTCAGAAACTTGTGCCAGATTCGATGTAAGAGCTTGAAATCATCACGAAAATTCGGTGGAATGCATCGGGGTAGTAGGGTTTGGTGACCAAAAAGTATCGAGGGAAGTAACGATGTCCACGGGACCTGTGGCCAACGTCAAAGCTGGGATAGAACGTTTTTTTCCGGAAAGACAGTTCTACCATCGTAGTTTGGGCGAGGTCAGATTCATTTCATTGTCGGCACGGAACCAGCTTGGACTGGTGGCTGTGCTTGTTGTCTTCCTGTTTTGGGTTGCGTATGCCTCCGTAAACGTTGTCTTCAAACAACAGATTATCAGTGCAAAGGAACGCAAGCTCACCATGATGCGGCAGAACTATGAGGTTCAGCTTGCTGACTGGCAATCGTCCTACGATGAGCTGAATGCCGTCCTGTCCATGACCCAGGATCGATTTGAAGAAACGGCGAAGGAATTTACTCTTCGCCATGATCAATTGTCGAATTTCAAATCTCGCCATGCAGCCGTGCAGGATGACTATGATAGCCTGCGTGCCCGCCTGGCCGAACGTGCCGAGAATGGCACCTCGTCCACATCTGCCGCCAGTTCGACCTTGATGCAGGCGATTGATCTGGAGCCGACGGAACGGGTTTCCCGGATCGTTGTTGATCGCCGACAAGCTCGTCTTCGGGACGTAAGCGACGTCATACGCTCGGTTGTCAGTGGCCGCGAAGGACCGTTTCACAAGGATACTGCACGATTTAGCGACCGAGTGGAGCGCGTCAGTACCGAACTCGAAGACCTTGAGCAGTCGAGGGCGTGGGAAATCAACCAACTGGAAGAACAGGCGACCTTGTCCATCGAGGAATATGAAGCCTATCTCACGGAAACCGGACTGGATCTTGAGCGCGTTGCCGCCCGATTCAAGTCTGCACTGCCATCTCCCGCCGGGGGCGCATTGGGGATTGGTGGTCCGCTGGTGGAATTCGGGGACGACGCAGACTTCGGTGACATTGATCTTACCTACCACGACCGCCAATTGCTGCGGATCGACGGCAAGCTGGAACGGTTATCGAGCCTTGAGGCGGCGCTGACCTCCATTCCGCTGGCCATGCCAGTCAGTAACAAATTGCGCAAGTCGAGCCGGTTCGGGCCACGGCGTGATCCCTTTACCAAACGCGGGGCTCATCATTCTGGCCTGGATTTTGCTGGTCCATACAAGTCTTCCATTTATGCTACAGCCGCAGGCAAGGTTGTTCATGCGGGAAGACGTGGACCTTACGGGAATATGGTTGAAATCGACCATGGCCACGGGTTCAGAACAAGATATGGACACATGTATCGTGTCAAAGTGAAACGCGGTCAGCAGGTAGAGTTCGGACAGCTGGTCGGTCTACTCGGGTCAAGTGGCCGCAGTACAGGACCTCATCTTCACTATGAAGTGTGGTTTGAGGGAAAAGTCAGGGATCCGGACAAATTTGTGAAAGTAGGGCGTCATGTTCTCAAAAGCTAAAGAGACAGAAAACCAACACGTACAGACCGCGCAGCAAGCCAGGCGAATGGTCAAATCCGCGCCGTCAATTATCAGCACTGATATGATCGTTCATGGTTCACTGGTCGCAACCGGTGACATACAGGTTGATGGCAGGGTCGAAGGTGATATCGAGAGTGGCTCGCTGACAATCGGCGAAAAGGCAACGGTCCACGGTGAAGTCAACTGCGAGGAAGTGATCATTCGAGGCCGCGTGATCGGCAGTGTCCGGGCAAACCGGGTTCACCTTGCCGGGACAAGTCATGTTGAAGGCGATATATACCATCAGGCGCTTGCTGTTGAAACAGGCGCATTCTTTGAGGGTAACTGTCGTCACTCTGACAATCCGATGGGTGAAGGCGGAGGCGCGCGGCGCAAGGGCGGTGTAAAAAATCTGATGGCGGGTTCCGGCGGGGCTGGTATGCCGGCTTCCGGCGCGCAGAACGGCAAGGACAGCTTCGGCACGCCGCCGAAGCCCGAGGGGCGCAGAAGCCCCGGTGGCCGAGGTCGTGGTCCGGTTGAAGCCCAATCCGCCCTCTCACGTCTTACAGGCGGGTCCAACCGGAAGGGACAAGACTAGTCACAGTCTCTCACGAAAGATATCTGAAGCCCTCGCGACAGTCGTTGCGGGGGTTTTTTTGTGAGGCGAAATCTTGAAATCCCTGTAAGCAGGTTGAACTTGACGGCGAGTCCCGGAACCCATCACCCTCCTCGCGGGGAAGAAGGCAATGGATTGTGGAGAAACCTAATCTCATAATTCTGACGGGTGGCGACAGAAATTTGCTGTTTAGCGACCATGGATTGGAAAACAAGGCGTTCTTGCCGATCCTGGGCAAGCCGATGCTTGACTGGGTGGTCGAGGCCTTCCGGGCAAGTAACTGCATCGGCAAAATTGTTGTGGTTGGTCCTGAAGAACTCGAACGGCTGGAAAGCATGCGTTTTGTCGATAAACGCATTGATGCAACGCCGAGCCTTGTGCGTAATGTCATGCGCGGCATTTCCTATGTACGCTGGACCTGGTACCGAAAGTCTCCGCGCCATCCTGGCTACATCATTTCATTCTGTGATGCGGCCTTTCTTACGCCCGAAGCAATCTCTGATGCTGTCCATCACATCCAGAACAGTAGTCACGATCTGGTTCTGCACTACGTGGAAAAATCGAGCTTCGAAAGTAGGGATCTGCCGGTGGAACGCAACTGGATTCCGGTTAAAGACAAGTTTTATACCGGAGCGTCAATCTACTACATCAGAAGATTCAGCAATCTGTTTCATGGGCTACATGTCATCGGCGACTTGAGAAAGTATCGGAAGAATCCGGAAAATCTTATCAAGGTTCTGGGGCTCGAAGGCAAGTCCCTGGAGGACATAGGAGAGGCCCTCTCCAAACGCCTCGGCTGGAGAATTGGTCTTTATGTTTCTTCGTATCCCGAACTTGGAATGGATGTCGACAACCCTTTCGACCTTGACCAGGTTGGATCTGTCTTGCCGATCCCATGGAAGCGCTATGACAAGATCATGGTCATCCTGAATGGCAACGCCGGAAGCGGATACCAATTACCGCCGATTGCGCGGCATCTGTTGAAAATTCAAGGCCGAGACAAAGTCTCCTCGGGTGAAACGCTTGAGGCCATCGTCAAAGCGTTCTCCGCTTTCAGTATCAAACCGGAGCTTGTCTGGACGCACTATGCCGGTCACGCCACCGAAATGGCCAAACAGGCGGCGCAAGAAGGATATGATGTTGTTGTTGCGGCGGGCGGTGACGGGACCATCAATGAAGTGGTCAACGGTCTGGCCATGAGCGATACTGCGCTTGGTATCATCCCCCTGGGCACCGCGAACCTGCTCGCCACTGAACTAGGCATCCCGACGAATGTTCACCTGGCCTGCCAGGTTATTGCCCGGGGAGAGATCCGGCAGATCGATACGGCCAGAGTGAACGACCGTCATTTTACGATCATGGCCGGGATTGGCTTCGATGCCCATGTGGTCAGTCAGGTGGACACCAAAACGAAAAGCAGATGGGGCGCTCTGGCCTACCCCCTGGTCGCACTGCGTGAAATTATGCGATACCCGTTCCGCCGGATCCGCGTACGCACAAGCGAAGGACTGGATCTTCAGGCCTTTTTTGTCTTTGTGCAGAATACCAAGCTTTATGCCAGCGGATACACACTGTCACCAAAATCTCTTATTGACGACGGGGCACTGGAAGTCTTGCTGTTTCCGACCCGCAACATTTTCAGCCTGATTCTTTACCTTCTCAGCAAAAACAAGTCTCGCCATTGTATAGAGATGGAAGGTGTAAAGTCGCTGGAAATCAACTCGAACCACGCGATTCAGATTGATGGTGACTATGCCTGCCGGGGCCCAGCCACCATCAGTATTGCTCCGGGAGCCTTGCGCGTTCTGACCGATACCCGCATACCGGTTCTCTAGTTGATGTCGTAGGACTCAACAGCATCGGCGGCTGAGAAAAGCGTATAGAACCCTGCTGCAGAGCCACCACCCATTACATACCATTTGTTGCCAGCCAGGGCGTAGGCCATGGAGTGACGAGCTGTCGGGAGCTCTGGCTCTGTCCTCCAGGCGTTTTCTCCTGCGCCCAGTGAAAGATGCTCATTGAAGGTTTGAGCCGGATCGGGTGTCGACCCACCCGCCACATGAAGACGGCCATCGATCACGGCGGCAGCCAGACCTGCGCGCGGTTTTGGCAATGAGGCCCTGGAAGTCCAGGTTTGCGACACAGTGTCAAAGACATCCACGTCATCCAGCAACTTGCCGCCGGGCGTTATGCCGCCAATCAAATAGATGGACGTCCCGTCACGCGCCACTCCAAAATTCTTGCGTGGAGTTTTCATGGTCGCGCCAGCCGTGGTCCACTTATCCTCCGCAGGGTCATAGATATAGATCCGGTTGGAAAATTCTCCCGTGCCACCCAGGACATAGAGCTTGTCCTCGCAGTTGACCATAACATGGTCAACGCGCGGCGTGGGCATGTCTGCTTTCAAAATCCAGTCACTTGATACGGTGTCAAAGATCCACAAGGCAGCGCTGGTGGATAGCGTATCTTCATCCACGTCTCGAGCCCGACCACCTGAAACATAAATCCGGCCGCTGAATGCGGCCATGCCAAACCGCTCCCGCGCTGTGGGCATCGGCGGCAGCGGCCGCCACTGATCGTTCACCGTATCATAAAGATCAAAGGACGCCTTCGGCCCGGTAATCGATGATCCACCGGCAACATAGATATTACTGCCGTCGCTTGCCGCTTGCAGCAGGATGCCGCCTTCGGTCATCCGCGAATTTTGCGTCCAGGTTCCGGCCGCCAGCGCCATCGAAAATGTTGATAGAAAAATCAGGGAAACCGCGCTCAATGCCCTATACAACGCAATTCGGACTATCTGGTTCATCAATACTCACAAGCTCTTGTTCAAGTCTGGCGGCAGCTTAGTTGAGATGTTGGCAGAGCGCAAATTCAGGCTCAGCCGATCAACATCAGGGTTGCCAGTCCCAGAAAAACAAAGAAGCCGACAATATCAGTCACAGTGGTCACGAACACGGTGGAGGATACGGCGGGATCGATCCCTGCCCGATCAAGGCCAAGCGGAACTAAAATTCCTGCCAGTCCAGCAAGGATCATATTGATGATCATGGCGAGACCGAGCACCAGACCGATTTCAAATCGGTCAAACCAAAGGCCGCCGATGGTCCCCATGAGGATGGCAAACAGAACGCCGTTGACGCCGCCAACAAGAGTTTCCCGGTAGATAATTCTGAGAGCGTTGGTTGCCGTCAAATCCTTCGTGGCGAGCGCCCGGACCGCAACGCTCAGGGTTTGCGTCCCGGCATTGCCCCCCATCGAGGCAACGATCGGCATGAGGACGGCGAGCGCCACAATTTCCTGGATGGTATCTTCAAACACGGCAATGACGAGGGAGGCTGTGATGGCCGTCATGAGATTGATAAAGAGCCACGAAAATCTCAACCGCGTCGTCTCAATGACCGAATCGGACAAGGCTTCTTCTTCACGGACCCCGGCAAGAGCCAGCATGTCCTCGCTGGCTGCCTGCCGGACAATGCCAACGATATCATCAACAGTGATCATCCCGATGATCCGGTCGAACTCATCGACTACAGCTGCCGAGATCAGATGATATTGGTCGAAAAGATAGGCAACGTCTTCTTCGTCCATTGAAGCAGGAATAAGGGTTTGCTTGGTCTGCATAATGTCCTCGAGGACGGTGTCGGGGTCCTCGCGCATCAGTGTACTCGTTACGATGGTTCCCACTGGATGAGATCTTGCATCGACGACAAAGATTTCGAAAAATCGGCGCGGCAGGTCAGCGCTGGAGTGAATATATTTAAGAGTTTGGCCAACGGTCCAATATTCCGGCGCCGAGACCACCTCTCTTTGCATAAGACGTCCGGCTGTTTCGTCGCCATGCGTCAGTCCGAATTCAACAGCCGCCCGATCACCTTCAGAGACCAACCCGAGAACTTCCTCGCGCCGCGCTTCATCAAGATCCTCGACCAGATGAACCGCATCATCGGTCTCGAGTTCCGATACGGCGTTGGCGAGGTGTTCGTCCGCCATGACCTCGACGAGTTCGTCGCGAATATCTTCCTCGACATCCGATAGAACGTCAGGATGAAGGATGTCCCCCATCAGGCGGATCAGATGCCGGCGGTGTGACGGGCGCAAAAGGCCGAGGAGGTCAGCTTGGTCAGCGGCATGAAGTTTGACGAGAAGATCGCTGACACCGGCCCTGTCGTCGCCCTCAAGCGCGGCGCAGACCTTGTCGATGAATTCCGGATTAAGCGTGTGGCCCACGTCATGGGTCGGTGCGCCATTTTCCGCGATACTCTGATCTGTCATAACCACAACCCACCTGACGTCCAACGACCGACCCAGGGTATAGGAGATTCTGCGGCCAAATCAAATGACTATGGCACGGCCTGTTTCAGGCTCAGAGGAAAGTTGGTGCGGACGAGAAGACTCGAACCCGCTTGAACTGCGAAGCAGTTCGAGCCGCCCGAATGTTCGTGGAAAGGACTGATTGCTGCGCAAAAAGTTGGTGCGGACGAGAAGACTCGAACTTCCACGGGATATTATCCCACAGCGACCTCAACGCTGCGCGTCTACCAGTTCCGCCACGTCCGCACCGGGCTCCTTGAGAAAGGAGGAGGAGCCGGGGATGTATCAAATGATTGGGGGCTTGGGAAGCGGAAACTCGGGCAACAAAGCGAAAAGTTGTGCTGACGCCCGGAAGATCCTCAGTTCGCCACTTATCCAGGAGATTCCGAAGGAAAAATGGCGAGAGTGACGAGACTTGAACTCGCGACCTCCGGCGTGACAGGCCGGCGCTCTAACCAACTGAGCTACACCCCCGCATGGGCCCAAACGGGCACCAGGAGCCGGTTCAGGACCGGCACGAGGCCGTCTTGATAAGGCTGGGCCCGGTTCAAGTCAAGCACAGAATTCAGCCCTCTCCAGGACGAAATTGCCCGTGGGCGAGGAAGTGAACGGCGGCCGTGGCAGCGGTCTCATTTGAGGGCAGATAGCTGTGGAGGCCGTCCACTACCAGAAAGTCCGAAGCGCCCGCCAGCCGGGTCTCTGAGACCGCTACAACACCGTCGTCGTTGCCGGGGATGAGCGGGTTGTAACCCTCCTGCCCCCGGCCTCCGGCAATGATGCCAAACTCGATCGCAGGGGCCGGAAACTCTGCGAGGTTGACATTGCGCAATTCATCAAGCGAAGCGCCAATAATCCCGTCGGCGGCACTCGGGACTTCGCGGGCAAGGACTGAGCCCTGATTGGGAGGTCCCATCATGACGAGCCGGCGCGGCTCCAGAGTCTGTCGCCAGCTGCCATCGCGAGCCAGCACCGCGCGCATGACGATGCCGCCAAGCGAATGTGTGACAAAAGAGACCGATGTGATGCCCTCCAGGTGTCCAAGCACCTCTTCAACCTGATCTGCGTGAGCGCTGATCGAACGCCGCGTGCTGGGGTAATTGATTGTGACAACTTCATACCCTTCGGCCTCCAGCCTGGCTGCGAGGGACTTGTACATGGATTTGGTCCGCCCCAGACCGTGTAGCAGGACAACGGCGTGATCGCTGCTGGCTTTCAGATTATGGGCCGCGCGGGCAGAATTGAGAGCCCTGTCACATTCATCCCGGGATCCCCAGGCGCGCCTGATATCTCCGTCATCAAGCAATCGATGATGACCGGTCACGACATTGCGCTGAATACGCCAACCGGACAACACCCGCAGGTCTTCCCAGAGCTGCATGCCACCGAATGTTCCGGTTGGCACATTGATGTTATCGCTCGCCTGCGAGGGTTCTTCAACGAGGTCGATGTACGCAGTTCCGGCGATCAGGCAGGCCAACAGGGCAAGGAGGATTTTCGGGGATTTCATCATTCGCCTCAAATTCATCACACGATATCGGGAAGGTCGATACGCTCTGAAATAGAAAGTAATCACTCACTTGTATAAATCAAGACATTCTGTGAGAATGGCGCTCACATTGGGGCCTCCCGGCCCAACCTTTCGATTCCATGAGGTCATTTATGAACCGCGGACAAATCACCCGAGCCAAAATTCTACGCTCCTCCCTTGAGCTCTTTGTCGAAAAAGGTATCGCGGCCACCACAACGCGGGAGATCGCTGCTCGGTCTGAAATATCTGAAGGCGCTATCTATCGCCATTTCGAGAGCAAGGATGAGATCGCCTTCGAGCTGTTCAAATCCATTCACATCCGTCTCGCCGATATGATCCAGGCGGTCGCTGATTCGGCGCAGAGTTTCGAGGACAAGGTCCGGGCCATTGTCACGACCTACGTTCACCTGGCTGACGAGGACCGCCTCCTCTTTGCCTATCATTTGCGTTTTCAGCATCTTTTCTTCCACCGGTTTGGCGAACGCAAGCGGCCGAACCCGGTTGATAACGTTGAAAAGATCATCGCCGAGGCGATCGAAGCGCAAGAGATCCCGGAGGGCGATCCAGTTCTGCTGGGAGCCATGGCGCTTGGCATTGTCATGCAGCCCTCTGTTCACAGAACATATGGCCGCCTCACAGACAGCCTGACGGATCATATCGATCAGTTTACAAGGAGTGTGTTGGCGGTCTTGCGACAGAAGTGAAAAAGGCCGCCCCGGTTTCCCGAGACGGCCCGATTTCGATTTTCGACGGTGCCCTAAAAGAGGTTCTGAGCGGCAACCATTGCAAAGAGCATCGGGATAGACAGCAAGGTGTTGGTCCGCGAGAACAACATCGCCGTACGACCGGCCTTCGCCTTGGCATCCGCCTCTGCCGGAACCATACCAAGCGCAATCTTTTGATTGGGCCAGATGACAAACCAGACATTGAACCACATGATAATGCCCATCCACATACCCATACCGATGGCTGTGCTTTTGGCGACACCGTCGGTGAAGCCAAGGGTCAGAGCACCGACCAGGTAACCGTTCATGGCCGCAACAATAAGACCGGTAATGATCGTGGCCATGGCACCCCAGCGGAACCAGAACAAGGCAGCCGGTGCAATCACCTTGCTGATCGCCGGTTTCTGATCATCGGGGATATTTGGCATGTTGGGGATCTGGACAAAGTTGAAATACCACAACAGACCGATCCACATCACCCCGCTGAGAACATGCAGCCAACGGAAGAAATAGGCACCAAATTCATGTGAGGCAATTTGCACCCCACCGGATGAAACAAATAACAACAGCATAAGGACAGCCAGAACAAAACCGGCAATTACTGTTGTTCTCAAATTCGTCAAAATCGCAGCCATGATGGGCTCCTGTAGTTAAGAATAATTCCAGACAAGTATATAGCACAGATTCGATTGTGTCATTGTTTCAGGGAGTTGATGCGGTTACGGAAAAAGCGCCCCGTTCTCCCAGGATGCTTTTTCTATGCTGAATTGATTCGTTCGTCAGGCTGGCGCGACGCTTTTGGAGGCTTCACTTGACCAGTCCCGCTTGACGTCGGTCAGAAGGAGCATTGGAGCCGCGACGAAGATTGACGAATAGGTCCCGACAACAACGCCCCACATCATGGCAAAAGTGAAACCCCTGATGGCCTCGCCGCCGAAGATATAAAGGCCGCCAAGCGCCAGCAGGGTGGAGACCGAGGTCATGGTCGTGCGCGACAGCGTATCGTTGATCGACTGGTCGAGGAGGTCTTTCAGCGGCATCTTCTTGTATTTGCGCAGGTTTTCCCGAACGCGGTCATAAACCACCACGGTATCATTCATCGAATAGCCGACAATGGTCAGGATCGCTGCGATGATCGATAGATTAAATTCGATCCGTGTAATCGCGAAGATCCCGATCGTCAGGATCACATCATGAGTCAGAGCAACGACGGCACCGAGAGAGAACTGCCATTCAAAACGGAACCAGATGTAGAACAGCATCAGCAAGACTGCGGCAACAACTGCTTGGATACCGGTGCGGACAAGCTCTCCGGAAACCGTCGGTCCGACGACCTCGGTTCGCAGGTACTCAATGGTTCCGCTTGTGGCCTCATCAATCGCTGGGCTGATTATCGCAACCACTTTCTGCTGAGCCTGTTCAGCGCCGGCAGCTTCAGGAGCCTCCTCAGATGAGGCTTTGGCGGCATCTGTATCCTGCAGTTCAACACGGATCATCACGTGATCAGGCGAACCAAATTCCTGAATTTGAACATCACCGAGGCCGAGATTGCCGGTAACACTGCGAATTGTTTCGAGGTCAGCTGGCCCCTCTGTCCGGATTTCCAGGACTGTACCACCTCGAAAGTCGATCCCGTAGTTGAGACCTGTAGAAAAGAACAGGATGATAGACGCGACCACCGCGACCGCAGACCCGGCGAACGCGAAGTAGCGTTTATCAACGAATTTGAAGGTGGTGCCATGTGGGACAAGACGAAGAAGTTTCATGGGTTGAGCCCTCCTTATATAGGCAGTTCGGAAGGACGAGCCTTGCGAATCCAGGTGGCCACCATGAGACGCGTCAGCGTGAAGGCCGTGAAGACTGACGTCAAAATGCCAATGGCCAAGGTTACCGAGAACCCTTTGACCGGACCTGATCCAATAAGAAAGAGGATCGCGGCAGCAATGAACGTGGTGATATTGGCATCAAGAATAGTGCCCAGAGCCTTTGAATAACCCGACTCAACCGCATTGATCGGCGACTTGCCAGCTTTAATCTCCTCGCGCATTCGCTCGAAGATCAACACATTGGCATCAACCGCCATACCAATTGTCAGAACAATCCCGGCGATACCCGGCAAGGTCAGAGTTGCCTGTAACAAAGACAGGGCCCCGGCAATCAGCAACAGGTTGGTTACCAGTGCGATATTGGCGTAGATGCCAAAGCGTCCGTACGCCGCGATGATAAAGACGATCACCGCAAGAAAACCAATGACGGCGGCACTTTTACCGGCCGCCACTGAATCGGCGCCAAGCCCGGCCCCGACAGTACGTTCTTCAAGGATTTGCATGGGCGCGGGCAGCGCGCCGGATCTGAGCAGAATGGCGAGATTGTTGGCCGACTCAACTGTGAAGCTTCCCGATATCTGGCCCGATCCACCCGTGATCGCGGACTGGATTGTTGGCGCACTGACGACAATGTCATCAAGGACGATGGCGAAGCGTTTTCCGATCGATTCGGTGGTCACCCGGCCGAATTTGAGAGAACCGCGATTGTTAAAGCGAAAATTCACAACAGGCTGATTGTCCCGCGAGTCGAAACCCGGAGAGGCGCCAACAAGATCCTCACCCGATACGAGCACTTCGCTCGCGATCAGCAAATAGGGTTCTCTGGCATCCTCCGTCTGCATCAATACAGCGTCGCGGAAAACCCGGCCATCGAGAGCCTCCTGGATGCTGCCGGGGTCATTTGAGTAGACCATCTGGAACGTAAGTTTGGCGGTCTGGTTTAGAAGTTCCTTCAACCGTTGAGGATTGGTCTCGCCGGGGACCTGAACAATAATCCGGTTTGAGCCCTGACGTTGAATGATCGGCTCACGGGTTCCCAACTCATCGATCCGGCGGCGTACGATTTCAATCGACTGCGAAACAGCGCTCGACTCAATGGAGTGTTTGGCCGCCTCGGTCAGCGTAAACGTAATGTCACCATCCGATGTGCGTGCAAGATCAAACTCCTTTGCCGCTGCTCCAATTCCCAGAGGGCCTTGAACCGCTGATGCAAGGTCTTTCAACTGTGTCATCGCCAGATCCATCTGGGACGGATCGGTGATCATGACCCGCAACACATCGCCGGAAACCCGGGTGCCATGTTGAATGCGGATATTTTCTTCCCTGTTGCGCAAGGCGCGCCGGACATCCGATTTCAGGTTTTCGAGCCGCTCGCGGTATACCACATCGACCTGAACTTCCAGCAGGAGGTGCGCGCCACCCTGCAAATCGAGCCCAAGGTTAATCGTGTTCTTCGGTCCGATATACCAGCTCTTCTCGGTCACCGAGGATGGCAGAACATTTGGAAGGGCAAAGATCACACCAACCAGGCAAACGCCCAGGATCCATGCGATCTTTGATTTGGAAAAATGGAGCATAGCTATCCCCGAAAAGTCAAAGCGGCCCTCGTTACCGGACCGCCTTCCTGTTGTATTTCTAGCTGGAGGCCGGCTGGTCGTCTACCGGTTCCGTTTTACTGCGAATGTCCTGCAGGGTCGATTTCAGGACTTTGACCTTCACGCCCTCGGCGATCTCCACCAGCACTTCGCGATCATCGATAACCTTTGAGACCTTGCCAATCATGCCGCCGGCGGTGATGACGACATCGCCGCGCCTGACCGCCGTCACCATGGACTGATGGTCTTTGGCCTTTTTTTGCTGCGGACGGATTAGCAGGAAGTAGAAAATCACGATTATGAAGACGAAAGGCAAAAACTGCATAATCGGATTACCCGTTGCCACTGCGTCTGCGCCCTGGGCAAATGCTGGCGAAATAAACATATATGTCTCCTCAGACCTCTTGAGATCGCTGTTCACGTTGGAATCAGCGCAATCCCCTTGAAAAATCGGGCGGACTATACCCGCCGGTTGCCGGTTTGCAAATCCCCGTGCTACGAGACTTGCGAAAGAAGTTTTATGAGGCCCTGAATGACCCCGCGATCCAACGATCCTTTAACCAAATCCCTGATTGGCCCGTTAACCCGGATAGCCGAGGCCCTTGAGCGCCTTGCGCCGCCAGAAGCCTCCGCTCCGGACCTTGAAGGCGCGGATGCTTTCACATGGACAGCGACTACCAGTTCGCTTGAGCCAGTGCCACACGTAAATCGGGTTGCGATAGAACTTTTACAAGGGATTGACCGGGTTCGCGATATTCTGATGGCGAATACACGCCAGTTTGCGGCCGGAAAGCCCGCCAATAACGCCCTTCTGTGGGGTGCGCGCGGCATGGGCAAAAGCTCTCTGGTGAAGGCGGTTCACGCTGAAATCAATGGGTCAGCCCCTGGAACCCTTGTGCTCATCGAGATCCACCGGGAGGATATCGCCACCCTGCCCCAGCTCATGAAGCTCTTGAGGGGCGAGGTCGGGACCCCTGCCAGACGCTGCCTCATCTTTTGCGACGATCTTTCCTTCGATACGGATGATGCGAGCTATAAATCCCTGAAGGCTGTGCTTGACGGCGGTCTCGAGGGGCGCCCCGGGAACGTGTGCTTTTACGCGACCTCCAATCGGCGGCACCTGATGCCGCGCGATATGATGGAAAATGAGCGCTCAACAGCCATCGCTCCCTCTGAGGCGGTCGAGGAAAAGGTTTCGCTGTCGGACCGCTTTGGCTTGTGGCTCGGGTTCCACAATTGCAGCCAGGACGAGTTCCTCGCCATGATCGAAGGCTACGCAGATCATTTCAGGCTCGCTGCCGACCCCGAGACCCTGAAGACCGAGGCCATTGAATGGGCTGCGACGCGCGGTGCGCGCTCCGGGCGGGTTGCCTGGCAATTCATTCAGGACCGGCTCGGGAAAGAACCGTAAAACGAAGAAGCTGTCCGCCTAACTGCGGGACTTTTGTTCATCTTCAATTTCTTCCAGAACTTCTTCGAGAACTTCTTCAGCTGCGTCAAGGGCTCCGTCTGCAACACCCAGGGCCGCAGCCTCGATCCTGCCGGTTTCTTCCTCGACCTTGCGCTCGGCGATCTCTTCACGGCTCTCCCTGATTTCCTCAAGACCTTCACGCAGACCATCTCTTGCCTCGGCAAGCTCTTCGTCTGACATATCCTCGATATCCTCGTTGACATTGATGTGGATACCGGCAGAAGCCATGGGGGAAAACGCAAAACTGGCAGCAACAACGGCTGCAAAAACTGAAGTCTTGATGGTCATGGTCTTATTCCTGATTCTTTGATTGCGATGGGACCATCAAACATCAGGCTGGCAGCCGGGACTGCTAACGAGTTTACACAGAAGTGCTGACCCTATTTCATATTCAAATACTTTTGCGGGTCGACAGATTTCCGGCCGCGTCTGAGCTCAAAATGCACCTGGGGTTGATCCGCGTCCCCGGAACTTCCGGCGTTGGCGATATGTTGCCCCCGGCTGACCGCCTGGCCCTTTTTGACCCAGGTATCACTGTTGTGCGCGTAGGCCGTTACCCAGTTTCCGTGGTGGCGAATGAGGATGAGATTGCCATAACCGCCAACTTCGTTGCCAACATAAGAGACAGTTCCGTCATCGGCGGCCAGAACCTGTGCGTCCATTTTTACAGCGATGTTGATGCCGTCGTTGCGTCGTCCACCACCTTTTTCTCCGAATGTGGAGATGATCGTGCCATGAGACGGCCACAGAAATCTGCCACCGCCTCTTGGCGTCGAGCGGGCAATGGCGGAGGTTTTTTTACCAACAAATTTGTTGTTAGCCTTTTTTCCCTTTGAACCTTTAAATCCCGGACGCCAGCCGGATTTCTTGCTGGCCTTGCTCTTCGCATTGCCGGGAAGCTGAAGCGTGTTGCCGACCTGAATTGTATAGGGGGCACCGAGGCCATTGAGCGAGGCGAGGGTCAGCGGCTCAATACTGTAGTCTTTGGCGATGCTGTAGATCGTTTCGCCGCGCGCCACTTTATGGGCGCGGGGGCCAGGAACACGAAGCACGTCTCCCGGCTTTATATCGTAGGGCGGATAAAGCCCGTTTTCCTTGGCCAGAGCCTGAAGGTCGATCTGATTGGTCTTGGAAATCGAGTAAAGCGTATCGCCTTTCAGGACCTGGATGGTCATGCCCTGGTTCTGCTGCACCGGATAGGAATAGGGCTCTGTCCGCCTGCCGTCAGAATTACTGGTCAGAAACCCGGCGCCCGAGATCGTGCAGGACTGAAGGAAAACCGCACAGATCAGGCCAACACACACCTGGCTCAACCCTCGCTTGGCATTTCGCAGCCCGTCTCGTCCACTAATCACTTGAATGTCCCCGTCAGGTTTCTCGTGCAACCCCTTTTAGTAAAGGCACAAATCGAACCGGAAGCAAGTCCTCTTGTTCAACCCGGCCCCCCAATTTGCGCACCCTTACCAACGTTTGATTATCTCGCGATTCGCCAATGGGCGCGACCAGAATACCGCCCTCCCTGAGTTGGTCGATAAGCACCTGGGGAATACTGTCCGCCGCCGCTGTCACGATGATCTTGTCGAAGGGGGCCTGTTCCGGCCAGCCGTTGGTGCCGTCCGCCAGAAGTGTTGTGACATTGTCATACCCGAGGTCGTGTAACCTCTTCTGGGCCTGCCTCATCAGCGCAGGATGGCGCTCCATGGTGTAGACCCGTCGACAAAGATGGCTCAGCACGGCCGCCTGATACCCCGATCCGGTGCCAATCTCCAGCATACGCTCGCGCTCGCCAATCTCAAGAGCGCAGGTCATAAAGGCGACGATATAGGGCTGCGAAATGGTCTGCCCGCAATCGATCGGCAGAGCGTTGTCGTCCCACGCCTTCAATTGATCTTCGGCCTGTACAAAGACCTCACGCGGGACTTTCTCGATCGCTGACAAGACGCGGGCATCAACGATGCCCTGACGGCGCAGTGTCATGATCAGCTGAATTCTGTCGGATGGATCATCCATGCAAAACGCCCCCGCTGCTGATGTCAGTCTCTGCCCGGCGGCACAACGCTCACCGACGCCTTCAATGTTTCGACCGCCGAAACTTCTGTCAAATTGAGATGCAATGGCGTGACCGAGATCCGGCCATTGTAGATGGCGCGCAAGTCGGTGCCTTCGGGCGGGTTCGACATCTTACCCTTAAAGCCAATCCAGAAGTAATCCTCGCTGCGCGGATCGACGCGCTCGTCAATGATGGTGATCGACTGATCGCGATGCCCTTGATGTGTCACTTCAACATGCTGGATTTCTTCGACAGGACTTCCCGGGAAGTTGATGTTTATAAGGACTTTTTCGGACCAACCACTGTCGAGCAGCTGGCTGATAATGCCCGGCGCAAAGGTCCGGGCCGGCTCCCAGTTGATGTCCGCGCCCGGTGCAAAGGAGTAGGTCTGGCTCAGCGCAATGGACGGAATGCCAAGGACCGTTCCTTCCATTGCTCCGGCGACGGTGCCTGAATAGGTCACATCGTCGGCGATATTGGAGCCACGATTAACGCCGGAGAGCACCAGATCGAACGGTTTGTCGGCGCCATATTTTGGTTGAACATGCTTGATCGCCATCATGACGCAATCGGTCGGTGTCCCGTGCACGCCAAAACGCTTATCGCCGAGCTGGCGCAGCCGCAGCGGCATATGGAGGGTCAGCGAATGCGACGCCCCGCTCTGCTCGGCCTCGGGCGCGACGACCCAGATATCGTCCGAAAGCGTGCGGGCGATCTCTTCCAGCACTTCAAAGCCGGGAGCATGAATGCCGTCATCATTGGTGAGCAGAATTCTGATATCGCGTTTGGTCACTGGTTTTCCTCATCCTCAAATAAACTCGTCATCCCGGATGCGGTGCAATATGCAATGTTGCTCCGCTGGTCCGGGATCTACATGTCAGATTTAGGCCCCGGACCAGCATGGCGGCACTTTGCGCCGCAACGCATCCGGGGTGACGAACTCTTGTCAAAACCGCAATCACTTCACCGCCTCAATCGTTTCAAGACCGCCCATCCAGGGCTTGAGCGCGTCGGGGATGGTCACACTGCCGTCTTCCTGCTGATAGGTCTCCAGCACGGCGACCATGGTGCGACCGACGGCGAGGCCCGAGCCGTTCAGCGTATGAACATACTTCGGGCTCTTGTCATCTTTGGAGCGATAGCGCGCGTTCATGCGCCGCGCCTGGAAATCACCGCACAGCGAACAGCTGGAAATCTCGCGATAGGCGCCCTGCCCGGGCAGCCAGACCTCAAGATCATAGGTTTTCTGCGCTCCGAAGCCCATATCGCCTGTTGAAAGCACCATGACGCGGTAGTGCAGATCCAGTTTTTTGAGAATCTCTTCCGCAGCAGATGTCAGGCGTTCGTGCTCGTCCTTTGACTTTTCCGGTGTCGTGATGGAGACCATCTCCACTTTGGGAAACTGGTGCATCCGGATCAGGCCGCGCGTGTCGCGCCCGGCTGAGCCTGCCTCCTGGCGAAAGCATGGCGTGAAGGCGGTAAAGCGCAGCGGCAGCTCCTCCTCGCTCAAAACGCTTTCGCGCACGAGATTGGTCAGCGGCACCTCCGCTGTCGGCACCAGCCAGTGCTCGGGACCTGCACTGAATTGATCGTCGCGAAACTTGGGCAACTGGTTCGTGCCGAACATCGCGTTATCGCGCACCAGCAGCGGCGGCGAGATTTCGGTATAGCCGAACTGGCTGGTGTGACTGTCGATCATGAAGGCGGCAAGCG
>JAUWTJ010000016.1 GCA_030614785.1 Alphaproteobacteria bacterium | reverse complement strand
TTCCTTTTTCAGAAGCCGTGACACCGTTTGAAGGTGGTGCCTCCTCCATCATCGACGACGGCACTCCTGAAGCCGTCCGTCGTACCGCAGGATTTGATGTCCTTGCCGGGCGCTCCGGTTCCGGGACACTCGGCTCGCTGTCACGCAATCAGCTTGGCGACCTGGCTCACAGTCTCAAAGGCATCGCGGAACATTATGACTATGTGATCTGCGATCTGGCTGCCGGTATCGACAATGCCTGCAAAATACTGAGCACGCCGAGCGGTAAGATTTATGTTGTCCTGACCGACGAGCCTACCTCCCTCACGGACGCCTACGCCTATATCAAGGTCATGGCCATGCGATATCCCGATATCCCGATCGAGATCGTCGTCAATATGGCGGAGGACACCGCTGAAGGGCGCCGGACTTTCGCAACTCTGGCCAAAGCCTGCGAGAATTTTCTCAGTTTTGAGCCAAAGCTTGCCGGCATCATTCACCGCGACCCTGATGTCAAACAGTCAATCCGGCAGCAGGCACCGATCATCAATCGCTACCCGCTGTCGCGCGCCGGTAAGGATGTTCGCCTGATTGCGGAAAAAGCTGTGAAATTATAAAGACTTAGGTCAAGTCTGTCGCGACGCTTTCATTAATTATTAATTTGCTGTAATGTTCTACCTGTTGGGGCGTCATCCATGCATCTATCGCGTGGGGGGGCGTGTGTTTGACAATGGGAAATGGGGATACTTATGCCAGAACAACTACAGCCTGTAATCGACGTGGTGATTGAATCATTTCAGGTCGATACCAATCTACTTATTCAAGGCGCCATCATAGCGCTGCTCGTCGGCTTCATGATGTCGCGCTTCGGACAACTGATCTACTATGTATTGATCGCGCTCGTGCTTGATCTCCTGGTCGTTCCACTGGGAATGGAGATCTATGCCAATGAAATGAACTTCGCCGGCGCACTGGATTACACAATCGGTATTGTTACGGCTCATGGCGAGAACATGTTCATCATCGTCAACAGGGCGATATTCTTTGTTGCAGCACTGATCGTCGTATCGTTGCTCAAGTCGATATTCAGACGCTCATAAGCGTGACCGAGTAAAAAAACTCGAATTTCAGCGCAACCCCGCTCTCATCAGAGGGCGGGGTTTTTCTGTGCGCCTTGCCAAAGGCTCGCAAATCACTTCATATTTGGCCTCACCCACATATCAGGCAAGGAGCTGGTTATGGAGTTTCTGATTTTCATCGGTGTCCTGGTTCTCATCGGCCTCTGGGTCATGTCAGCCTATAATGCTCTGGTTCGCCTTCGCAATATGGTCGAGGAAGGCTGGAGCGGCATCGAAACCCAGCTCAAGCGACGCGCCAATCTCATTCCCAACCTGGTCGAAACCGTCAAAGGTTACGCTACTCATGAGAAGTCGGCCTTTGAGGAAGTAACAAAACTGAGAACCCGCTCGCTGGAGGGCGGGTCGATCGCCGACCGTGCGGCAACCGAAGGCCTGCTCACCCGCGCCATCGGCGGGATCATGGCTGTGGCTGAGGCCTATCCGGATCTCAAGGCCAATGAAAATTTCGTCTCGCTGCAGGGCGAACTCAGCGAAACCGAAGATCAAATTCAGCTCGCCCGCCGCTACTACAATGGCACGGTTCGCAATCTGAATATCAAGGTTGAGAGCTTCCCGAGCAATATCATTGCCGGATGGTTCAAGTTTATAAAAGCCGAGTTCTTCGAGATCGAAGAGGCCTCCGATCGTGCCGTTCCCGAGGTAAGTTTCTCCTCATAGCCAACGAGGCAACGACCATGCACCGACTATTCGGTCTCCTCGCGCTCTGCCTTACCCTTACCTCCGGGGCCGCCAGCGCCCGCGAAGCCATTACGTCTTTCGACTCCGATGTTACCATTTTGGAGGACGCAAGCCTCAGGGTCGCAGAGACAATTATTGTCAGTGCCGAAGGTCGGGAAATCAGACGCGGTATCGTTCGTGAGTTCCCTACAACATATAAAGATAAACTGGGCCATCGATACAAGGTTGCCTTCGAAGTCGAAAGCGTCAAACGCAACGGCACTCCGGAACCCTGGTTTACCAAAAAACGCAGCAACGGAATCGAACTCTATATCGGGGAGAAGAACAAATTCCTTTCAGCTGGAACACACCGATTTGAAATAACTTATCGAACGGACCGCCAGATCGCCTACTACGAAGACTTCGATGAACTCTATTGGAATGTAACAGGAAACGGCTGGCGCCTCCCCATCGACAGCGTAAGCTACTCGCTCCATTTACCCCAACACGCCAAGGCGCTGCGCACAGCCGGCTCCACCGGTTATTATGGCAGTGAGGGGACAAGTTACGAGGTCAAAACCGACACGCCAGGCCTTGTTCTGATTGAATCAACTCGCCCGTTCGCCAGACTGGAAGGGCTCACCGTTGCAGTCTCATTCCCGTCCGGGCTCGTCTACAAGCCCACCGGAATGGATCGCATTCTTCTGTTCTTTCGCGACAATGTCGGCGCCTTTGTTGGCCTTGTTGGCCTGTTGAGTGTATTGGGATTCTACATTTTCAGCTGGGATCGTCGCGGCCGGGACCCCGATGGTGGAGCCATTATCCCCCGATTCAAACCACCGGAGGGCTTTTCGCCAGCAGCCGCACGCTTTGTCTACCGCATGTCCTATGACCGAACAGCCTTTTCCTCTGCGATCATCAACATGGCGGTCAAGGGTTACCTGGAGATCGATGACACTGATGATGAATACAAACTGAAAGTCATCGGAACGTCAGACAAAATGCTGACCAACGGTGAGCGCAGAATTGCCTCCCGGCTGTTTAGTGCCAGTGATGAAATCACGCTGGTGAACGAAAACCACAAGACCATTTCAAAAGCCATTTCAGCATTTGAAAGCGGTTTGAAATCCGAGTATCAACACATCTACTTTGTCACCAACCTCAGCACTTTCCTGACCGGTGCATCACTTTCGTTTCTTGCGATCCTGGCTGTCGCCCTGACATCAGGGGACACCGCGAGCTTTCCTGCTTCTCTCATCTCACAGAGCGTCGTTGCCCTGCTTGCGGCCGGCACCGGCATTTTGGCCCTGAACTATATCGCCCGTCGGACCAGCCCACTGGTCGGTATTGGAGGATTGTTCAGTGGCTGGCTGGCAAAGCCGGTCCAATACGCAATCATTTTTGTGTTCTTCTTTCCACAGGTCATCCTGAGCGCGGTCCTGAGCGGGTTTGTCGGCTTCGCAATTCCATTCCTGGCAGCGCTGATCGGCCTCGCCAACGGTGTCTTTTACGTATTGCTAAAAGCGCCGACCCGGCTTGGTCGCAATATTCTCGATGAGATCGAGGGGTTTCGCCTCTACCTCACCACAGCAGAAGGCGACCGGCTCAACCAACTGAACCCGCCTGAAAAGACGCCCGAACTCTTTGAAAGGTTCCTGCCGTTTGCCCTCGCCCTTGATGTCGATAATGAATGGAGCGAGCAATTCACCGAGGTCTTTGCAACGGCGTCAGCGGAGGGACGAGAATACCAACCGCACTGGTATCACGGCCATCATTGGCACAGCAGCGACACGGGATCATTTTCAAGCGATCTCGGCTCATCCTTCTCGACTGCCATCGCCTCTTCAGCATTGCCACCAGGCTCCACCGGCACAAGCAGCGGCGGGTTTGGTGGCGGTGGTTTTTCAGGCGGCGGCGGCTTCTCCGGAGGTGGCGGCGGTGGTGGCGGCGGTGGTGGCTGGTAGCTTCGGATTAATCCCGAAAATTGTCATACTGCAGCGGCTGCTCCAGCGCCATATCCTTGCAGAACTGAATAACCGCCTGGAGGTCATCGCGCTTCTTGGCCGTGACACGCAGCTCGTCGCCCTGAATGGCGACCTGCACCTTCAGCTTCTTCGCCTTGATGTCCTTGACGATCTGCTTGGCCAGTTCCTTGTCGATGCCCTGTTTGACTAAAACCTTTTGCCGCACCGATTGCCCTGCGGCCTGCTCCGCCTTCTGGTAATCAAGCACACCAACTTCAATGCCGCGCTTGGCAAGATGCCCTTGCAACAGCTCGTGCAACTGGCGCAGCTTCAAGTCGTCGTCGGCAAACAACAGTATTTCATCGTTCTCAAATGTAATGGTCGATTTCGACCCCTTGAAATCATAGCGCTGGGCAATCTCGCGCGAAGCATTGGCGACAGCATTGTCCACTTCCGGCATCTTGGTTTTCGAAACAATATCAAATGATGGCATGGCTGGATACCTCCCGACTTGTAGGTCTGCCCGATGAAGGCAGGTAATTTGAGCCGTCAGGGTTAGCATATTTGCACAGCGGGTCAATCTTGTAGATAGACCTGTCAAACAGCATCCGGGATAAATACGGACCTAGTGGTCGCCTGATTTGGAGGTAAAGCGGTTCTGCGCGATCTCATCAAGTTCTGCCTGCTCTCGCCGGTCCAGCTCCTTACGCTGCTTTTTCTTGCGCCGCTCTTCCATGATCTCGATCTTCTTGAGCTCCTGATAGGCCAGCTGCAGAGCCTCCTTGGCGCTGTCTATTTGCGCCTCAAGCTCCATGCGGGACTGCTCAATATTATGGCGCCTGGCGATGACGCCCTTGGCAAACCCAGGATAACCAATCCGCCCGATCTCATTCTCGGCAGCCTTCACCTGCTCCAGGGAGGTCGTGACCGTGAGGCATTCCTCATCACGTTCGAGCATGTCGATGGCGGCAAAAAGATCCGCAAGGGCCTTGCGTTTCTCGTCAACCTGCCACTCGTTAAATCGGATCAATGCCGCTCTTGTTTTCATCGATCAGGTCAACTTTCGCTCGGGTCGGACAAGTCCGGGTTTGCGGCACCAGATCCATCCGCATTCGAAAGGATTTCCGCCAATAGCTGATAGCAGCTGGCCAGGTCCGTATGCTCCTCTTTCACCTGGCCAAGGAAGGCCTCAATTTGCGGATAATAGTGGATAGCCTGATCCACGGCCGAGTCCGTACCGCGTCTATAGGCACCAAGCCGAATGAGCTCCGCCATGTCTTCATAGGTCGCCAACTGCTGCCGCGCCGCAGTCACAAGCCCTTGCTCCTGAGAAGTATTACACTTGGGCATCGTGCGAGAAACAGATTTCAAAATATCGATCGCCGGAAAACGCCCGCGCTCCGCGATCGCCCTGTCCATAACAATATGTCCGTCAAGGATCCCGCGCACGGCATCAGCAATAGGTTCGTTATGATCATCGCCATCGACGAGAACCGTGAAGAGACCCGTAATGGATCCCAACCCGACAAGTCCTGGCCCCGCCCTTTCAAGCAGCCGGGGCAATTCCGAGAAAACCGTCGGCGTATAACCCTTGGTCGTCGGAGGTTCACCGCAGGAAAGGCCGATCTCGCGCTGTGCCATGGCAAAGCGCGTGATACTGTCGATAAGGCACAGAACCTGTGCACCCTGGTCACGGAAGTACTCCGAAAGCGACATCGTCAAATAGGCCGCCTGGCGGCGCATCAGAGCGCTTTCGTCCGACGTTGCAACAACCACAATTGACCGTGCGAGCCCCAGTTCTCCCAGATCGTCTTCGATAAATTCCTGAACCTCCCGACCCCGCTCCCCGATCAGACCGATTACCGAGACATCGGACGCCGTATAACGCGCGAGCATCGACAGCAAAACTGACTTACCCACGCCTGAGCCTGCGAAAATCCCCATCCGCTGCCCCTCGCAGCACGTTAAAAACGTATTGAGGGCACGCACCCCGAGATCAAGTTTGCCGCCGACACGACCGCGCTGATGCGCAGCAGGCGGGGAGGACCTCAAGGCGAAAGGCACCATCCCTGTATCAAGAGGTCCCTTTCCATCAATCGGCTCACCAAAGGCGTTGACCACCCGGCCGAGCCACCCCTCGCTCGGATAGATCGACGGCTCATGACTACCAATGAAAGCCCTGCATCCCATCCGCACACCTTCCAGCGCGCCAAAGGGCATGAGCAACGCCCGGTCGTCCCGGAAACCCACGACTTCGCAGGGAACCAGATTGTCCGGGCCACACTCGATCGACGCACGGGCGCCAATGCCAAGCGTGTTCATGGCACCAACAACTTCAACCAGAAGCCCCTGAACACTCGCGACCCGACCGTATTGGTGGGTCCGCGACAATCTTTCGATGGATGGCAAGACGGAGAGAACTGACAAATTTTTGTCCTTGATTTATGCCTTCTGGCAGAAGTTTCACTTAATTCGGATAACTATCTTTGCCTCAAGCGCTTAAGGTAGGGTAAACTCATGAATAAAGTGATTTGTTTTTATTCACAGCTTTATCAAGGTTTTCTGCGGGGAAAAAATGCCCTGCGCTTTACAGGCCCTTCGGTTTTGAAACTTTATATTCGGGAGCTCTAACGAGCCATTACAGAAAAAGTGTGACTTTCTTTCGCACGATTAAGGTTTGTTAAGTATTTCAGACTAGATTTAAGCCTGAAGTTAACCATGTCAGTAATCGAGTGAGTGCGTCAGGACATGGGATTTGCAGATGTGACCAGTGACGGAGAGAAAAATGCGCGTTTTGCTAATTGAAGATGACAGCGCCACAGCCCAGAGCATTGAACTTATGCTCAAGTCTGACGGCTTTAATGTCTACACAACCGACCTCGGCGAAGAGGGGATCGATCTCGGAAAGCTTTATGATTATGACATCATTCTGCTGGATCTGAACCTGCCGGACATGAGTGGCTATGAAGTCCTCAAGACCTTGCGTCTTGCCAAGATTTCAACGCCCATCCTGATCCTTTCAGGCCTCGCAGACATCGACAACAAGGTCCGCGGTCTTGGCTTTGGCGCCGACGACTACATGACCAAGCCCTTCCATAAGGACGAGCTCGTTGCACGCATTCACGCCGTCGTACGCCGCTCCAAGGGTCATTCACAATCCGTCATCACAACCGGCAAGCTGACCGTGAACCTCGATACCAAGACCGTGGAAGTTGACAGCCAGCGTGTTCACCTCACCGGCAAGGAATATCAGATGCTGGAGCTGCTCTCGCTGCGCAAGGGCACCACTCTCACCAAGGAAATGTTCCTCAACCACCTTTATGGCGGCATGGACGAGCCTGAACTCAAGATTATTGACGTCTTCATCTGCAAACTGCGCAAGAAGCTGGCCGCAGCCACAGATGGTGCACATTACATCGAAACGGTCTGGGGCCGCGGCTATGTATTGCGCGATCCGGCGGAAGCCAACGTCGCTGCCTGAACCAGATAGGCTGTTACACACCACTAGATTCAGGCCCGGTTTTCCGGGCCTTTTTCTTTGCCCGTCATAAAGTAGTCCACCCACCGGGCCGCGAATTCGGCCGCGAACTGCCGGGCAAAACAAACCAACCAATAAAAAACAAACCAAAAAGGGCCGGTGCCATCGAGGACACCGACCCTTTTCCAAATCAATTGGCGAACGACTTTATCGCCGCCCTGCAGCGGTTCCGGATGTCTTTAGCACCGAGGACGGACGGCTCGATGTGGCCCCGGCCAGAGTTGATGTTGCCTTACCTGCCAAACCTGTGCCGGCAGCCGCTGAATTGCGTTCATAAAGCCCGCGATGGGTCTTCAGAGGGCGCAGCGCATCGGTAATGCCAATGACCGTCTCGGCTGCACCAAGAATGATATAGCCATCCGGAGCCAGCAGTTGCGCAGCTCTTTCCAGAATACTTTTCTTGGTCTCGCGATCAAAATAGATCAACACGTTTCGCAAATAGATGACATCGAATTTTCCCAGTGGAGCAAAACTCTCCAACAAATTGAAATACTTGTATTCCACCATCGCACGAATGGCCGGATCAATCATCCAGGTCTCCCCGGTCTGTTTGAAATACTTGACTAGAAGGTTGATCGGCAAGCCCCTTTGGACTTCAAATTGGCTGTAGGTGCCGGTCTTTGCCTTTTCCAAAACATCATTAGACAAATCTGTACCCAGAATTTTGTATGACCAACCAGGCATTTTGGCATTCATTTCCTTGAGAACCATTGCGATCGAATAGGGTTCCTGGCCGGTTGAGGCAGCCGCACACCAGATATTCAATCTCTTGTTACTCCCCCGCGACTGCAAGAATTGCGGGACAATATAATCTTTCAGAAAATCAAATGGTGTTTTGTCGCGAAAGAAAAAAGACTCGTTCGTCGTCATCGCTTCGGTGACTTCTTCCATGAGGGCAGCATTCGGCGTAGCGCGCATTTTCTTGACCAATTCCTCTACTGTGGTCAATCCATTGCGCTGGGCTACCGGAACCAGTCGGCTCTCAATCAAATACCCTTTGTCAGCCGACAAAACGATACCGGATCGATCCTTGATCCTGTCGACCAGAAATTTAAAATCATCTGTATTCATTTGACCACGCCCTTCAATAAGCTTGTCACTCTTGGTCCAATTTTAGTCAGTGGAATTATTTCCGCGCATAATCCAGCTTTCGCTACCGCGCCTGGCATCCCCCACACCACACTGGTCTCTTCGTCCTGCCCAATTACCGTTCCTCCCGCGGCAACAACGTCCTTCGCACCGCTACAGCCATCCTGCCCCATACCCGTCAAGACAAGGCACAGTGACCTGTTCCCGAAAATTCTGGCAACACTGCGAAACAGAGGATCGACCGAGGGCCGGCAGAAGTTTTCCTCCGGCCCCTGATTGAGCTCAATTCGCAGATCGCTTTGCGTGCCCGTCAGCACCATATGTTTATCGCCAGGGGCAACATAAATTCGGCCCGGCAATACTCGCTCTCCATGCTCACCTTCTCTGGCAGACATGCCAGAGGCTTTTGTCAGATGTTCTGCCAAAATACTTGTAAACAGGGGGGGCATATGCTGCGTAATCACAACGGGCACATCCAACATGGTTTTCATACTGGAGAAAACCTCATAGAGAGCCTTCGGCCCGCCTGTAGACGACCCGACAGCAAGAATTTGCGGCTTCATCGAGGAATGTTTAGCCAGAGAATAACCCGGACCCTCAATGGGGACTGACGTGGGACTCCTTGTCCCACTTGAAACATTTGCTTTGAATGCGGGTACAGAACGTTTTTTCGAGCGTGGCCCCTTATTGTCATTGCGAAATGCGAGACCAAGGCTCTTCACTGTCCGGATCAAATCAACCGGAAAGTCCTTCGACGTCGTAACCTCTCGCATCACAGAAGAACGCTCCAGAACCCCTGCTGCACCAATGGCCCTCAGTACAGACTCGCCTCTGACCTTATCCGTCCTGGACGTTGTAATGGCCAAAATCTTGATCGCAGAATCGCTTTCAATCAACTTTGGCAACAAATCCACTCCATCCAGCTTTGGCGCATCAACATCCAGTATCACGACTTCTGCCTCTATATCTGCCAATTTGCCGAGCGCACCTGCACCGGTCCCATATCGTGCCACAACTTCAAAGTCGCCGCTTTCTGTCAGCCAGCGGGACATCATGCCCCTGATCACAGCAGAGTCTTCGATAATGACAACCCGATAGGGATTGGCAATCGTGGCTCCGGATCGAGCCGGGGGCAATGACCGGGCTGTTGCGACCATCTAGACAAGACCAACCTCTGAAAACTTGTCTTCAAGAATGTCTCGGTCAAACGGCTTCATTATATACTCATTGGCTCCGGCATTGATTGCTTCAGTGATATGCTTCATATCATTTTCCGTTGTACAAAAAACAACAACAGGCTCATGTCCGTTGCTTTCTTCTCTCAATGCCTTGAGAAAGTCAATGCCGGACATAATTGGCATATTCCAGTCCAGCAGAATTGCGTCCGGCATTTCCGCCTGACAATATTCCAGGGCCTCCTGACCATCCCCTGCTTCAGAGATTTCGAAGTCAAGTTCCTCCAGAATTTGACGTGCTACCTTTCGAATAACTCTAGAGTCATCGACGACAAGACACTTTTTCATTTTTTCACTCCGTATCGAAGATCAGGATATTGTTATCCGATCAGGCAGCAACAACTTCAATATCGACAACCAACACGAGTTCGACATCAAGAATGACAAGAAGTTCATTATCGAGACGATAAACACCCTTGGAAAAGTCGCGCCACCTTGAATCCAGGTTAGCCGGATTTCTCTCAAAGGTATCGTGCGGCAGGCGCAGAACTTCTCCGACCCGGTCGATAAGCACGCCGTAGCTTTCACCGTTCTTTTCAATCCCGACCGCCATGCACTTTTGTGTTCTCTCACGAGCTGCCAGCCCAAGACGGTGGCGAACATCGATCGCTGTGACAATCTTGCCTCTAAGGTTCAGGACACCGCCGATATCCGGTCCCGACAAGGGAACCTCCGTAATCGCTTCGGGCTGGAAAACATCATGAATGAGTTCGACAGGAATTCCGAACAGTTGATCCGCGATATAGACCGTCACAAATTCCGTGCTCTCGCTGTGGTCGTTTTCAAGTTCCATAAGTTCATCACTCATGCTGCATCCTCGCTCTCAATAAGTGTTGCATTCACAATCTCAAGCAGGCGATCACGATTTGCCTTGCTCACATGCTCCAGGAAACCGACCGACAGTGACTTCTGAATGTCCGACGGTGAATTGTTGGAGGAAAGGGCGATCTTCGGAATGCCCGCCCATGCCCCCTCTTCATTGAGCTGCTTGGCCAGACCGAGACCATTGACGCCAGGCATCTCGATGTCACTGACGATAATATCAAAGATCTCGCCCTTGTCTTTGAGTTCCAACGCTTCTTCTGCACTTGATACCGTCACCACCTGGTAACCGGCGGCCATCAAAAGCGGTGAGATCAGGTGACGGAAGAAGCGGCTATCATCAACGTAGAGTATCCGCTTGTCGCCAACTTCAGTTCTTTCCTCAAGACGCTCGAACCAGTCCGGATAGACCTGCAGGAGATAGTGGCCAACATCGATCACATCCGTTGCCAACTCCCGAATGACCGAGGTTCCAACAACACCCTGGGTCTGAGAGTTGATTTCAATGGAAATTTTCTCATCCACAATATCGACGATCTCGTCAACCGCAAGACCAACCGCACGATCAGCATCTGTAAAGACAAGTATCGGTTGACGCCCTTCCGCCTTGAAGGATTGGGTCGGCGACAGGCAAACAACCTGCATCAGATTGCCGCGATATTGAAGAACGTGCTGTCCATCAGCAATCTCAATCCGCTCAACTTCAATCTCTTCAAGCCGCGTAACCAAAGACAGCGGAACGGCTTTAGGTTCCGGAGAACCTGCATTGAAGACCAGCATCGAGATTGTGTCGTCATTGTCCCCTGATCGTTTCTTCTCTTCCGCCTCAATCGCTTCAGCTTCTGCGGAACCTGCCGTCGCAATGGAAGCGGCAACACCGTTCGGATCAACAATCATAATAACACTGCCGTCACCAAGAATGGTATTGCCCGAGAACAATGGAATACCGCGAAGGAGTGTCGCAGTCGGTTTGACCACGATTTCCTCGGTATCAAAGACACCATCAACGACAATACCGAAAGTGTTGGCACCAACCTGGCTGACGATGATGAAACTGTCATCGCTCATCGTATCTCCGCTTTCCGAAGAGGCGTTCTCAAGATCCGAGGGATTCTCAAGTTTCAACAGGGTTGACATTTGAACCAGAGGAAGCAATCGATCTCGAAGTCGAAGCACCGGCGTTCCATTGATCCTCTCGATTTGACTGTCAGACCCTGCGCGACTGCGCACCAACTCTACAACACTCAGCTGCGGTATCGCAAAACGCTGTTTACTACTTTCAACAATCAGTGCAGACACAATAGCAAGGGTCAACGGGATTTTGATTGTGAACGTTGATCCCTTACCATGCGTCGACCGTACATCAACCGATCCACCGATAACTTCAATGTTGGTCCGCACAACATCCATACCAACACCGCGTCCTGAAACGCTGGTGACCTTTTCAGCAGTAGAAAAACCTGCGGCAAAGACGAATTTGAGAATTTGATTCTCTGACATCTTCTCTAGATCAGATTCGGTTGCAAGACCATTGGCCAGAGCCTTCGCCTTGATCTTGTCAACTGGCAGACCCCGACCGTCATCGCTGATTTCGATGATGATATGGCCACCTTCATGATAAGCTCTGAGCACAACCCGACCTTCTGCAGGTTTGCCGGCGGCAATCCGTTCGGCCGTAGTTTCCAGTCCATGGTCAGCGGAATTGCGAACCATATGAGTGAGTGGGTCCTTGATCAGTTCCAGAACCTGGCGATCAAGTTCGGTATCGGCACCGAGCATTTCCAGGTGAATTTTCTTGTCCAGTTCATGACCAAGATCGCGAATGACACGCGGCAGCTTTTTCCATGCGTTACCGACAGGCTGCATCCGCGTTTTCATGACCGCTTCCTGCAGGTCCGTCGTGACGCCGGAAAGGCGCTGAAGTGGAACCTTGAATTCACTGTCTTCCTGATTACGCACCATCTGCATCAACTGATTGCGCGTAAGAACAAGTTCCGAAACCATCGTCATCAGATCTTCAAGAACGTCTACATTCACACGGATAGACTGGTTGGCAATGCTGGGTCCTGCATTTTCCTTTGCTACGGCGACAATTGGTGCGACGGGCTCAATTTCAACCACCGGCTCAGGCTCGGATGTCTCTTCATCGGGACCATCAGCCGCCATAAAGGCCGCCTCAAGGTCTTCCAGAGAAACTTCACCAGGACGTACTTCCTTCTGTACAAGCACCTTGTCGCCAATCACCAGATCATCATCGCTGGCGGGAGGTGTATCTTCAACCACAATGGGGGCAACTGTCGCTGCACCGCCGCTGAGTTCACCGTCAGCAGCACGGTTGAGCTGCGCGATCAGTTCGCCATCTTCGCCTTGCGGCTCAACTTCGTTTTCTTCCAGATAGGTAAGCAGGGCTTTAATCTGATCGAGGGACTTCAGGATCAGCGTGACACAATCCGAATTTACATCGACGACACCGTCGCGAAACTTGCCAAGTACGTTCTCCGATGCATGAGCCACAGCCTCAAGTCGAGGCAATCCCAGAAAACCGCAGGTTCCCTTGATTGTGTGAACGAGTCGAAAGATATTGTCGAGAACCTTCTTGTTGTCAGGTTCCTGCTCAAGCACCACAAGCTCTTCATCGACAAGATCAATACTCTCCGACGTTTCCATGAGAAATTCTTTTAGCAGATCATCCATTTCCTATTGCCCTCCGAAGGCGCATCGCATGAGTTTTAAGCGACGTCGCCAATTGCGACCTCAGAGGGGCAGTGTGGTGGAAATAGGTTAAGATTGATTTGAGAGCCCGCTGAAGATTTCGCGGTATTCAAACCCGGCCGTCAGGCTGAAAAGGTAAAGGAAAACTTAACTGTTTCCTTCTCAACAGAAACATCAATGCCCTGACCAAATTCTCGAGCCAGGACACCGCAAATCCATGGCACAACGGTCCGCACATCCAGATCGTCGCTGGCAACACCGCCATCCAGTCCGGCCCGCGTCTCGTCCGCCAATTTGGCCCTCGGGCCGGTTGCGGTGAGGCTGACGCTGCCCCCGGTATTGCCGGAGGCAACTGTGACCTTGAGATCCCCGCCACGCGGGATCGTATCGCACGCCGTATGCGCGAGGTTAACAAGGACTTTCACAACATCCTTGTTGAACGGAGCGGCCGGTGCATCCCACTGGATATTGATTTTCCCTCCACCCAGAAGTTCCCTGACCGCCACCTCCGCCTCGCGAAGATCAATTTCAGTTCCTTTGCTCCCTGACGAACCGTAGGCAAGACGAGCAAATTTCAGTTTGGCCGCAGCCTGCGCCGCGCTCGTCTCCAACAAGGTCATGGCATGCTGACGCATCTCCGGATCATCATCTTCAGCCAGAACCTCAAGACCGTTGGCAAGTGCCCCAACCGGGCTTATAAGGTCGTGGCAGATTTTTGAGCACATAAGGGCTGCGAGTTTGAGATCGTCCATAGTTCTGGTTTCTCCAGGATAGGCTGCACTGTCGACCATCTAACGGCGATACTGGTCGTAGTAAGTCTTTTCCCCCATTTGCATTTACGAAATGTTAACCATAAAAATCAGCGATCAAAATAAAACCTGATCGGAAACAGGAGATGACCGTCACCAATGACTATAAACCTTGAAAACCTCACCACCGATCTTGCTCGGATCGCCATCGAAGCTGGCGATGTGATTATGACAATCTACGCGCGCGAATTTCCTGTCACACAGAAAGAAGACCGCTCCCCTGTAACCGAAGCAGATCAGGCGGCTGAAGACGTCATCCTTGCAGAGCTCGCAAAACTCACACCCGATATTCCCGCTGTTGCAGAAGAAGCCGCCAGCGACGGAAATATCCCGCAGATCGGCGATCTGTTTTATCTGGTTGACCCGCTTGATGGCACAAAGGAATTCATCAACAAAAACGGCGAATTCACTGTCAATATTGCGCTCATTGAAAAAGGCAAACCGATTGCCGGGGTGGTCTATGCCCCTGCAATTGGCCGCATGTTCACCGGCAATAGTCAAACCGGCGCAGCCCAGTACAAGGTTGAAGACAGTCAATTGTCTGAAAAACAATCAATCAAAGTACGTGATGCGAGAGGAAAACCACTAATTGCAATTGCATCTCGCTCTCACCGCGACGCCAATACAGAGGAATATCTGAGCCACTACAATATCAGCAAAATCGTTGCCGCAGGTTCTTCACTCAAATTTTGCCTGGTTGCAACCGGCGAGGCAGACATCTATCCGAGACACGGCAGAACCATGGAATGGGATACCGCAGCCGGTCACGCCGTCCTCGGCGCCGCCGGCGGCGAGGTCACCGGGCTCGATGGCAGTGCTTTCCTTTACGGCAAGGTGGACGAAGGCTTTGCCAATTCATTCTTTGTTGCCAAAGGCCATCTCGGGTGAATTTATTGGGATCGAGGATTGTCAAAGGCTGCATTTCAAACTACAACCTGTAGTGCCTTAAAACGTGCACCGGAAACAACTTGGTGGACAGCAATTGAAAAAAAGGCAACCGGGGCAATATCTTGTTGATATCAATAAGTTTCGGGGGATTTGGCACCCCCGGCAAATGGGGCAGTTTGTATGAGTTTCAATTCAATTGACGTTTATGTCGGCAACCGTGTCAAGATCCGCCGCAAAGACATGAAGATGACCCAGCAGGATCTGGCGGGGTCTCTCGATCTTACCTTTCAACAGGTTCAAAAGTATGAACGCGGCGCCAACCGGATTTCTGCCTCCAAACTCTTCCTGATTTCAGGCACGCTCGATGTTCCAATTTCATACTTTTTTGATGGGATGGAAGAAGAGGATATGGCGACCGCAAGCGGGCTCACCGAAGGTGCCGGAAAATTCAGCGCCAGCGCCGTGCAGGATGTCTTGACCTCAGCCTCAAGCGATGAGGGCATTGAGTTGAATCGAGCCTTCGCAAATATCACGGACGGGAAGACACGCAAGTACCTGGCCGGCCTCTTTGAGGCTATCGCAGACACCCCCGAATAGATGCCTTACGGTGTCACCAGCCGAACCCTGCCGACAACCTTGCCTTTTCTTGTGTCGATCAAAATCACCTGATCTCCTGACGGTCCATCAACAACAACGGTCAGAATGCGACCTTCAATCACTGCGCTTTTAATGTCTCCGATAACTGAAATACCTGGATCTGCAACTCCCGGATCAACAAGCCCCAGGTCAATATCCCAGGGAACTCCCTGAGTAACGGCTGCCGTCCGGTTTTCTGCCTGCCGGTCCATGAACCTGGTCCCGACAAGCAGCAACATGACACCGAGCGCCAGGCCCATTCCGTAGACGGCAATCTTCAGCGGCAGTGGCACATTCGAAATCTTGCCGCCGGGGGAATTCTGGCCTAACGGGGAATTCGGGTTCTCAGGGGCGTTTAAATCTGTCATAGCGATGGCATGTCCGAGCAATATGAAATGCGTACTACGACGTTGGCTGAGACGGCTGACGGCTTGCGCCTTGACCTGGCTCTTGCAGAGATTTTTCCTGATCTCAGTCGCACGCGCATCAAAAGGTTCATAGAAAAGGGTCAGGTGACCCTCGGCGGCGCGACGATAGTCGACCCGGCGCGGCGGGTCAAACAGGGCTTCGAGGTAACAATCACCCTGCCTCCGCCAGCACCTGCCCTGCCGCAGCCCGAGAACATCCCGCTCAATGTTATCTTTGAGGATGACTATCTTATTGTCATCGACAAGCCGGCCGGCCTGGTGGTCCATCCGGCGGCGGGCAACCCTGGTAGCACATTGGTCAATGCGCTTATCGCCCATTGTGGATCGTCGTTATCCGGCATTGGCGACGTCATGCGCCCCGGGATTGTTCATCGGATCGACAAGGACACCAGTGGCCTGATCGTGGCTGCCAAGAATGACGCGGCCCACCAGGGCCTCGCCAGACAATTCGAGAAACACACCATAGAGCGCGCCTATACCGCCCTTGTCTGGGGCAATGTGGCCTCTGCAACAGGCACCATTGAAGGCAATATTAACCGCAGTTCTGCGAACCGTAAGAAGATGGCCGTAGTCAAGTCGGGCGGCAAACACGCCCGCACCCATTACAAGGTTCTGAAGCGCTTCGGGCCCCCGTCCGAACCCTTTGCAAGCCTTGTCGATTGCCGCCTCGAAACCGGCAGAACCCACCAGATCAGGGTCCATTTCACCAAACTCGGCCATCCGCTGGTTGGCGACCCACTCTATGGCAGGGGGCGCCAGGGCTCGCGCAAGAAACTTGGTGATGAAATTGCGGATGCCATTGTCGCCTTTGACCGCCAGGCCCTGCACGCCCGCCTGCTCGGCTTCATCCATCCCAAATCCCGAGAAAAACTCCAGTTTGAATCTGATTTACCAAGTGATTTCAGTGCGTTACTGAAATGTTTTGAGATTTGAAAAAGTGTGACGCCTGCACCTTTAAATGGGAGCAGAAATCCCCATTTCTAATAAGGGACTGGCATGCAACACACGGCAAGTCACGAGGAGGGCTTGCCGCAACTGTGTCGGCGAAAGAACTTTAAGGGGAATTGTATGGCTTCGAACCTTCCGGCACTGTCCAGCGAAAGCGGCATCAACAAATATCTTCAGGAAATCCGCAAGTTCCCTATGTTGGAGCCCGAAGAAGAGTACATGCTCGGCAAGGCCTGGAAAGAGCATGGTGACACCGATGCCGCCCAAAGGCTGATCACCTCCCACCTGCGCCTCGTCGCCAAAATCGCCATGGGCTATCGCGGCTACGGGCTGCCGACCAACGAAATCATTTCTGAAGGCAATGTAGGGCTTATGCAAGCGGTCAAGCGCTTCGAGCCTGAAAAGGGGTTTCGCCTTTCGACCTATGCCATGTGGTGGATCCGTGCAGCCATTCAGGAATACGTCCTGAGATCCTGGTCGCTGGTCAAAATGGGCACGACGGCCGCACAGAAAAAGCTCTTCTTTAATCTGCGCAAGATCAAGGGTCAGATCGAGGCTATCGAGGAAGGTGATCTCCACCCCGAAAACGTAACCAAAATCGCTACGCGCCTGAACGTCTCTGAAGAAGAAGTGGTCAATATGAACCGCCGCCTTGCGGCCCACGATCACTCGCTCAACGCGCCCCTCAAGGCCGATTCAGAAGGCGAATGGCAGGACTTTCTTGTCGATGAGGAAACCGATCAAGAGACCCTTCTGGCCAATCAGGAAGAACTCGCCGACCGCAGGGGAATGCTGAGCGCCGCGATGGACAAACTGAACGAGCGCGAAAAACACATATTTACCGAGCGCAAGCTAATTGACGATCCTTCGACCCTTGAAGAACTAAGCCAGCACTACGGTATTTCCAGAGAGCGCGTGCGCCAGATCGAGGTTCGTGCCTTTGAAAAAGTTCAAAAATCTGTTCGGGGCATGGCGCGCGATCAGCGTGTGCAGGAGGCCTGACCCCAGGATTTCCGCGGTCTAAAGTCGAAAATGCATCGGTTTTTTCGGAATCTTTAGATGAATTTTAGTTGATTTTCAGCGCCGGGGTTCAAGCCGCCTCAATACATTCATTCCATAATCTCCAACGGTTAAGGAGATTGTGTCATGAAAAATCGTCTACGTGCATTCAGTTCCGCCGCTCTTTTGGGCCTCCTGCTTTGTGAAGCCGGGGCTTCGCAGAGCTACGCCCAGTCTCAAACACTTCACCTTGACGAAGATACTTTTGTCCGTGTGCCCGCTCTCGAATTTACGCTGGCGACTGTGGCTCTCGACAAGTATCTCCGCGGCGTGCCACTCGATTTCACGCGAACCGAGCGGGCTTTCTCCCAGGTTAGACCGGGCGTCAATTATGATCAGGGCATGGTGTGGCTGACTTTCAAATATGGCGGCGGTCGCAGCTTTCTCTCACAAATAGGTAATTTTCGTATCACCAAAAAAGTCAGATCCTCTTGGCGCCTCGCCTCTTCGTCTTCATACAAAGTCGAAGAGAGTGCACCCGGTACAACTTATGCCATCGCGGCAAGAACCGATAGTGCACCCGCAACCAAACGGCATCTTGTAGCTCCGGCCAAAACGGTCTCCGAGATGACCGTGACCGAGATCGCGCCGGGTGCCCTCACAGTTGACCGCCTCAGTACAAATCTCTGAGGCGTATCAGCTAACGCCCCCCACATCGGCTTGCCTATTCGAACTTTTCAGTTAAAGATGCTCCTTCAGGTGGAGGAAGACCCAATTGACAGAACAAGAAGAACCCGGGACCGGTAAACAACCGGCCAGCGACGGCGTTACGGCCACAACAACTCAATCCGCAGAAACCAGAGATATTGGCCAAAGTGATGCTGTCGGCAAATATGACACATCCTGGTATCGCTGGTATGTGCTCGCCATTCTGACCGGTGTTTACACATTCAATTTCATTGACCGCCAAATCCTGAATATCCTTCAGGTGCCGATCAAGGCAGAATTCGATCTCAGCAACACCCAGCTCGGAATGATGACCGGCTTTACTTTTGCCCTGTTTTACGTGATTGCCGGCATTCCCATTGCCCGGATTGCTGACAGGGGCAACCGTAGAAATGTCATCACAATCGCCCTCATTGTCTGGAGCGGCATGACCGCTTTGTCCGGCGCAGCCATGAACTACAGCCAGTTGCTGTTGGCACGGATCGGTGTCTCCGTTGGTGAAGCTGGCGGCAGCCCGCCTGCCCATTCCATGATTTCCGACATTTTCAAAAAGGAAGAACGCGCCACAGCCCTTTCGATTTATTCGACAGGCATCAACATCGGCAGCCTGCTTGGCTTCCTTTTGGGTGGCTGGATTGCAGAATTCTTCGGCTGGCGCGTCGCTTTTCTCGTCGTCGGCCTTCCCGGCGTCGCCTATGCGCTTCTATTTCGTTTCACGGTTCAGGAGCCGCCGCGCGGTTTTGCTGAAAAGATAAAGACGGTCGAAGATGCGCCCAGTATGCTGGACACCGCGAAGCTTCTACTGACAAAAAAGTCCTTCCGTCATATGGCAATTGCCGCCGGGCTGCATGCCTTCATCGGGTACGGTGCAGCCAGCTTTGCTCCGATCTTCTGGAACCAGAACCACGGTCTTGTCACTGGTGCAATGGGCACCTGGCTGGCTGTAGCTGGCCTTTTCGGTGCTGCCGGGACCTTTTTGGGCGGCGTAACGACCGACCGGCTGGTTGGCCGCGACGTGCGCTGGTATCTGTGGGTGCCGATGGCCTCGACCATCCTGACGCTGCCGTTCTCATTGATCATATATAGCTGGAACAACACCCTGGCCGTCCTGATCCTGCAATTTGTTCCGGCTCTGACGTTTTCTATGTATTTGGCACCAAATCTGGCACTGGCACACGGCCTTGTCGGGCTGCGTATGCGTGCCATGTCTTCAGCAGTTCTATACTTTGTGCTGAATATAATTGGCCTGGGCTGTGGCCCCGTGATTGTCGGGATTGTCGCAGATCTTCTCGAGCCTGTGGTGGGCATCGACAATGTCCGATACTCCCTCATCATCATTGTCACACTGTTCAATTTCTGGTGCGTCTTCCACTATTGGATGGCCAGTCGGCACGTGAAAGAAGATCTGGCCCTCGCGCCGCACTAGACCTGGACACCCTGGGAATGCTGTGACTTAATGGATCTGCTTACTTACCGTCGGCGGGCCGGGGCACAATAATGACAGCTTCCGTGCGATAGCGTCCGTGACATTCGTCGAGTGATTTATTGACAATCGCGCGTTCGAATTGGGCATCGAGTGCCAGCCACTTTTCACGCAGAAGAGGCGCAACGCCGGCTTCCACCAAGGTCTCTGCCAACAGATCGTGACGAATGGCAAAAACCTCGCCCGGCAAAAACATGTGGACATGAGCGTCGCGCGGCGACCGACCCCCGTAGATTTTTGGCCCTCCCATCAGGGATGCCCAAAAATCCGTTTGCTGAGATTCAACCACATCACGCTTTGTGTGAGCGAAGAAACCTTTCAGCCAGGGGTGGGTAAACAATTTGGTATAAAGCAGGTTGTGAACACGTCTAAGACAAGGGTAACCGCCAATCTCATCAAAGAAATTGTCGCTCAACATCGATTTACCCTTGTCCGCCAACGCCATCTGAAGTCCCCTGTGTTCCGTATATTCCCACAGGGTATAGGCGCGGCGCTAAGGCGGTGTTAATGCGCCGAGATATTTTGGATCAATGGCGTTCCGGCTTCGAAACCTGGCATCCTGGCAAGCAGTTCGAACTTTAGTCCTGAAAAGGATCCTTCACCAGGATCGTATCCTCGCGTTCCGGCGACGTCGAGACGGACGCAACAGGCGCGCCGATCAGCTCTTCGATACGGCGGACATATTTGACCGCCTGTGCCGGCAGCTCTGCCCAGGACCGCGCCCCTGCGGTGGTGCCTTCCCAGCCTTCAAAGCTTTCATAGATCGGCTCCACACGGGCCTGTTCCGGCGCACTGGCTGGCAGATAATCGATGACCTTGCCATCAAGCTTGTAGCCGGTGCAAATCTTGATCTCTTTCATCCCGTCGAGCACATCGATCTTGGTCAGGGCAATACCGTCGATGCCTCCGGTGATCACCGTCTGGCGCACCAGAACCGCGTCAAACCAGCCGCAGCGCCGTGATCTGCCCGTGACAACCCCGAACTCGTGGCCCTTCTCGCCGAGATACTGCCCTACGTCATCCAACAGCTCGGTCGGAAACGGCCCCTCGCCGACGCGGGTCGTATAGGCCTTGGTGATGCCAAGCACGTAGGATACGTCCCGTGGTCCCATACCGCTGCCAGTCGCCGCCTGTCCCGCAACCATATTCGATGAGGTCACATAGGGGTACGTACCATGGTCAATGTCGAGAAGGATGCCTTGCGCGCCCTCAAACAGGATCTTCTTGCCCGCAAGCTTGGCCTCATGAAGATAGTTCCAGACACGGTCCATATAGGGAAGGATTTGCGGCGCGATGGCTTTCAGCTTTGCAACAACGTCTGCTCCATCAAGCTCCTCGCGCCCATAGCCGCGGCACAGGGCATTGTGGTGATCAAGCAGCGCAGCGACCTTGTCTTCAAGGGTGTCCGGGTCGGCCAGATCAATCACCCGCAAGGCGCGGCGTCCAACCTTGTCTTCATAGGCCGGACCGATACCGCGTTTGGTCGTTCCGATTTTCCGTATACTGTTCGAGGACTCGCGCATTTCATCAAGGTTGCGATGGATCGGGAGAATCAGCGGTGCGTTATCCGCCAGCTTCAGATTTTCCGGGCCAATGTCCAACCCCTGCCCGCGCAGTCGCTCAATCTCGTCAATGAACGCCCAGGGGTCAACAACAACACCGTTGCCAATCACAGACACCTTGCCCTTGCGCACCACGCCCGACGGCAAAGCTGAGGTTTTGTAGACAGCGCCATCAACAACAAGCGTATGACCTGCGTTATGGCCGCCCTGAAAGCGAACCACGACATCTGCCTTCTCCGACAGCCAGTCAACGATCTTGCCCTTGCCTTCGTCGCCCCACTGGGAACCAATCACAGCAACGTTCGCCATGCGCCTCATCCTCTGTTTTTGACGTGATTCGGAGCGGATCCACCCCAAACACAAAAAAGCCGGGACGCAAGTCACGCCCCGGCTCTTGCAGTTTTTCCTAGACTAAACCGCGTCGAATGACAAGGCTTTTGCCTGTGTCACCAGAGGCAGGTTGGCAACCTCTTTCAACACAGTGTCAGCCACCGGGCCATCGACTTCCAGCAGCGCAATCGCATCCTCGCCCTCTGCCTTCCGGCCAAGATTAAAGCTCGCGATATTGACCCCGGCGGCACCCAGCACAGAGCCGAGATTACCAATAAAGCCGGGTTTGTCCTCATTGGTCACATACAACATGTGCGGACCGAATTCGGCGTCCATATTGATTCCCTTGACCTGAATGAGCCGCGGCTTGCCATCAGAGAAAATCGTCCCTGCGACAGAGCGCTCTTGCCGCTCGGTCACAAGAGTTAGGCGAATATAGCTTTCAAAAACACCCTGTTGATCCCGTGTGGTCTCGCTGATGGTAATCCCGCGATCCTTGGCCACCTGGGGCCCGCTGACCATATTGATCTCGGCGAGAAGCGGCCTGAGAACGCCGACGATAATCGCAGCCGTGAGCGGCTTTGTATTCAATTCAGCCACATGACCTTCATATTCAATCCGAATTTCATCAATGCCCGATTCGGTCAATTGCCCGGCAAAGCTCCCAAGCAGCTCACCAAGCTGGATGTAGGGCTTGAGAATCGGCGCCTCTTCTGCAGTCACCGACGGAACATTGAGCGCATTGGAGACCGCGCCGTCGACCAGATAGTCCGCCATTTGTTCGGCGACCTGCAGGGCAACATTTTCCTGCGCCTCGGAGGTCGAGGCTCCAAGATGCGGCGTTGCGACCACATTGGCCATACCAAAGAGGGCATTTTCCCGGGCCGGTTCCTCTTCAAAGACGTCAAGCGCCGCACCGGCGACCTTGCCGCTTTCAAGCGCAAGCTTCAGAGCGGATTCAACAATCAGACCACCACGCGCGCAATTGATAATGCGCACACCGTCTTTCATTTGGCCCAGAGCATCTGCATCGATGATACTGCGCGTCTGGTCCGTCAGAGGCGTGTGCAGGGTAATGAAATCTGCCTTGGCAAAGAGCTCGGGCAGATCGACCTTGGTCACACCAATATCCTGCGCCCGTTCCGGTGTCAGGAAGGGGTCAAACGCCAACACGCGCATTTTAAGCCCGATCGCGCGTGCGGCAACGATCGAACCAATGTTGCCGCAGCCAATCAGGCCGAGGATCTTTCCGGTGAGTTCGACGCCCATATAGTCGGACTTCAACCATTTTCCTGCATGCGTCGTTTCATTCGCCTTGGGGATTTGGCGGGCCACTGCGAACATCATGGCAATGGCATGTTCGGCCGTCGTAATCGAATTGCCGAACGGCGTGTTCATGACAACGATCCCCTTTTTGGTCGCCGCCGGGATATTGATATTATCAACGCCAATACCGGCACGGCCAATCACCTTGAGATTGGCCGCCGCCTCGATAATCTCGGCCGTTGCCTTCGTCGCGGAGCGAACCGCAAGACCGTCGTATTTACCGATTATCTCGATCAGCTCTTCCGGCGTGAGGCCAACCTTGACATCAACATCAACACCGCGCGCCTTGAAGATCTCGGCGGCGCGTGGACTCAACTTGTCTGAAATAAGAACTTTGGGCATTTTTCTTTTCCTTTGTTTTCGTCACCCCGGATGCAATGCGGCGCGAAGTGCCGCTTTGCTGGTCCGGGGCCTATTGGGGCATTTGGGTCCCGGACCAGCGGAGCAGCATTGTCATGCTGCACCGCATCCGGGATGACGTTATCTTGTTCTGCTGCTACACTTCATTCCGCTGGCGGACGGTTTCGAAGGCCCAGTCCAGCCATGGCGTCAAGGCTTCGACGTCAGAAGTCTCAATCGTCGAGCCTGTCCAGATCCGAAACCCCGAAGGCGCATCGCGATAGGCGCCAATGTCGAGAGCCACATCCTCTTCTTCCAGAAGTGCGGCAATCGACTTGGCGAACTTTGCCTGTTCGTCATCCGGCAAAGCGGCCACCGCTTTATCGGAAATCTTCAGGCAAACAGAGGTGTTGGAGCGCAATGCCGGATCTGCGGCCAGGAAATCAATCCAGTCCGCCCCTTCCACCCACCGGGTGAGAACTGCGGCGTTGGCATCCGCCCGATCCCGCATCGCCTTACCGCCACCAAGGCTTTTTGCCCATTTCAGCGTATCCAGATAGTCTTCAACCGCAAGCATGGACGGCGTATTGATGGTTTCGCCAACAAATATACCTTCGATGAGCTTGCCGCCCTTGGTCATGCGGAAGATCTTTGGCAACGGCCACGGCGGCGTATAGCTCTCAAGCCGCTCCACTGCGCGCGGAGAGAGGATCAGCATACCATGCGCCGCTTCTCCGCCCATAACTTTCTGCCACGAGAACGTCACCACATCGAGCTTTTCAAAGTCGAGTTCCTGAGCAAAGGCCGCCGAGGTCGCATCACAAATCGTCAGACCCTTGCGGTCACTCGCAATCCAGTCAGCGTTGGGAACCCGAACACCGGACGTCGTACCATTCCAGGTGAAAACCACGTCGCGGTCCGTATCAACCGAGGAAAGATCAGGAATTTTGCCATAGTCCGCTTCAATCTTGCGGACGTCTTCAAGCTTGAGCTGCTTCACCACGTCGGTAATCCAGCCGGAGCCGAAACTTTCCCAGGCCAGCAGATCGACACCGCGTTCGCCGAGCAGCGACCAGAGCGCCATTTCGACAGCACCGGTGTCCGAGGCTGGCACAATGCCAATCCGGTAGCCTTCCGGCACACCGAGAATCTCGCGTGTCAGATCGATAGCTTCTTTGAGTTTGGATTTACCAATTTTGGCGCGGTGCGAGCGCCCGAGCGCTGCGTCTGCCAGATTTTTCAGATCCCATCCTGGCCGCTTGGCACAGGGTCCTGAAGAGAAGTAAGGTCGCTGAGGGCGTGCCTCAGGCTTTGCAATACCAGTCATATGGCTATTCCTCACAGAATAGTTGCACTCCGTTGGGGGAGCGTGGCCCACCGCCGATATAGGCGCGGGGACTGATGCCGTCAACACCAATGTTGCACCTGCGAAGTAACTTTCCCTTGCTCTGTGGGCTCAATGCCTTGAATCTCCTCACAGATTCTCTTCAGAAAAAACTTTGGACCGCCCATGCCCCTCATTCCCTGCCAGCGCCACCTGTTCGATATTCCCGAGGACATCACCTGGTTGAACTGCGCCTACATGTCGCCGCTGATGAAACATGTGGCCGAGGCTGGTAGCACCGCCAATCAGGCCAAGGTGCACCCGTGGACCGTTAGCCCGGAAGATTTTTTCACAAAGTCCGAGAGCACAAGAGCTCTGGCCGGGCAGATTATTGACGCCTCCGTGGAAAATATGGCGCTCGTCCCTGCTGTCAGCTATGCGCTCGCAACCGCTGCCCTGAACCTGCCGCTGGAAAGCGGGCAGAACATCATCGCGCTTGAGGATCAATTCCCGTCAAACATTTACATCTGGAAAGAACGTGTCAAAGAGACCGGTGCCGAGTTCAGACTGCTTCCCAAACGTCAGGACGGCGACTGGACTGCTACCATCCTGGAGTCCATTGATGCGAAAACTGCCATTGTCGCCCTGCCCCACTGTCATTGGACAGACGGAGCGCTCATCGATCTTGTCGCCATTGGCAAACGCGCCCGCGAGGTTGGCGCAGCGCTGGTGCTTGATCTCACCCAGTCAGCTGGCGCGTTGCCAATTTCCATGGCAGAAGTCCAGCCTGACTTTGCCGTCTTCGCCGGATACAAATGGGCCATGGGGCCCTACACACTCGGTTACATGTATGTCGCCGACAAATGGCGCGACAGCGGCAAACCGCTGGAACAAAACTGGCTGGCACGCGAGGACAGTGAGGATTTCGCTGGCCTGGTCGACTACAAGGACGGGTATCAGCCGGGCGCCCGGCGCTTTGATATGGGCGAACGCTCAAGCTTTCACCTCATGCCAATGGCTGAAGCAGCGCTCACACAATTGCTCGAGTGGGGCATCGAAGACATTCACGAAACCCTGAAAGCAAAGAGCAAAGACATTGTTGAGCGGGCCGCACCGCTGGGCCTGAAAGCCGCACCGGATAACTTGCGCGCGGGTCATTACCTGGGCCTGCGCTTTCCCGGCGACGTGCCGGCAGGCCTTGTCGAGCGCCTCGCAGCGCACAAGATATACGTCTCCCTCAGAGGCACATCCCTGCGCGTCACACCGCATCTCTACAACACCGACGCAGACATTGATCGCCTGCTTGCGGCGCTTGATTGAACCATCACTTCTTTCCGACAAAAAGAGTGGAAGAGGCAAACCACCCGGCTATCAGAATAATCAGAAGATCGCCCGATGCCTCGGTGCCCCTGGTCACTATCGCGCTTGCCAACATAACAGCGGCCCAGACAATGGCGTTTCCGACATGGCCACCATATGAATTCTTCAGAATTTTCAACATAATTACTCCTTCAATCGTTGCTTGCAACTAATGAGAAAATATCTTCTACCGGAACGTCGAAATATTGTGCAATCTTCAGTGCAATGATGGTAGACGGGACAAAGCGCCCGACCTCAATCGTGCTTATGGTTTTTCTCGACACACCAATCTTCTCCGCCAGATCACCCTGACTCATTCGATGTTCAGCTCGAAAAACCCTGATGCGATTGTCGAGTTTTGAAGACATCATTCAAGGTCCTCATCAAAATCATCCTCGTCGACCCCATCGCCTCTGGCCTGACGGTTAAGGATCCAGAAGGTCAACCCCATGGACGCGACGCAGACGGCAACCGCCACCTGCAAAAACGTCTTTGCGGGGATGTTTTCCAGAACGGATCGCGCCAGAACTTCCAGGATCAGCAAAAAAATGAACGTCACTTCAAAAGCCCGGACACAGGCCTTCTTGAATATCTCCGAGACAAATCCTTCAAAGTCACCCCCCTTGCCACGGCAATGCTTCAGATAGGTAGCAAAAAGCGGGAGCAGTAAAATGAAAATAGCGGCACTGGCAGCCATGCCCAGATAGTCGAGCACCTGAACGACCGGCTCTGAAACATAGGGCTCTGCCGCCTCTGCACTGTATCCCACCGCAACCAGCAGCAAGGCGTATGCAGAACGGGTCAAAAACCGGTTTGAAAACTGTTCCGCCGAAAAACCCGGGGTTTCAGTCATTCTACGCCCTCCTGCTCAATAATAGAGAATAGCAGGTATCATATTGACACCTTAAGGTATCATATAGGCGCTCTGGATTATAAGTCAGGCCAGGTAACAAAAAAATGCCGCAGGCAGAGCCCACGGCATTTCACATTTCAGTAATTTAAAGCCGGTCAGGTGCACCCGCTCCGTTGTCGCTCTGAACGTGCGCGTTGTTGGATGGTCTGTGACGCATCCGGAAAACGCCGTGTGATTTCGCTCAAGGTCTTGCACGCCTTTTTCTTTTCACCCATAGCCCCAAGCGACATGCCCAACTTCAGCATACAATCCGGCGCTTTGAGGCCGTTCTTGTACTTCTGTACACAGATCAGAAAACTCTGAGCGGCCGGTCGCCACATTTCGCGGACATAGTAGCTTTCACCGAGCCAATATTGCGCATTGCCGGCGAGTTCCGAATCGCTGTGATTATCGAGAAACAGACGCAGCGCCTGCTCCGCGTTTTCATGCTCGCCGCGGCGCAGATGCGATAGCGCCCCGTCATAATCTTCCTGATAATTGCCCGTAGCCGGATCAACCGGAATGGTTCCCAGGCTCTGTTCCTCGGGCGTTGACTGCGGCATCGGGGCAGAGCGGGCTGGCGGCATGCCTTGCTGCCCCCCTTGCGCGGCCGCGCCGCCCTGCTCAAGACTACGCAGACGGAAGTCAGCATCCTTTGAAAGCGACTGGAGATCGCGGTTCGCCTGTTCAATTCGGAACGTCGTTTGCTCCAGCTGATTGGTGAGAGAGCGGATCTGGTTTTCCAGATCGTCAAGTCTTGTCAGAACCCTTGTAACAGCGGGATCTTCCTGCTGATCAAAAGAACCTGCCGTGTTCATCGGCGACCCGCTGTAATTGCCTTCGGCGCTTTGCAGCTCGATCAGGGACTGTTCCATCCAGTCGAGCCGCGCGTTCAGGGCATCCACTTGATCATCCCGGTTGCGCTGAGAGAAGCTTGCCGTGCTTGAAAAGAGTGTCACCGCCAACGCCGTGATCACAGCTACTACGGGAGCTTTTTTGTTCAATCGCAAACCAGTCATTTGCCTAAATCCTCGTAACAAAGAAACCGTGCAACAAAAATGAGATCTCACATCTCTGCCACGGTTGATTTCACCAACACACTATCTCGCAACTTCGCCCAAATTAGGGCGAGGGCAATTTCGGATGATCTCAATACCATACAAGCGGTAAAGAAACGACGAAAGGCGCCCCTGCAATGAAGCAAGGGCGCCCAAAAGTCGCTATCACATCGACCGGGTCTTAAGAAGCAGGACCGCCGGTGACCGAAGTAATATCATTCCGGTTTAACGCCCAGCATTCCTCATTGGAACCCATGCAGGTCGGACGTTCCTTACCGTAAGAGATCGTGGAAACACGAGCCGGATCAACGCCGAGACTTGTCAGGAAGTCCTTGGCGGAGTTTGCCCGGCGTGCACCAAGAGCAAGGTTATATTCGCGTGTACCGCGCTCGTCGCAGTTACCGGCGACCAGAACCGTCACAGAAGGATGCATTTTCATCCATGCACCCTGACGGCGCAGCGTTGCCTGTGCAGCGTCGTTGAGATCATAGCGATCAAAGGCAAAGTAGATGCGATCACCTACATTGGCCTCAAGATCTTCCTGCGAACCCGCAACCGGACCCGATGGATCCGCATATGAATCCGATGCAACAGAAGACGTACCGTTGTATCCCGAACATGCGGCGAGCAGTAATGCTCCAACGGCCAAACCTGCGATTTTGCTTAAACGTAACATTCTCATCAAAAAGACTCCTTCCGGACAATCCCCAAATTTCTGGTCAAAACCAAACTTCCAATGAGACCGTTACCACCATTGCATGAATTATTTGCAAATGAATTGAATAGCATTAGCGCTATCAGCCCCCTGAAACTCGATCCCTTCCTGGATTAATTCACCCCAATAAATTATTCTCGCAATCAACGACTGGCAGCCAAGAATCCCCCGAAAAGGCCTCAATGAAACTTCCAAAATGGCAGTTTCACCCCCTGCTTCACCGCATCGCAGGCAAGTTAACCTTGATTTGCTATTTTATCAAGGGTGACCATGCAGGGTCAGACGCATCCCCCAGGGTCGGAACTTCCCTCAGATTATAGCCAGTAAGGTCCACAGACCACAACCTTACCGTGCCACCTGATCCATCTCTACGATTTGGCGTCTGCCTGAAAAACATCAACACCCGACCATTGGGTGCCCAGGTCGGACCCTCATCAAGGAAACTTTCGGTCAAGAGGCGCTCTGTTTTCGGATCGCCATCAGGGCGCATCACACCAATATAGAACCGTCCGCGCAGCATTTTCGTGAAGGCGATGAGGTCGCCGCGAGGGCTCCACACCGGCGTGGCATATCGCCCTTCACCCCATGAAATCCGCCGAATATCGGTGCCATCGCTGCGCATGACATAGAGCTGCTGGCGTCCGGAACGATCCGATTCAAAACTGATCGCACGACTGTCGGGTGCATAGGACGGAGCGGTATCAATCGCAGGATGTTCGGTCAAACGGGTCTGACGACGGTTCCGCAGGTCCATCACATAGATGTCCGAATTACCACGGGTGTCGAGGCTCATAATGATCTTGCCGCCGTCCGGAGAGAACCTTGGCGCGAATGTCATACCGGGGAAGTCCCCGACCACTTCCTGCTGGCCGGACTCTATATTCAGTAAATAAACTCTCGGCTTGTTGTTAAAATACGACAGGTAGGTCACTTCCTGCGCCGTAGGCGAAAATCGCGGCGTCAGCGCCATATCGAAGCCATCGGTAAGAAAGCTCACATTCGCCCCGTCCTGATCCATAATGGCAAGGCGTTTGCGACGGGCGATCTTGGAACCGCTCTCCTGCACAAAAACCACCCGGGTATCGAAATAACCGGTCTCGCCGGTCAGGCGAGTGTAAATCTCGTCAGAGACCAGATGCGCTATGCGCCGCCAGTTTTCCGGGGTTGTGTAGTATTTTTTCCCGCGCAGCTGCTGGTTCCGCACCACGTCCCAGAGGCGAAACTCGACCCGCAGGCGGCCGTCATCCTGAATAACCGCCTGCCCCGTCACCAGAGCCTCGGTATTGATGATCCGCCAGTCATTAAAGCGCGGCAAGGTGTCGAAATCCATCGACCGTTCGATAAAGCTTCGTGGATCCAGAGCCCGAAACAGGCCCGAACGCTCCAGATCATCGGAAATGACTTTCGCAATATTGGTCCCGGTATCGCGCTCGGCCTGTGATTTTCCGATAAAACCCGGCAGCGCGATCGGCAGCGGCTCAACCTTGCCCTGATCAATGACGATATGAAGCGGCTCTTCTGCCCGGGCCGGAGCACTGATCCGCATCGTGGCTGGCAAAACCGATTACAAAAGTCCCAGAACCGCTGCTGCAGCGAGCCCCCTTGCAAAGCTTTTCCGCGCCATCTTCAAATCTGCCAATTGCATTGCTCTACCCTTTGTCAAAACCATGAAACTACTCAAAACCAAACACGTTCAATAACCAACCATACTGGCCGGATCGAAAGTAACCGTTACTTCCTTCCACCGCTCGTATTTGTCGGCAGGAAGAAAATCATACGGCGCGCACATCACCACAGCCCGGCGCGCCGCCTCTTCTGCTGCCATTGTGAAGGAATTCTTGCCAAATGTCGAAGTGCCTGACCGTTCGATCCGCGGCGCTCGCACAAGAGACCCGTCCTCTTTCAGAAAAATTCTGAGCTCGACGATCAACTCCTCGGGATTGGCCGCACCCGTCGGGGGCCGCCAGCACTTTTGCATTTCCTGCCGGAGCGCATCAACCTCGCTGATTGTCAGTCCATCGCCCAGACCAATCGCGCGGCGCGGCAGATCTGCCTGATCCTCGGCCAGAAAATCATCAAGAGAATCCAGCGCATCGTCCGACTGCTGCGGTTGAGGTTTCGGCTCATCTTTTGGAGCCTTGTCGAGCAGAGCCTGCAACTCGCCCAGATCGAGTTCATCCTTACTCTGAGGGGCCGGAGGTTTAGGCTTGCGCCTTGGCATGGTGTTTTTCACCGACGTCTTCTCGGCCTTCTTCGGTTTGGGCTTTGGATCGCTCGCCTTTGCCAGAGCCGGCATGGCGTCATCGGCGACGGGCTCATTCATGGCTGGCGGCGGTGGAGGCGGCGGCGCCTCGGCAAACTTCGGCTCTTCTTCCTTGACAGGTTCGGGCTCGGGCGCCTCGGCAATTTTAAGAGCCGCAGCGCGAACATTTGTCTCCGAACCAATTTCGAGTATTTCAACAGGCAGCATCTGGAATTCTTCCGCCCCGTCAAACATCGACGGCAGCGTCACCACCGCAGCCATGACAATGGCGACATGGGCAAGCACAGAAAGGAAGAATCCAAAGCGCATGCACTTACTCCGTCTGCGCTGGATCGTTGACGAGGCCCAGACGGGTAAACCCGGCAGCGTTCACATGGCCCATAACAACCATGACCGTCCCGTAATCAACTGATTGGTCCGCACGAATATAGATCCGTTCCTCATAGCCGTTCTCGGCAATAGCAAGCAGGCGCGGCACCAGCTCACCCAGCTCGATATTGGTTTCCTGCAGGAAAATCTGCCCGCCGGAATCGATCGTAATCGTCAAGGGCTCTTCACTGGCCGTCAGAGGCGGCGCTTTCGTATCCGGCAGATTAACCGGCACACCGACTGCGAGCAGCGGCGCTGTGACCATAAAAACCACAAGCAGCACAAGCATGACATCGACAAACGGCGTCACATTGATCTCGCTCATCGGCCGGCTATGCGAGCGCCCCCGACCGTCCTTCTTCGAAATTGATGCAACCATGGTTTACGCACCCCGTTCTTCAAGCTGGCGCGACAGGATTGCAGAGAATTCATCCGCGAAGCCCTCGAGCCGCACCGCATAGCGGTTCAGATCATTGGTAAACTTGTTGTAGAAAATCACCGCCGGGATCGCTGCCAGAAGACCAAGGGCCGTTGCAAAAAGCGCCTCGGCAATACCCGGTGCAACAACCGCAAGAGACGTGTCCTGTGACGCAGCAATGGACTTGAAGGCATTCATGATGCCCCAGACCGTTCCGAACAGACCGACAAAGGTTGCCGTGGAGCCGACGGTAGCAAGAAACCCGAGATGTTTTTCGGTCGATGCCATTTCTCTGGCGATCGTAACATTCATAACCTTTTCAATCCGGTCGTGAACAGTGAGGAACTTGCCGTTGTCGACACCGCGCCGCTCAAGCGAGCGCCGCAGCTCCCGCATGGCAGACACAAAGACCACGGCCATCGGATGGGCCGGCTTGTGGCCGAGGTTCTTGTAAAGATCGTCCAGCGACTTGCCCGACCAGAACATATCCTCGAACTTGTCAGCCTTGCGCGACAGCGAGCCGACTTTCAGCCATTTGTCGATAATAATGGCCCAGGACCACAGGCTTGCCAGCCCGAGCCCCACGATCACCGCCTTGACCACAATGTCGGCGTTCATAAAGAGCCCGACAAGGCTGAAATCGGTCGTCACAGCCAGTGGAAGGCCCGCGCCAAAGGCCGCGCCGCCTACAAATAGTGCAGAAGTCATCGTAATTCTGTCCCCTCTTCCCCCAAGGTTACTGAGTGCATTATGGCCATAACAAAGCGCTATAGGCCACCAATTTGACCAAAATAGGGTATCAAACTTTATATTTTATGGTGATTTGGCCACGGGTGCCAGTGTTTGAGTGGCGTGGCGCGGGCTTCTGCACTATTGCAGAAAACCAGGGCTTTCAGCTTTCTCACGCCAGAAATCGGGGCTGAGCGGGCCAAGGCGTTCGCAGGGACCCTTTTTTCGGGGCCTGAAGCCGTAGCGGGAGTTTTCCTCAGGCGTGAGATTACGGCGGCCCTGGGGAAGCGAAGCGCAGGCCTCTGCAATCATTTCGTTATCATGGGAGATGTCCCAAACTTCTACCCCCAATGCTGCAGGTTCGCCCAATAGAATAGTTCCATCGCCTAACCACCGTATTCTCCAAGGACTATCCTGCAAGTACTCAATAATGTACTCACGAAAGCCATCCGTCTCAATGTCGTACATCAGAACACTTCCCCGCGCGTTCTCATGACCATCCAAAGTATGGATCATTTCTCCGCTTAGTAGATCCCACACTCTGGCAGTTCCATCAGCCGATGAGGTTATCAGGACGTCCTTTTCCTCACCAACTACCGCAGCATGGATCGTATCACTGTGGCCGACAAACTCCTGCAAAACCTCATTTCTCTCGAGGTCAAAATGGACTAGAGAATGATCTGATCTTGAGAAGATAATATGGGAACCCGTTTGATTCACATAGAGCACTGACTTCAGTCCTGACTCAATCTTGCGATTTTCCGGCTGCTCATTACTTGAAAACTTGCCAACAACAAGATTGGTCGACTTGGGTTCATAGGCAACATATCCGTCGCTCCCAAAGAATAGCAATTCGGTCATTTCCGCCAGACGGAGGTTCGCGACCAACTTGCCGCTCTCACGACTCCAAACAACCAAATTACCGGAATCAACTATTGGGGTTTCACTTCGCACAACAATCCATCGACCGTACATTGAGAAGATGAGCTCATCGTGAAACAAGAACCAATCTTCTTCCGGCTCCTCAAGCCTCAAACTTTCACGTGAAGCGAGATTGTAAACAAAGACATCCGTTTCATCATCTTCAACACCATCAGAGCGAATCAAAACCCTTTGGTTTTCACTACAATGAATCAGTTCTTTATCGTGAAAGGTCTTTGTCTCCAGTGTATTGGATTCCAGATCCCATATGTGGAATTCATCGAAACACTCCTCAAACAGAACAATTGTACGCTCATCAACAAATGCGGCCTTATTAAAGAAATAGCTATCATGGTGGATACTTGACCTCGCAATATCCGCATTTCCCTCCAACTTGCGATCTGCCCCCAAATTGTACACTAACTCCGTTCTGGAATCTAAAAACACAATCACACTCCTCCCATCACTGGAGAATTGAACACTTCCTTCGGTCTGATCAAATAGCGATAAACTGGTCAGCTGTTCAAAAGAAGGTAGGTACAGAAGAATCAAATTGCCGTCCTGATCAAGACTGGTCGCAATTTCCCCACTGGCATCTACTTTGGAAAAGTCGGAGTGATCTCGCCAATGCTCACGCCCTTTGAGAATCCACGGTTGATCATAGGTATCAGTTTTCCAAAGTGGACCTTCGGCTACTTTTACTTTGGGCAAAGTCTGCGAACCGCCACTTGAAGAAATCTTCAGCCGCGCCTCGTTCAGCACAAACCGCGCCTGAAGGCTGTCCATGTGAAGAAACTGCCCCTTACCCGCTGGAACGCCCTCGAGCGCCAGCAACATCGCAAGGTCATGTTCGCCTCGCTCAATCGCCTCTCGTGCCGCCATCGCCAGCTGTTTTGAGGCGAGTGCGCCGCGGTCCTGAATTTCATCGACGGCGATCCAGCCGGCGCCGAGCAACAGGGCGGCCAGGCCCAGCAGTTTCAGTCTCTTCCATGAAATCATGGCATGCCCCCGCTCGCCAAATTCTTACCCCCGGACGACACGCACAACGCACCGCCAACAGGAAGTTGTTTTAGCATGAGGGGGTTCAGCCCGCAAGAACGGGTCGGAGCGAGCACGTGCACAAGACCGATATGGGAAAACCCTGAACTTCCCTGTGCACGTGCTCGCTCCGACCCCTCTACTCCGAAATATACGGCGCCATCAAATCCCCCACATATCCGGGGATCCGCCGCGCCTTGCCGTCGAGATTGATGCAGGCGGCCTGGATCCTGGCACGGACCAGCTCTTCCTCGCCGCGCCAGACCGACTGAAGCCCGAAGATGCGGGCTGCCGTCACCTTGGTGTAGCGACTTTTGACCATGAGCGTATCGTCGAGACGGGCGGGCCTGAGGTAATCCATCTCCAGCCGTGTCACGGTGAAGGCAATCGGCTCTTCGAGCGCGAAGAGGTCCTGATGATGGACCCCCAGAAGGCGCAGAAAATTGGTCCGGCCGCGCTCGATAAACCGCGCATAATTGCCATAAAACACAATGCCCGAGGCGTCCGTGTCCTCGTAATAGACCCGGACCGGCTGATGGTGCTCGCCGTCTCTCAGATAACCGTTGATATCATTTTCCGCCAGCGGGGCTTGCCGGGTGAAGTCCGGATCACTCATCACTATTCCCTTCAGAAAACAGCTGGCCTTGTTCCCGAACCCCTGTCGGGACATCAAGGCCCAGATGCTTGAAGGCCTGGCCGGTCAGCAGGCGCCCCCTCGGCGTGCGCTGTACAAAGCCCTGCTGGATCAGATAGGGCTCGATGATTTCCTCGATTGCATCCCTGGGTTCGCTGAGCGCGGCGGCAATGGTCTCCGCCCCGACCGGGCCGCCGCCGAAGTTACCCGCAATCATGGAAAGATAGCGCATGTCCATCTGATCAAGGCCGCGCTTGTCGACCTCGAGGCGGCCAAGAGCGGCATCGGCAATGCCCTCGTCAATCACGCCGTGCCCGGACACCGCCGCAAAATCGCGCACACGGCGGAGCAGCCGCCCGGCGATACGCGGCGTGCCCCGTGAGCGATGGGCGATCTCGCTGGCACCGCCCTCGTCAATCTCGATCCCGAGCACCGATGCGCCGCGCGTGATGATCGATTTCAGCTCGTCATATTCATAGAAATTAAGTCGCAGCGGAATGCCAAACCGGTCGCGCAAGGGCGTCGTGATCATGCCCGACCGGGTCGTCGCCCCGACAAGCGTGAAAGGTGCCAGATCGATCCGTACAGATCGTGCCGCCGGTCCCTCGCCAATAATCAGATCAAGCTGAAAGTCTTCCATCGCCGGATAGAGAATTTCCTCCACCGCCGGAGAGAGCCTGTGGATCTCGTCAATGAAGAGGACATCGTTTTCCTGCAGGTTGGTGAGAAGCGCCGCCAGGTCGCCAGCTTTCGAAATAACCGGCCCTGACGTTGCCCGGAAATTAACCCCGAGTTCCCGCGCCACGATTTGCGCCAGTGTCGTCTTGCCAAGCCCCGGAGGTCCGGCAAACAGCACATGATCCAGCGCATCGCCGCGCGCCCGTGCCGCCTTGATGAACACCTCAAGGGTCTCGCGCACCCGCGCCTGGCCCGTAAAATCCGCAAGACTAAGCGGGCGAAGGCTGGTCTCGCCTGCATCTTCATATTTTGGCGCCCCGTCAAGGAGCCTGTCTTCTTGTGCGTCTGCCATGAAGGCTTACTCTCTCCTCATCGGGTCTAACTCGCAAGCTGTTTCAAGCCCTCACGAATAAGCTCGTCAAGCCCTGCCCCGTCGCCAAGATTTCCCGAAGCCCCCCTGACAGCGCCGGCGGCCTGCGCCTGTTGATAACCCAGATTGACCAGCGCCGAAACTGCCTCGATTTGCAACGCATGATCTGTTTGCGGAGCATCCCCGGCAGACGTGACACCGCCTTCAATAACAATCCCCGACGTTGGCGCCTTGTCTTTCAATTCATTGACAATCCGCACAGCCAGCTTGGGGCCAACGCCCGAGGCCCGCCCTACAACTGTCTTGTCCTGAAAGACAATCGCACTGGTCAACTCCTCTGTCGTCAGCGTGCTCAGGATCGCCAGTGCCACTTTCGCACCAACCCCCTGCACACTTTGCAACAAACGAAACCAGTCGCGCTCATGCCCTGACGCAAACCCGTAGAGCCGGATCATATCTTCGCGAACATGGGTCTCGATGGCCAACGAAGTCGCCTCGCCAATCCCCGGCAACGACGCCAGCGTCCGCGATGCGCATTGCACATGATAACCAACGCCGCCGACATCAATGATGACCCAGTCATCGCCCACGGAATCAACCAGACCCTTCAGCTTGCCAATCATACTCCGCCCACCTCTTTAAGCAGTGCCATCGCCACCTTGTCGTCAGCGCCGCGATGATGCGCATGGCAAATCGCAATGGCCAGCGCGTCCGCCGCATCCGCAGAATGAATATCACATGAGGGCAGCAGCATCTTGACCATGGCAATCACCTGATCCTTGCCTGCATGGCCCGCACCGACAACAGATTTCTTGACCTTGTTGGGCGCGTATTCCGCCACCCGTAGCCCGGCCTGCGCCGGCACCAGCATCGCAATCCCGCGCGCCTGGCCCAGTTTCAGGGTCCCGGCCCCGTCCCGATTGACGAAGGTTTGCTCAACAGCCGCTTCATCAGGCGCAAAACTGCGGATAACTTCACTGAGCCCGACATGAAGCTGCAACAGCCGCTCGGACAGATCCAGCGCCGCATCCGATGCCACGGTCCCGTTGGCCACATGGCGCAGGTTCGAGCCATCAGACTCAATAATGCCCCAGCCGGTGAACCGAAGTCCGGGATCAATTCCCATAACTCTGACTGGATTTTGCAAGGGCCATTCCGAACATGTTGCGCTTTTCGCAACACTGCAGGATTCGGCGCTGAAAGGAAACCGAAAAGGAAACAGAAGGGGAACAAAAGCTACTGCGCAGCCAACTCGGCCATAACTTCCGCAGAAATTTCGAAGTTCGCATAGACGGCCTGAACGTCGTCATTATCTTCAAGCGCTTCATAGAGCTTCATCAGGGTCGAAGCCTTGTCGACATCAAGTTCAATGGTGTTTTGCGGCTTCCAGATCAGCTTGACGCTTTCAGCCTCACCGAGATCCTTTTCCAGCGCTTCCTTGACTTCATGAAGCGCCTCACTCTCGCAATAAATCGTGTGGCCGTTCTCGTCTGACTCGCAATCCTCAGCGCCCGCTTCAATAGCAGCCTCCATGATCGCGTCTGCTGTACCAACGTCAGCAGTGAATTCAAGGGCGCCAACCCGGTCAAACATGAAGCTCACAGATCCGCTCTCACCCAGATTTCCACCATTTTTTGTGAAAGTAGCGCGCACATCGCCTGCCGTGCGGTTCTTGTTGTCGGTCAACGCCTCGACGATCACGCCAATGCCGCCGGGGCCAAAGCCCTCATAACGCATTTCGTCAAAGTTGGCTTCGCCAACTGCCTGAGATTTCTTGATCGCTCGCTGGATATTGTCTTTGGGCACATTGGCCTTGCGAGCCTGCAGGATGGCGAGGCGCAGCCTTGGGTTCATGTCCGGATCCGGCGCGCCCATCTTGGCCGCCACAGTAATTTCCTTGGCCAGCTTGGAGAAGATCTTCGCCCGCTTTTTGTCCTGCGCACCCTTGCGGTGCATGATGTTAGCAAACTGGGAATGACCTGCCATGATTTCCTCCGACCCGATTACGCGTCACATTTTTGTGGTTCAAGCCAAGGCTTCTAACGAAAATGGCGAGATTTTCAAGGGTTTTTGCGGCGCTTACGCCATAACCAGCAGATAGCCCAGCACAAACCCGGCCATCAGCAGGGTCTCGGCCATAACCAGCAGGACCGGCCGCCAGCCGACAAGGGCCAGCGCCTTGAAGGATGTCTTCATGCCAAGCGCCGCAATCGCGGTAATGAGGCACCAGCGCGAGACATCGCTGAGCGTGCTCATGATGACATCAGGGACGATCCCCGCCGAATTGATGGCCACCAGCGCAGCAAAGGCGATCAAAAAGGTCGGCACCGTCGTGGCACGTTCGCCATCGGCCCCTTTATCATTGCGGAACAGCATGGTGAAAACCAGAACCACAGGCAGCAGCATGGTGACCCGCAGGAGCTTGACGATGGTTGATGTATCGCCCGCTTCCTGGCTGACCGAAAAACCCGCGCCGACGACCTGCGCCACATCGTGGATTGTGCCGCCCAGAAAAATCCCGGACTCGTGATCCGAAAAGCCCATGAGCCCTGTGAAAATCGGGTAGACGATCATCGCAATAGTCGAGAGCGTCGTGACCGACACCACGGTGAAAATGGTGTTGCGCTCCAGGTCCTTGCTCTTTGGCATCACCGAGGAAATCGCCAGCGCCGCCGAGGCGCCGCAGATCGCCACCGCACCGCCGGACAGAAGGCCCTGCTCCCTCGACAGCCCCATCAGCCGCGCCAGGATCGCACCGCACACAATGGTGAAAATGACGGCGCAAATCACCGCCAGCACATTGCCAATACCCAGATCCAGTATTTGACTGAAGGTAATACGCGCACCGAGCAAGGCAACGCCGAAGCGCAGCACGGTGCGCGCGGAAAACTCAATGCCCGGCTGCGTGGATTTTTCCTGGCTTAGAAAATCAAACGCCAGACCGATCAGCAGTGCAAAGAACATCACCGGCGCGCCGTAATGCGAAGCCAGAAAACTTGCCGCCAGAGCGATAACAATCGCCGTCAGTGTTCCGGGGAAAATCCGCCGTATGCCTGCTATACTGGTGAGCTTTGGAAGTTTCGGCTCAACAAGCGTCACACCTTCCAGAGAATCAAGGTGAGCGTATTTCTCAAGATCCAGAACCCTGCGTTCAAGTTCGTGTTCTGTCTGAGGCATGAGATTTGTCCTACCAATCCGGCATGATCTGTGTGAGAGACCCGCCAACGCGAACCGGCGCAACACGCTTTGCCAGACCGTCCGGTCCGGTTTCGACAACAACCCCGCAGACGCTCGCCTGGCCATCAGCGGGTTGCAAACGCTCGAGCGAGTATTTACGCATGAACCGCGCGACCGCTTCTTCCTTTTGCATGCCAATCACACTGTCATAGTCGCCGCACATGCCCGCATCGGTCTGATAGGCCGTGCCGCCCGCAAGGATGCGCGTATCGGCCGTCGGGATATGGGTATGCGTGCCAACCACAAGACTTACGCTGCCATCGGTGAAATGCCCCATGGCATTTTTCTCCGACGTTGTTTCTGCATGGACATCGATCACGATGGCATCTGCCGCCGCACCAAGCGGGCAGGCCTCGATTTCACGCTCGACCGCGGCGAACGGATCATCCAGCGGATCCATGAAGAGACGCCCCATCACATTGACCACAAGAACGCTGCCCCCGCTCGCTGTCTGGTAGAGGCCAGCGCCTTTACCGGGCGTCCCCTTGGGATAGTTAACCGGCCGCAGGAGCCGGTCCTCGCGTTCAATAAAACTCAGAGCCTCTTTTTGATCCCAGATGTGGTTCCCTGTACTGATGACATCAACCCCGCACTCAAACAGTTCATCACAAATTTTGGCCGTAATGCCGAAGCCGTGCGCCGCGTTTTCCCCGTTCACAATGACGAAGTCGAGGGCCAGCGTGTCGCGCAGACCTGGCAACAGCCTGACCACGCCGTCGCGGCCGGTCTTTCCAACAATATCGCCCAGAAACAGGATGCGCATTTAATCAATAGCCCTGACATTTTATCAAAAACGCGGCACCCGATGCGCCGCGCAGCCTCAAAACTCGATGGCCTCTTGCTCGGTAACAACCTGGTCAAGCAGCTCATCGTGATCTTCGTGCGGGATGTTCAAGCATTCCTGGACGCAAAAGGCCAGCCCCACAGCGAGAATTTTGCTATTGGCGCGCAATTCCGCCAGAGTTCGGTCATAAAAGCCGCCGCCCTGGCCGAGCCGGTGTCCCTGCCGGTCAAATCCGACAAGGGGCACGACAACGAGGTCCGGGACGAGGGCCTCCGTAGAGCGCGGGACCGAACCGCCGAAGTCAGCCGCGACAACCTCATCGCCGACAGCCCAACGCCGAAACCCCAGCGGGCTCTCCTCTGCCTCAATGATGGGAAGTGCAAAAGTATGATCCGCCAGCTCAGGGCTCCGGGCAAGTCCAAGCGGATTGAGCTCGGCCCCGATAGGCCAATAAAGGGCAATCCGCTGGTAATCTTTATAAGGAATACTGGCAAGAAACCGCCGGATCGCCAGGTCTGACATCCGTTTGTGATCTTCATCTGACAGAAGGGCTCGCGCTTCTCGCAGAGCCCGTCTTGATTCATCTTTCAGAAGATCCGGACCAGCCATTAATTTCCCGTCGTTTGAGCCTGCGGTATGGAGAGGAGTGGCGGGTCCACCGTAACCGTTGGAAGCGAGAGTTCCTCGTGGGCCTGCACTCAGCAGGTGGGCGCCGTGTCGTAAGGACCACGGTCCAAACAAGGTACAGCTCCCGAGAAGAAGATTAAGGCCTCAGGGAAAGGGCTTCCTGACAAACAGGGCAGAGCCCGCCACTGCCTATACTAGGCGTTTGCGACGCGAACCGCAATGTCCTGGACGCGGGTGGTTGCCCGATCAAGGATTTCCGCCAGCCGGGCACTATCTTCACTGGCCGAGGCCCCGGTTTCCGAAGCTCCTGTTGGTTGACCACTCATTAACGGCCGCTTGGCCGAGCGAAGCATTTCGAGCTCCTCTTCAAGCGCGTCGATCCGGGCAAGGCCTTCACCAAGCTCGTCGGCGATCACCAGCGAGGTCATCAAAAGCAAACGGGAATCGGCAATTTGACCCAGAGACCCGGCCAGACCTTCCGCCTGTTTCGCCACATATTCGGCAAGCTCTGTGAGATGTTCTTCCTGACCGTCATCACAGGCAACTTCGTAGCTGCGTCCGTTAATCTGGAGGTTGAGCTGACCCATTGGTTTTCCTGTCCTGTTCTATTGCTGGCGCTTGCCGCTCTGTGGCATTGCCCGCGCTCTATTTGAGCGCACCGCGAATTTCGCCAATTGCACCATCCAGACGCAAATTAACGTCATCGGTCAGCGCTTCCAAAGTCCGGTTTTGTGTTCTGACGCGTTCCAGTTCACTGGCCAGAGAGGCCTTGTCTGCACGAAGTCCATCCAGTTCCTCGACCAAAGCACTGCTATCGGGCCCATCGGCTTCAGCCGCAAACCGGCGATCCACAGCCCGCTCCAGCGTGCCCAGGGCATCGAGAAATTTTTCCAGTGAAACTTCGAGGCTGCTCATTGCCTGCACCAATCCTGTTATCCAGCTCGTTCTCTACCACATCTCCATCCCGAAAGGCGAAGACTCACGAGTCCTGACTTCAAAAATAGGCTGCAAGCCATTCTGCCGTCAACCTTTCTCACCGCTGTAACGCCATCAACCGATTTCCCAGTGCCCGACTCAGGTATTTGTCGGTCAGCAATTCGGCGGGAACTCCTCCGAGAGCCATGAAAGATCCTTGACGGAGCCTCTTCAGAGCGGCATTAATGCGCCGAATTCAGGACGCAGAACTTCTCGGCAGCAGTCTTTGGGCGACTTGCCTGAACAATCGGTGCAAGCAGCCCGTCATACTGCGACCCCGTGAAGCACTATACAGCAGAAACCCGAAAACGGGGAATCACGATAGAGGTTTCCACGAGCCAATTCGAGCGCCGGGCAAGCGGCAAATCCAGGAAGAACAGCAAATCCGATGACAGTACCACACAAGGATATGGCGAATGCCATCCGCGCCCTCGCAATGGACGCCGTACAACGCGCCAATTCCGGACATCCCGGCATGCCGATGGGCTTCGCCGATGTTGCAACCGTACTTTTCACCAGGATCATGAAGTTTGACCCGTCTGAGCCCGACTGGGCCGACCGGGACCGTTTCATTCTGTCCGCCGGCCACGGTTCGATGTTGATGTACTCGCTGCTCCATCTGCTGGGCTACGAGGACATGACCATGCAGGAGATCAAGGATTTCCGCCAGTTGGGCTCCGCAACCGCCGGCCACCCGGAGTACGGGTTTGCCAAGGGCGTCGAGATGACCACCGGCCCGCTCGGCCAGGGCCTGGCAACGTCCGTCGGCTTTGCGCTCGGCGAACGCCTGCTCAATGCCGACTTCGGCGATGAACTTGTCGATCACTTCACTTATGTCGCTGCGGGCGATGGCTGCCTCATGGAAGGGGTCAGCCACGAGGCCATTGCCCTCGCCGGTCACCTGCAGCTGTCAAAACTCATCGTTCTCTTCGATGATAATGACATCACCATCGATGGGCCACTGTCACTGTCAGATTCAACCGACCAGATCTGCCGCTTTAAAGCATCCGGCTGGGATGTCGCCTCTGTCGACGGCCACGATCCTGACGCGGTCGAAGCCGCCATTCTCGCGGCCCAAAAGACCGACAAGCCATCGCTCATTGCCTGCAAAACCACCATCGGTTTCGGCAGCCCCAACAAGCAGGGGACATCCGCAACCCACGGCGCCGCACTGGGCGCCGATGAAGTTGCCGCCACCCGCAAGGCACTTGGCTGGTCCCATGAAGCCTTCGACATTCCGCAGGATATTCTTGGCGCGTGGCGCGGCGCAGGCAAACGATCCGAAGGCGCACGCACCGAGTGGGAAGCAAGGCTTGACGCCTCGGATGCAAAAGCTGAATTCACCCGTCGCCAGCAAGGCCAGCTGCCTCAAGGTCTTGATGCAGCAATCGACGCCTACAAAAAACAGCTCGTTGCCGATCAGCCGAAGACCGCAACACGTTCTTCCTCGGAAATGGCGCTTGAAGTGATCAACGCGGCCCTCACGGAGACCATTGGCGGATCCGCCGATCTCACCGGATCCAACAACACCAAAACCAAAAATCTTGAGGTTGTCGGCCGCGGCAATCTGAAAGGCCGCTACATCTACTACGGCATTCGCGAATTCGGCATGGCCGCCGCCATGAACGGCCTCGCCCTGCACGGCGGCTTCATCCCTTACAGCGGCACCTTCCTGGTCTTCTCCGACTACGCGCGCGGCGCCATACGCCTCGGGGCGCTGATGCATCAGCGGGTCATCCACGTCATGACCCATGACTCCATCGGCCTTGGCGAAGATGGGCCGACCCACCAGCCAGTCGAACACCTGGCCAGCCTGCGCGCCATGCCGGGCCTGCTGGTCTTCCGCCCCGCTGATGCTGTTGAAACAGCTGAATGCTGGCAGGCTGCGCTCGAATCTGAGCATCGCCCGAGCGTCATGGCTCTCACGCGCCAGGGCTTGCCCACAGTTCGCACCGAGCACACCAGCGAAAACCTCTCGGCTCACGGGGCCTATGAACTCAAAGCCGCTTCAGGCGAGGCCAAAGTCACGCTGTTCGCGACGGGATCGGAAGTTGAAATCGCCCTTGCTGCCAGGGAAATTCTCGAAGGCGAAGGGACCCCGGCGCGCGTCGTGTCGGTGCCATCCTTTGAGCTCTTTTTTGAACAGGAAGAAGAGTATCAGCGCGAGGTGATTGGCAACGCCCCGGCCCGTGTCGCCGTCGAAGCTGCCGTCTCTCTGGGCTGGACAAGCTTCATCGGCGAGTCAGGCCGCTTTGTCGGCATGACCGGTTTCGGTGCCAGCGCCCCGATCAAGGATCTCTACGCTCATTTTGGAATAACAGCCGAGGCCGTCGTCGCGGCGGCCAAATCGCAGCTTTAAATCTCTCAAGGAGAACATCATGACACTGAAAGTAGGCATTAACGGATTTGGTCGCATCGGCCGTCTCGTCCTGCGCTCCATCGTCGAAAACGGACGCGACGACATCGAAGTCGTCGCCGTCAATGACCTGGGCCCGGTCAAAACAAACGCACATCTGCTGCAGTATGACACCATCCACGGCAAGTTTCCCGAAGACGTATCCTTCGAGGGCGACATCATACGGTTTGGCTCAAGGTCAGTGAAAGTCACAGCCATTCGCGACCCGAAGGATCTGCCATGGGGCGAACTGGGTGTCGATATCGCAATGGAATGTACCGGCATCTTCACGGCAAAGGAAAAGGCCTCGGCCCATCTCGAAGCCGGTGCAAAGAAAGTCCTGATATCCCAGCCCGGCGCAGGCGCCGACAAGACCATCGTCTACGGCGTCAACCACAACACTCTGACCGCTGAAGACCACATCGTGTCCAACGCCTCATGTACGACAAACTGCCTTGCTCCGGTTGCCTATGTCCTCGACAAGGCCGTCGGTCTGGACCATGGCTACATGACCACCATCCACTCCTACACCGGTGATCAGCCAACCCTCGACACCTTGCATTCCGACCTCTACCGGGCCCGGGCTGCTGCCTTGTCGATGATCCCGACCTCGACCGGCGCCGCCAAAGCTGTTGGTCTCGTGTTGCCGCATCTGGAAGGCAAATTGCAAGGCTCCTCCATCCGTGTTCCGACACCAAACGTTTCCGTTGTCGACCTCGTCTTCAAGGCGTCACGCAACACCACCGTCGAGGAAATCAATGCCGCCATCATCGAAGCCTCAAACGGTGAATTGAAGGGCGTGCTGGATGTTGTCGATGCACCGCTCGTCTCCTCCGATTTCAATCACAATCCGGCGTCCTCCTCCTTCGCGCTCGATCAGACCACAGTCATCGAAGGCACAATGGTTCGTATCCTGAGCTGGTATGACAACGAATGGGGCTTTGCGACCCGCATGTCTGACACGGCTTTGGCAATGGCAAAGTTTTTGTAAGTAATTCAGTGTCATCCCGGATGCGGCGCAACATGTAATGTTGCTCCGCTGGTCCGGGACCCAATTGGAAGATACAGGCCCCGGACCAGCATTGCATCACTTCGTGCTGCAATGCATTCGGGGTGACGATTTAGAGCAGGTCACTTAAATGTCCAACTTCAAAACTCTCGACGACTTCGATGTTACCGGAAAGCGCGTTCTCGTTCGGGTCGACCTCAATGTTCCGATGTCTGAGGGAAAAATTACTGATGCCACACGCATTGAGCGGGTCGCCCCGACAATCCACGAGCTGTCAAAAAAGGGCGCGAAGGTCATCCTCCTCGCCCATTTTGGTCGCCCCAGGGGCAACTGGATTCCCGAGTTTAGCCTTGAGCCTATCGCCTCGGCTTGTTCTGACATTCTGGACCGGCGCGTGCGTTTTGCCTCGGACTGCATTGGCGCTCCGGCCAAAATCGCCGTGGACGCGATGATGGACGGTGACATTCTTGTCCTTGAAAACACCCGCTATCATGTGGGCGAAGAAAAGAATGATCCAGAGTTTGCCAAGGAGCTCGCCGCCAATGGCGACATCTACGTCAACGATGCCTTCTCCGCCGCCCACCGGGCTCACGCCTCGTCTGAAGGCCTCGCCCATATTCTGCCGACCGCAGCAGGCCGTGCCATGGAGGCCGAACTCAAGGCCCTCGCCGCTGCTCTAACCGAACCGAAGCGCCCGGTTGTTGCCTTTGTCGGCGGTGCGAAAGTTTCAACCAAGCTGGAGCTGCTCGGCAACCTCGTTACCAAAGTTGATGTGCTTGTGATCGGCGGCGGCATGGCCAATACTTTCCTCGCAGCACTGGGCAAACCCGTCGGCAAATCACTGTGCGAACACAATCTGGCTGACACAGCACGCGATATTCTGGCCCGCGCCAGTGAAGCAGGATGTGAAATTCTGCTGCCGACCGACGTAGTAGTCGCTTCTGAATTCAAGGCAGGCGCAGCGGCCCGAACCATCTCCGCCAGCGAGGTGTCGGACGATGACATGATCCTCGACGTGGGCACCGCAACCCTGGGCGACATCGCGCAGCGGCTTGAAACCGCCAGCACGGTTGTCTGGAACGGTCCCCTTGGCGCTTTTGAAATTCCACCCTTTAACAACGGCACCAATGTTGCGGCCCGCCATGTCGCCTTGCTGACAAAGGCAGACCGGGTTATTTCCGTTGCCGGCGGCGGTGACACCATGGCAGCCCTGATCGCTGCCGGTGTTGAAAAAGACTTCACCTATATCTCGGCCGCAGGCGGCGCCTTCCTTGAATGGCTTGAGGGCAAGGACCTGCCAGGCGTCAAGGCACTTGAAAGCTGAGCAATGACCAGGAAGCGCAAGACAACCGGCCCCGTGCCACCAGAGCCCATCAAGGTCGAACCGTGCCGTCTCTATCTCATTACGCCGCCGTCCATCCAGCTTGCAGCGTTCACGGAAGACTTCAAGCGCGCCGCGGATGGCGGTGACATCGCCTGCTTCCAGCTGCGCCTGAAAACTGGCGAGACCTCAGCCTCCGATGACGACGTCCGCCGTGCCATCGAGGCCCTTATGCCCGTGGCCATGGATGCTGATATCGCCTTCCTTCTGAATGACCGACCGGACCTGGTCCGCGAAATGGGCTGCGATGGGGTCCACATCGGGCAAAGCGATATGGGCTATCACGATGCTCGCAAGATGCTGGGCGATGACGCCATTATCGGTGTGACATGCCACGCATCGAAGCATTTGGCCATGGACGCCGGCGAGCAAGGCGCAGACTATGTCGCCTTCGGCGCCTTTTACCCGACACAGACAAAACAGGCCAAAGGCGGCGCCGAGCCGGAAATCCTGACCTGGTGGAGCCAGATTTTCGAGATCCCCTGCGTAGCCATCGGCGGCATTATGCCAGATAACGCGCAGCCCCTGATCGAGGCCGGAGCCGATTTCGTGGCCGTCTCGGGCGGGGTCTGGTCCCACAAAGACGGACCCGCCGCAGCCGTTAAGGCTTTTAACGAGATATTTGCGAGCTAGAACGGCTCCTTTCAATTGAATCCGTTGACCCTTGTTGATAGGGTCCCGCAAAATCCGGGAAGACCCCGAAACCCTCACAACAATCTATCAAAGTGAACGTTCATGAAGGTCAATGGTAACGAAATTCGCCAGGGCAATATTATCCAGCATCAGGACAGCCTCTGGATCGCGGTTAAAATTAATGCAGTCAAGCCTGGCAAAGGCGGGGCCTTCGCACAGGTTGAGCTTAAAAACCTCGAGTCAGGCACCAAGCTTAATGAGCGGTTTCGGTCCAGCGAAACCGTCGAGCGCGTCCGGCTTGAACAAAAGGATCATCAGTTCCTTTATGCCGAAGGTGACATGCTGGTTTTCATGGACAACGAAAATTATGAGCAGATCGAACTTCAACAGGAATTTGTCGGTGAACAATCCGCCTATCTGCAGGATGGCATGACCGTTCGCCTCAACATGCACGAGGGCCGGGCGCTGGGTATCGAACTGCCCGAACAGGTGATCCTTGAAATCACCGAGACGGAACCCTCGGTCAAGGGGCAGACGGCAACCTCCTCCTTCAAACCCGCAGTGCTCGAAAATGGTGTCCGTGTCATGGTCCCGCCGTTTATTGGCGTTGGCGAGAGGATCGTTGTCCAGACCGCTGACTCAAAATACCTGAAACGCTCTGAATAGCTCTGGATAGCTCTGGATATCCTCCAGCAACTGAAATCGGATCCAAAAAATGGCGCTACATTCTGCGACCCTTCAAGTCATGGTCAACGCGGCCCGCAAGGCCGGGCGCCGCTTGACCCGGGACTTTAACGAGGTCGAAAACCTTCAGGTTTCACGCAAGGGACCGGCAGATTTCGTTTCTGCTGCCGACATTAAGGCCGAAGAGATCCTGCGCGAGGAACTGGAACGCGCCCGCCCCGGTTATTGTTTTATCATGGAAGAATCCGGCGAGACCGAAGGGCCTGACAAGACCCATCGCTGGATCGTCGATCCGCTCGACGGCACAACAAACTTTCTGCATGGCATACCCCACTTTGCCATTTCCATCGCACTCGAGCGCGAGGATCTGCTTGTTGCCGGTGTGATCTATAATCCGATTACGGAAGAACTCTACTGGGCCGAACGCGGCAAGGGCGCCTTTCTGAACGACCGCCGCTTGCGGGTCTCGTCAAGAAACAATCTTGCCGACTGCCTCATCGCCACCGGCATTCCGTTCTCCGGCAGACCGGGACACGCTGCGTTTCAAAATGAACTGAAAACCATCATGCCCGCCGTGGCAGGTATCCGCAGGTTTGGCTCCGCAGCACTTGACCTTGCTTACGTGGCCGCCGGACGTTACGACGGCTTCTGGGAACGTGGTCTCAACCGCTGGGATATTGCGGCAGGCATTCTATTGGTCCGTGAGGCCGGCGGCACCGTCCTCGACACCGAAGGTCAGCCCAGAACGCTGGAGACGGGTAACGTCATAGCGACCAACGGGACCTTGCAAAAACCGCTCACCGATCTCATCATGGCCGCCGCCAAAGCCTGATACCATGTATTTCCAAAATGGGGTCAGACACCATTTGGCAAATCATGGTACCATGTTGAATGCAGTTAGTGCCTGACCCCATTTAGTGGTACAGCCTGGATGTGGCCACAGTCTTGCAGCATGATGGTTATGCGACACGCCAGGCGCCCTTTGGGTGCCAAATCGGGGCGTTTCGCCGCTATTGTTGTGCACGAAAGCCATACCTTTGCACGCCTTTGCATGGAGGAAAGACAAGCTCATGGCCCGAAGAGATGACAGTGACTATTTCAGGATGACCCGACCGAGCCGTTATGCGGCAGGCATGGTGCTTTTTCTCATTATCGCCAGCTTGATCGCCGCCGCCCTGTTTGACCGGATCGTGCAGGCCTTTGATGCCAATGTCTTTCTCAATGGCCTGATCCTGGGTGTCCTCGTTGTCGGCATCATCTACACATTCGCTCAGGTCTTTCGCCTCACACCTTCGGTTCACTGGATCGAGAATTTCCGCATGGATGACCACGGTGCACCCGGCCGGATCGGGAGCCATCACGATTATGCGCCGCCGGAACTCGTCGCCCCCATGGCCGCCATGTTGCGCGACCGCAGCGGAGCAACCTCGCTTTCGGCAACAGCCCTTGGCTCAATTCTTGATTCCATCGGATCGCGCCTTGACGAGAGCCGCGAGATTTCACGTTATATGATCGGGTTGCTTGTGTTCCTCGGACTGCTGGGAACCTTCTGGGGCTTGCTCCAGACAATTACCGCTGTCTCTGAATCCATCCGTGCCCTGACACCTGCTGCCGGCGCCTCACAGTCCGTGTTTGAAGAACTCATCGCCGGCCTTGAAGCGCCCCTGAGCGGCATGGCCATTGCCTTCTCATCGTCTCTCTTCGGACTGTCGGGTTCTCTGATTTTGGGTTTCCTAGATCTGCGGGCGGGCCAGGCGCAAAACCGGTTCTACAACGAACTTGAGGAATATTTATCGACCCGCACGCAAGTCAGTACCGACGGCGGGTCTCCTTCCGGCGGCGGCGGGCTCAATCACGAGGCCATCAACAAGCTTTATGGCGCAATCCGATCGCTGGAGCATACGATAACGGGAATGACCGCATCATCGAGCAAGGAAAGTACCGAGACATTGAAGCCCGCCATTGATCGTCTTGTCAAAGCTGCAGAAGACCCCATCGCCCATTTCGATAGCGATCATCGCCAGAGGTAACATCCATGGCTCGCAGCGCCCGAACCAGACGATCCCGCGGCTTTTCCGCAGACTATTGGCCAGGCTTCGTCGATGCCCTGACAACGCTTCTTCTGGTTCTAATTTTCCTGCTCTCGATCTTTGTGTTGGCCCAGTTTTTCCTCGGCCAGGCGTTAAGCGGCCGCGATGAGGCCATGGAACGGCTGAATGCCCGCATTGCCGAACTCGCCGAACTGCTCGATCTGGAAAAGGACCGGGCAAGCGGCTATGAGATGCAAATGGCGCAGCTCTCCGCGACGCTCGTATCATCCGACGATACCAGCGATGCCGCCAACGCTCGGATCATCCACCTTCAGGGACTTCTGGCCGAAGCCGAAGGCGACATTCGCGGTCTTGAAAGTACCGTTGATGATGAAAAAGCATTGTCTGCGGAAGCCCGGGCACTGGTCGAACTGCTCAATCAGCAGATGGCGGCCCTGCGCCAACAGATCGCCAGCCTGCAAGCAACTCTGGATGCCTCGGAGGCACGCGACACCGCCTCTCAGGCCGAGATTGCCAACCTGGGCAAACGTCTCAATGCTGCTCTGGCCCAAAAGGTTCAGGAACTGGCCCGCTATCGTTCCGAATTCTTTGGCCGCCTCAGAACAGCTCTGGGTGACCGCGACGATATTGAGGTCGTTGGAGATCGCTTTATTCTGCAGTCGGAGGTTCTGTTTGACTCCGGATCAGCAGACATTAACCCGGCCGGTCGCTCTGAACTGAAGAAGATCGCGGGGGCCCTGCGCGAAATCACAATGACCATCCCGGATGACATCAAATGGGTGCTGCGGGTCGATGGCCATTCCGATGCCGTGCCGATCAAGACGCCGCAATTTCCGTCAAACTGGCACCTGTCAAGCGCCCGCGCAATTTCCGTGGTCACCTTTCTCGTGGGCGAAGATGTCGATCCGAACCATCTGGTTGCCGCCGGCTTTGGTGAATTTCAGCCACTCGATACCTCCGGGACCAAATTGGCGCTGCGCCGCAATCGCCGCATCGAATTCAAGCTGACCGAGCGTTAGCCTTCACTCGCAAACAAGCAGACCGTCACCAAAAACCTGCCCCATGACAATCTTGCCAGCGTATTCAGCCGCGACCGAGAGTCCTGAAATAATATCACCATCGGTCTGGAAAATGCGTTTCGGCTCTTCCTTGCTGGCCGGATCAATACGAACGACCTTGCCCGCTGACAGGACGCGAGGGTCCTGTGAATGAGCCACAAAATCCAGTAATTTCGGATGCCCGCCGATCCACAGGCTGCCGTCGGCAGCAACATCGATATTGTCAACGCCGTATTTCAGATCCCACTTGCGCTTGAATTCCAGATCCCCGGATTCAGGATCGATGGTATACGAACCAACCCGGCCATCCGTGGTCTCCGCAACATAGATCTCATCACCTGACCCGTTGACCTCAATACCATTCGCGAAAGTCAGCCCGCCAAGTGCTGTGCGAAATACCTCACCGTCAAAATAAACCACCGAAGCCAGATTGAGCCTCAAATAATCTTCCAGCATGCGCGCCGTGGGATGTTTTGAACCATGGTCATTGGTGGCATAAAACCGCACCGCATCAAGAGCCACAAGATCATTGGGGTTAACGAGCAAAGGACTGGTCACCGTAATCCGATAGGCAAGGCGCGGCAGTCCATTTTCTTTATCATCTGCGTCAATCACATCATAGATTTCGACTGTGTTTTCCACGCCATCGGGATGATTGACGACCATGAGCGTCCTGGTGCCATCTGCCGCCGTATACAGAGAAAGTCCGTGCGGGCGAAATCCCTGTGGACCTGCACCGTCCTTATTCACGGCTGTCAGTTCTGCAAAACCCAAAGACGGCCGCCCGGGGTCGTAGGCATAGATACCGCCGCGGAGGTCGTTTTTCTCACCCCCAAAGGCAAGCTCGGCCCGCCTGTCATGGGAAGAAACAAAAACCACACCGGTGCTGCGATCAATGACAAGATCTTCAGTGCCAGGCACACCCAGCACCTGCGTACAGCTCAAATCATAGTTGGTTTCAACTGTGGCAAAGGCGCCGCCGGCCTTCAGCGTCCCAAAGACCCGGATCCCCCCAAGGCATCCGCCGACAATCAACAAACTGAGAATAACACCGCCCGCACGCATAAAAACTCCCCCTTTTTGGAAGATCAGATGCGCCCGGATCTCCCCGATTACCCTCTTGTGTCCCCTGTCGTATGGGCGCGAATATCGGTTATCTTAGCATTAAACTGGAGTTCTGCCAGCCGGGCGTAAAGGCCGCCTTTTGCCACCAGTTCGTCATGCCGCCCGATATCAACGATCCGCCCTTCGTCGAGAACCACGATCCGGTCAGCCTTGAGGATCGTTGAAAGCCTGTGCGCAATGATCAGTGTCGTGCGGCCTTCCATCAACGTGTCAAGGGCACCTTGCACGAGGCTCTCACTTTCTGAATCAAGAGCGCTGGTCGCCTCGTCGAGCAGGAGAATAGGCGCGTCGCGTAGCACGGCCCGGGCGATCGCCACGCGCTGGCGTTGCCCACCCGAAAGCGTGACGCCGTTGGGGCCGAGGTCCGTGTCATAGCTTTGCGGCAAAGCTTCCAGAAACCGGTCAGCCGTTGCAGCCTCGGCCGCCGCCTCGACCTCCTCATCGCTCGCATCGGGACGGCCATAAAGAATATTCGCGCGCGCCGTCGTTCCAAAAATAACCGGGTCTTGCGAGACCACCGAAAACTGATTTCTCAGATCAACCGGATCAAGGGTGCGCAGATCCCTGCCCTCGATGGTGATGCACCCCTTGCGCGGATCATAAAATCGTAACAGCAGTTGGAAGACCGTGGTCTTGCCCGCGCCCGAGGGACCAACCAGCGCGATCTTTTCGCCCGGCGCAATCTTGAGGGAGAACTCCCTTAAGACCTCCACATGATCACGAGTTGGATATTTGAAGGTGACATTGTCAAACACCAGTGCACCCTCGACCCGGTCAGGCAATGTCTCGGGTTTCTCCGGCGCAACAATATCACTCGGTATCTTCAGCAGTTCCATCAGACGCTCGGCAGCCCCGGACGCCCTTTGAACTTCGCTCCAGACCTCACTGAGCGCGCCCATAGAGCTGGCAGCAAGCACCGAGTAGAGAATAAACTGGGCAAGAGTACCGCCGGTGAAATCAGGATCGGAGGCAACAAGTCGAGCGCCGGCCCATAGCACGCCAACGATGCCTGCGAAAACCAGGAAGATGATGGTGGCCGTCAAGGCAGCCTGCGATGAAATGCGCCGCTTGCCCGCCTTGAAAGCAAATTCGGTATAGTCATCGAACCGGGCCGCCTCTCTTTTTTCTTGCGTATAGCTCTGCACGGTCTGGATGGCGGCGAGGCTTTCGCCGGCAAGCGCGCTTGTGTCGGCAACTTTCTCCTGTGCCTGGCTGGATTGCCCGCGGACACGTCGGCCAACAACAATGAGCGGCAGGATGACCATCGGCGCGAGAATGACGAAATAGGCGGAAAGTCTCGGGCTGGTATAAATCAACAGGCCAAATGCGCCAATCAGCATGAAGACATTGCGCAGCGCGATCGAGGCACTGGCGCCCACCACTGACTGAATAAGCGTCGTGTCCTTGGTGAGCCGAGAGAGAATCTCTCCGGTTTTGGTCTTTTCATAGAAGCTCGGGCTCAGGTCCATCAAATGCCTGTAGACTGCCTTGCGCACGTCAGCGACAACCCGTTCACCCATCCACATAACAAAGTAAAAGCGCCCCGCCGAGGACAGCGCCAGGACCGTCGCCAGGGCAAGAAAGAAACCAAAATATTGATCAATATCACCCGCAGTTTCGCCGGTCGGCCCGTCCGAAAACCCGTTGTCGATGAGGATGCCAACCCCGTAGGGCATCGCCAGCGTCGCCGCTGAAGCCACCGACAACATGATAAAGATTAAGGCGAGGCGCGCCTTGTATCTCAAAACGAAGGGCACAAGGCCGCGCAAGGCACCGACGTTCCGCGAGGTGGGGCGATCCTCGAGATCTTTGCTGCCTGAACCACGTCTCGCCATAAAGTCCTCTTCAAAAGTTTGAATCCCGCACAAACCGGAGCTTTTCGCCCCGTCGTGGCCAAAATCAGTGCTTCGCGCCATCAATGCAAGACGATAATCGCCACATGTGATCAATTGCGGGAAATTTTCCCCTGCGGCGAGCCGGTTTTTCCCTTGCGGAGGCCATAGCCTGCCTGTATATACCGGGCTCGTTTTTGGCGACATTGCGGTTATGCAACTGGCGCTCGAGTAAGAAAAAGCACCCTCAAACGGGCCTTCCGGAGTTCAGGTTATGAAACAAGACATCCATCCCGACTATCATATGATCACCGTTGTGATGACCGACGGGACCACTTACGAGACGCGTTCTACCTACGGCTCGGCAGGCGACACCCTGACCCTTGATATTGACCCGACCTCCCATCCGGCGTGGACCGGTGGCAGCCACCACCTCGTCGATGCTGCTGGCCGCGTTGGCAAATTCAAAAAGAAATTCGAAGGTTTCCTCGCCAGCTAATCGGGCTAGCGAAGGCGCAAGGTCAAAGCCTGCAGAACACCGAAAAACGCCGCAGCTTGTCAAAGCGCGGCGTTTTTTCTTGTGTTTTTTCGCTTTCGCGACACGGCAAATGGCGCTGCGAATTGTGTCGGTGTAATGTTCGGATATGGTATTTGGCGGGGACAAGTGTACCATGCTACTTTCACGATCCGATCAACAACCCCGTTTCAAACAACCTGCCAGGCACAACATCAATGACAATGCTCGAAACATTTCTGAAGCCGATGCACCCGGAGGGCAGAAAATTTGTCGCCGTCTTTGCCGTCGCCACCTTGTTACTTTTCCTGCTGTCAAATTTTCTTGGCTGGATCGGCGTCGGTCTGACCGTTTGGTGTTACTATTTCTTCCGTGACCCCAGGCGCACCACTCCGGTGCGCGCAGGACTGATTGTCAGCCCGGCGGACGGCATCGTTTCGTTGATCGAAAAAGCAGTCCCACCCGTCGAACTTGGAATGTCATCACAGGCACTGACCCGCGTCAGCGTCTTTATGAACGTGTTCAATTGTCATGTGAACCGGGCACCGATCAAAGGACAGGTGACGGCAATCTCTTACCGACCAGGAAAGTTTCTTAACGCGTCTCTGGATAAGGCCAGCGTTGACAATGAGCGCAATAGCCTTTGTATAAAGATGGATGACGGCAGACAAATCGCGGTTGTTCAGATCGCAGGCTTGGTCGCGCGGCGCATCGTTTGCCTTGTTAAGCCAGAGCAAAAGGTGAAAACCGGAGAACGATTTGGTCTGATCCGGTTTGGCTCCCGGCTTGATGTGTATTTGCCCGAGGGCGTGGAGCCGCACGTCAGCCTGGGCCAAACCATGGTGGCGGGTGAATCAATTCTTGCGGATCTGCAATCTTCAGAAGACGCACGCGAAGGAAGGGTGGACTGATCCATGCAAAAGCCGCCAGACAAACACCCGGATAAACAACAAGACACTCCCCTGCGCAACCACCAGGGCAAGCTGAAAACAGATCTCCCGATTATACATCTTCTACCCAACTTGCTGACCATCGTTGCGATTTGCGCCGGACTGACCGCGATCCGGTTCGGATTTCAGGGGAATTATGAACGCGCGGTTCTGCTTGTTCTGGCGGCTGGTGTCCTGGATGGACTGGACGGGAAACTGGCGCGCTTGCTCAAGAGCGACAGTAAAATGGGGGCTGAGCTGGATTCCCTGGCCGATTTTGTCAATTTCGGCGTGGCGCCGCCGCTGGTGATTTATTTCTGGGCGCTGCAGGACATGCCCAGTGCCGGATGGATTTCTGTGCTGATTTTTGCGGTGTGCTGCGTTCTGCGCCTGGCGCGGTTCAATGTCGTTCATAAATCTGATATTGAGAATGACGATGGCGGTTACTATACCGGCGTGCCGTCCCCCGCCGGAGCGGGGCTGGTCATGATGCCCATGTTCGCGTCCTTCGCCATCGCGGACGCACCGCTTGTGCCTGCGGGTATCATCTGCTTTTACATGATCGGCATCGGGCTTTTGCTGATCAGCCACATTCCCACCTGGTCGTTCAGAGCCATGACGGTCTCGCGCGAGAATGTGAAATTCCTCATCGTTGGCTTTGTCTTTATTGGCGCCGCAGTCCTGACCTTTGCATGGATCACGCTGGTCGCCCTTTCCCTGCTCTACGTTGGCCTGGTCATATGGGCCTTGCTTGCAGGAAAAGCGCCTTCAAAACGGAAAAAGTCCTGAAATGGATATCAAGGCAATTCAATCCTCCTGTGCCCGGTGGGCCCCGGTCTATGACAAGACATTTGGGGTCATCGTCCCTTGCTGATCACCCAAATGAAAAAAACGCCGCGCTGTAAAAGCTGCGGCGTTTTTGCTTATGTCCGTTTCACTCCAGGGGATAGCGAAACAGGCTCCCTTCCGAATACCGGTTCTGTTCAACTACTGAACAGGACCGCCAAAGGCTTCTTCAAGGCGAGACAGTTGTTTTGACACCAGTGTCACTTCTGTCCGGCCAACCGGATTGCGGAACATCGAACCATCAAGCCGGTCCACCCGGTCATAAATCTTTTCGCTCACTTCAAGCAGCTCCAGCAAACGCTGCGGTAAAAGCTCTGCAGCATCCATTGATCGTCCCTGGCAAATCTCCTGAGCGCTCAGGCGGTACTTGTCGCCGGACGCTTCTTCGGGCGCCATTTCGCCTTCCTTGATCGCCCGCTGAACCAGTAGCCATGAGGCAACCTGCATCAACCGTGTCGTCAGGCGCATACTCTCGCCGGCATAGGCGAGCGCAACCTTGCGCGGCAGGAGCTTTGATTCGGTACGCCCTGGGCCATCGAGATAGGCGGCAGTATCCTCGACCAGCGCCATGCCATCCTTGAACAATCGCGCAAACATTTCTGAACCGGCAAAATCCTGCACAGGCTCATCAAAATCCGCCAGCCACTTTGTTGGAGCAATCGTTGCGATCGCCCTGTCACCCTTTAATTCGTCATCGCTACGCATACCGGACACCCACCCTGATTTTAAAGACTACCCAAACACGGCCAATTGCGGCCCCTTCATTTACTCCCCAACCTTAGCAGGAAGCGTGCCGGAGTCGAAGCCGGGAATCTGTCTCAAGCTGAAACAGATTCCGGAAAAGTAAAATAACTTCCGTAAAACCAAAGAGTTAGAGTGCTTTTCTGCTTTAACTTCTTGTAAATTAATTTGAAAGGTCGGTGCGGGAGAAACCGAAATTGCCGGGAACTCGGCCTTCTGTCCCACAACAGTCCGCAGCCTACTTTTTGAAGAAGCTGTCGGCCGCCATTTTGGTGGACTGTTTAGCCACAATCTCATTCTCGCAGCGGGAAATTTCAAGGCGAAGCTGGTCAATCCGGTGCGTCAGTTCATCAATAGACAAACTGTCGAGCGGCTCTTTGGCAAAGTCATAGTTCGTCTTGCGTGGATCGTCTCCATCCATGGTCACAGGCGCTACACTCCTTCCGTCTGCTTGCAGTCTCCGGTGTGACATCACTCCCAAAGATCCCTTATTCCCTTGAATTTTGCCTCGCCCTGCCACAAGAGTCCATACAGGTAAATCACGCTTTTCAATGGGCCAAGGACAAAACCCTATGACTGACACCGACACAAACATCCCCGCCACCATGCAAGCGATCCACATCGAGACCCCGGGCGCGCCAGAGGTCCTGGAGATCAAATCCATCGAAACCCCGCACCCGGGTGAGGGCCAGGTCCTGATCCAGGTGGCGGCAGCCGGGGTCAATCGTCCCGATGTCGTCCAGCGTCTCGGCCTCTATCCACCACCTCCCGGCGCGCCTGATACGCTCGGCCTGGAGATTGCGGGTACGGTGGTCGCTCTTGGAGACAAGGTGTCAACGGCCGCCATCGGCAACAAGGTTGCCGCTCTCGTCAGCGGCGGAGGGTATGCCGAATATTGCGTTGCCGATGCGCCCCTGTTGCTACCCATTCCAGAAGGGTTTTCCTTCATCGAGGCGGCGGCATTACCCGAGACGTTTTTTACCGTCTGGACCAATGTCTTTGATCGCGGTGGCCTGAAAGCCGGCGAGAGCGTCCTCATCCACGGCGGCTCAAGCGGCATTGGAACCACCGCTATTCAAATCGCCAAACAGCGCGGCGCAACTGTTTTTGCAACTGCCGGATCAAGGGAAAAATGTCTTTCCTGCGA